>JAIYDS010000027.1 GCA_027487385.1 Acetobacteraceae bacterium | reverse complement strand
TCCATTCATTGGCGATGACGATCTGTTCGAGCACATCGAGCGGGTTGGTGGCGCGATCTTCCCCAACCTCGGCCAGCATTCCGGACATGTGGCACTCCCCAGGCACCCCGGTTCCAGGCGCACCGCAAGCCTCGGGCGGGACTAGCGGCACGGGCGGCAGGACCATGACGATCCGGTTTCGGTCCGGCCCCCCACCTGGCCTCCCCTTGGCCTAGGGATTGGGGGTCGGCGCCCGATCAACCACCATTACTAGGTGTAGGGCAGCGTGAATCCGTGTCGCAAGCCCCGCAAATGCGAAGAAGATGTGAATCCTCTCATTTGGTGGGGATAACCCGGCCCGGCGGCGGGGCGGTCGCTCACCCTCGCATGCCGGGTGCCGCCCTGCCATGGCGTTGTCCGGCATGTCTGTGCCATCTGCATCCCGGCCACCGGCAGCGGGTGGTGAGGAGAAGCCGCCCTGAGCCTGACCAACCACATGCGCCCCTTGCCCGTCCAGGCTGGCGGCGTGCTCCCTGAATCGCGTCACGGGTCGCCCGGCGGCCACGCGGCCTGGCTGCTCCTCCCGCTGCTGGCCGCGCTGCTGCTGCACCCGCTGGTCCTGGCGAATCCCGGCTTCTTCAGCCACGACGAATGGGAACGGCTGGACCATATCCGCGGTCGCGGGCTGTGGGACTTCTTCCGCGCCTATGGCCTGCCCCATGCCGGGCCGGAGTTCGGCCATCCGGTGCGGCCGATCGGCTTTGTGCAACAGGGGCTCAGCGCCTTGCTGCTCGAACCCGCGCCCTTCCTCGCCCATCTGCTGGACGTGCTGATGCATGGGTTGATCGCCTCGCTCCTGGCGCTGGCGTTGCAGCGGCGCGGCGCGCCGATCGGGCTTGCCCTGCTCGCGGGGCTCTTTTTCGCCGCATCGCCGCTCACCATCGCCTCCACCGGCTGGGTCGCCGCTTCCTTTGATCGCTGGCTGGCCTTGTTCGCGTTGCTGGCGGCCTGGGCGGCCTGGGGCATCCTTTCCGATGGGATCACGCTGCGGCGCGGCCTGGCCCTGGCCGCCGCCGCCACGGGGGCCGCGCTCTCCAAGGAGGCGGCGGCGACGCTGCCGCTGGCGCTGCTGGTGGTGGCCGGCGTGCATCATGCGCTGAACCCGGGCGCGGCCTGGCCCTGGCGGCGGGTGGCCGTGGTGCTGGCGCTGGGTTCCCTCCCGGTGCTCGCCTATCTCCTGGTGCGGCTGCCGGCCATCGAGGCGACCCTCGCGGGGCGAACCGGCGCGGCGGGCTACTATGCGCCGACGGGAAAATTCATCGGCCGGTCCCTCTCAGGCTACTGGAACTACCCCTTCCTGCCGCATCTGACGGATTTTCCGCGCCAGGCGCGGCTCGGGCTGCCGGCCTTCCTGGGGGCGGGGCTGCTGCATGCGGCCTTCGTGGCGCTGGCCGGGCGCTGGTTCGGCTGGCGGCTCGCGGCGCTCTATGTCGCCGCCTATTTCGTGTTCCTGCTGCCCGTGCTGCCCCTGCGCGAGCCCGGGGCGCATTACCTCTACGCCTCGGCCCTGCCCTTGGCGGTGCTGACGGCCCTGCTCTGGCGCGAGGCCTGGCGCCGCCGCGCGCGCCTCGCCCTGGCCGTGCTGGCGGTGGGGACCGGGCTGATGCTCGCCAACCACGCGATGGGCCAGTGGCGGCTGTATCGCGCCGGGATATGCCAGGCCGCCTTCCTGCCCGCGCTCGACGCCGCCTTGGCGCAGCAGGCGGGGCCCATCGCCATCGCCTTTGTGCCCGGCATCCGGGATGCGGTGGCGCGCCGGGCCATCTTCACCCGGCCCGCCTATGCGGAGGTGACGCTGGTGGGTGGGAATCCCGCGCCACCGGGGGCGCGGCTGCTGATGATGGGGGCGGATTGCCGGCTGCGGTGAGGGGTGCCGCCGGCGCGGGCCTGGGGCGGCGTCACTCCCACTCGATCGTCCCCGGCGGCTTGCTCGTGATGTCATAGGTCACGCGGTTCACCCCCCGCACCTCATTCACGATGCGGTTCGCCACCCGCCCCAGAAACCCCATGTCGAAGGGATAAAACTCTGCCGTCATGCCATCCGTGCTGGTCACCGCCCGCAAGGCACAAGCCATGTCGTAGGTCCGCCCATCGCCCATGACACCCACGGTGCGCACCGGCAGCAGCACGGCGAAGGCCTGCCAGATCACGTCATAGAGGCCGGCGTTGCGGATCTCTTCCAGATAGATCGTATCCACCTGGCGCAGCAGATCGGCCTTCTCGCGCGTGACTTCACCGGGGATGCGGATGGCCAGGCCCGGGCCCGGGAAGGGGTGGCGGCCCACGATCTCCTCGGGGATGCCGAGCTCGCGGCCCAGCACGCGCACCTCATCCTTGAAGAGCTCGCGCAGCGGCTCCACCAGCTGCATGCGCATGCCCTCGGGCAGGCCGCCCACATTGTGGTGGCTCTTGATCGTCACCGAAGGCCCGCCGGTGGCGGAGACACTCTCGATCACATCCGGATAGAGCGTGCCCTGCGCCAGGAAATCGGCGCCGCCGATCTTGTTCTGCTCCTCCTCGAAGACCTCGATGAAGAGGCGGCCGATGATCTTGCGCTTCTGCTCGGGGTCGGTGACGCCGGAGAGCTGGCCGAGGAACAACTCGCTCGCGTCGCGATGGATCAGCTTGATGTTGAAGCGGTCGCGGAAGGTCTTCACCACCTGCGCGCTTTCGTTCGCGCGCATCAGCCCGTGATCCACATAGATGCAGGTGAGCTGGTCGCCGATCGCCTCATGCAGCAGCACCGCCGCCACCGAGGAATCCACGCCGCCGGACAGCCCGCAGACCACCCGCCCATTTCCCACCTGGGCGCGGATCTTGGCGATGGTCTCGGCGCGGTAGCCGGCCATGGTCCAATCGCCGGTGCAGCCGCAGACGCCATGGGTGAAGTTGCGCAGCAGGGCGGCGCCGTGCGGCGTGTGCACCACCTCGGGGTGGAACATGGTGCCGTAGTAGCGGCGCTCATCATTGGCGATCAGCGCGAAAGGCGCACCTTCGCTCTCCGCCACCACCCGGAAGCCGGGGGGCAGGACCGTGATGCGGTCACCATGGCTCATCCAGACCGTCTCTTGCGCGCCCTTGGCCCAGACGCCCTGTGTGATCGGGCAATCGGAGGTGACGGTGACGATGGCGCGGCCGAATTCGCGCGCATGCCCGCCCTCGACCGTGCCGCCCAGCTGATGCGCGAGCGTCTGCTGGCCGTAGCAGATGCCGAGGATGGGCAGGCCGGATTCGAAGGCATAGTCCGGCGCGCGCGGGCTATCGCCCTCGGTCACGGAGGCCGGGCCGCCGGAGAAGATGATGCCCTTGGGTGCGAAGGCGCGGATTCGCGCCTCGGGCGCCGCGTTGAACGGCCAGATCTCGCAATAGACGCCCGACTCGCGCAGGCGGCGCGCGATGAGCTGCGTCACCTGGCTGCCGAAATCGAGGATGAGGATGCGGTCGTGCTGGGCGGGGGTGTTGCTCATGTCGTTCGGCACCACAGACGGCCTGATCCGTCAAGTCGGGCGCGCGGCGAACCAGGCCCCCGCCGAGAGCAGCAGGCCGATCGCGAAGACCAGCGCATGGCTCTCGCCCGAGGCGCCGAAGATCCCCGCCAGGGCGAAGGCCGCCACCGCCTGCGCCACGGCATAGGCGATGGTGGCCCGCACCCAGAGCGCGCCCGCGGCCGCGCCCGCCACCTCCCGCGCCCAGGCGAGCGTGACGGCCGAGACACCCACGCCCGCAAAGCCGCCGGCCAGGGCGGCGAGTGGCAAGGCGGGCCACCAGGGCAGCAGCACGAGGCAGAGCGCCGCGACCTGCACGCCCAGCCAGAGCCGCACGGCCCGCGCACCGCCCAGCCGATCCGCCACCCGCCCGCCGAGCAGCGTGCCCAGCAGCCCCCCCAGGCCAAACATCATCCAGAGGCCACTGCCGGCCAGGATGCCGAGGCCAAAGCCGCGCGCGGCGAAATCCGCCAGATAGACCATGTGCGGCACCATCCCAGCGCCGGAGAGCGCATAAGCCAGCAGCAGCCCGGGCACCGCCGGTGGCGCCAGCGCGGCATCGCGCCCCGCCGGGTCGCGCGGGAAGCGCGGCTGGGCAAAGGCCCAGAGCAGCGCGGTCAGGCCAGCTAGCCCCAGCCAGCCCGCGCTGGGGCCGGAGAGCAGAAGGGGCGGCAGCAGGGCGGCGCCCAGGAAAATCCCGCCCCCCACGCCGCTCACCACCACGCCCGAGGCCAGGCCCCGCCGCTCCGGCGGCACGGCGCGCTGGATGGCCGGGCCAGCCAGGGACATCAGCACGCCCCCCGCCAGCCCCGCCAGGAGCCGCCAGGGCAGCAGCCAGAACAGCCCGCCCGGAATGGCGCAGGCCAGCAGCGAGAGCAGCGCGCCCCCCATGCCCAGCGCCAGGGCCGGCCTGGTGCCGATGCGCCGGCCCAACGCCTGCGCGCCCATGGCACCACCGACATAGCCGGCGAGCGCCGCCGCGCCGAGCAAGCCCGCCTCGGCCCCGCTCACCCAGCCGGCTTCGACCAGGGCGGGGAAGAGCGGCACGAAGGCGAAGCGCGCCAAGCCCACGCCCACGCAGGTCGCCGCCGCGCCGGAGAGCGCCAGCGGCAGGAAGCCCGTGCCGCTCATGCCGCCACCGGGGCTCACAAGGGCCTCCGGCGGCTGGGGCCGAGAGGCCCCAGACCCCAGCACCGCGCGGCCTTGCAAGGTCGGCGCCAAGGATCGGGGTCTAGGGCCCCGGCCCCAGCCGCCGGAGGCCCTCGTTTCTGCCTCACACCGTGAACTGCTCCGCGATGATCCGCTCGGAGAGGCTGCGATCCGGGTCGAACAGCATGGTCATGGTGATGCTGCGATCCTCCCGCACCTCGACGCGGCGGACATCGCGCACCTCGGTGTAGTCGGCCGTCGCCGAGACGGGGCGTTTTTCCGGCTCCAGCACCTCGAAGACGACGCGCGCGGCGGAGGGCAGCAGCGCGCCCCGCCAGCGCCGCGGCCGGAAGGCGGAAATCGGCGTCAGCGGCAGCAGCCGCGCATCCAGCGGCACGATGGGCCCATGCGCCGAGAGGTTATAGGCGGTGCTGCCGGCCGG
The DNA here is from genome assembly GCA_027487385.1 of Acetobacteraceae bacterium. Classification (GTDB taxonomy): domain Bacteria; phylum Pseudomonadota; class Alphaproteobacteria; order Acetobacterales; family Acetobacteraceae; genus Roseococcus. The sequence goes on along the minus strand of JAIYDS010000027.1, from coordinate 2,234 downwards.
GGTGGAAATCAGGATGCCGTCGCAGATCAGTTCCGGCAGGCGTTCCTTGCCATCCACCAGGATGCGCAGCTTGGCCGCCTGGCGCTGCTCGCGCAGCAGCGAGACCTCGTTGATGGCCAGCGAGGCATGAGTGCCGGTGGCGGAATGGGCGCGCATGCGCAGCGGGTGCAGATGCGCGGCCTGGGCCGCCCGCAGCCGCGCGGGCAGATCCTCCTCGCGGTAGGAATTCATCAGGAAGCCGACGCTGCCGCGGTTCATCCCATAGATCGGCGCGTTGCGGCCGAGGAAGCGGTGCTGCGTCTCCAGCATCAGCCCATCGCCGCCCAGGGCCACGATGAACTCCGCCTCCTGCGGCGGGACATCGCCATACAGCGCGACCAGCCGGGCCAGCGCCTCCTGCGCGGGCGGGGCGGCGGAGGCGAGGAAGGAAATCTTGGTCATGTGTGCCACCGATTCACGCTGCGCGCCTGCGGCGCTTCACGATCGGGGCAGGGCGAAGCGCTCACGCCAGCCGCCGATGTTCAAGCACCGGCATGTCCCGCCGCACCTTGGCCGTGACGGCCGGATCAATGCGCGCCGTGGTCCAGCCGATGCCGTCGCTCGCCTTGGCCACCACATGGCCCCAGGGGTCGGCGATGAGGGAATGGCCATAGACCTGGCGCGTCGCCCCGCGCTCCTCATAGGCGCCCCAGGAGGCTGCGGCGACGATCCAGCATTGCGTCTCGATGGCGCGGGCGCGCAGCAGCACCTCCCAATGATCCTTGCCGGTCATCAGCGTGAAGTTCGAGGGCACGAAGATCACCTCCGCCCCCTTGCGGCGCAGGGCCAGATATTGCTCGGGGAAGCGCATGTCGTAGCAGATGGTGCAGCCGAAGGTGACGCCCTGCGCCGCGAAGGTGACCAGCTCACCGCCCGCGCCATACAGCGCGCTTTCGCGATAGCCGGTGCCATCGGGGCCGGTGATGTCGAAGAGGTGGATCTTGCGGTAGCGGGCGATTTCCGTGCCGCTCGGATCAAAGACCACCGTGGTGTTGAAGAATTTTTCTGGCCCCTGCTCGATGATCGAGCCGCCATGCACATGGATGCCCGCCCCCTTCGCCACGCCGCGCAGGAATTCATAGGCGGCGCCGCCCGTGCCCCCGGGCTCGGGCAGCGGTTCCGCCGCCGCCGCCCGCGCCTCTCGCCCGCCGCCCAGATTGGTCCAGGTCTCGGGCAGGGTGATCAGGTCCGGCCGGTCGGCCGCCAGCGCGGCCTCGATCAGGCGGCGCGCCTGGTCGAGATTGGCCGCCTTGTCGCTGGTCTGGTTCATCTGGATGGCGGAGATGCGCATGGCGGACCCTATCCTGTGGCCAGTTATCTGACAGAGGGCGGAACCCGCCGTTCGTCCAGCGGCACGCCGCGGGAAACCCCCCAGCGCGCCAGTTGCGGATCGAGCATCTCGCTCCGCTCGCCCGAGGGGCGTTGCGAGACGAAACGCACGCGGCCGGCGGTGAGCATCGCGACCTCCATCACTCCATCACGGGGACGGATGGTGAGGAAGACCTCCTGCTCGCCCACCCCGCCGACACGGGTGCCGCGCAGCACCAGCGCCGTGCCGTCGAAGGCGATGGGCGCCACCTGCTGCATGTTGCTCATCAGCAGCCGCACGCCGGGATCGCCCAGCAGGAGCGAGAGGTTGCGCCGCACCGCCGGGTCATTCAGCACGATGGGGGTGTTGGTGGTGCCGATCTGCGCCGAGAGATGGCCGAGCACGCCCTGCTTGTGATCCACCGCCGGCTGCGCCGGGGCCGTGAGGGGCAGCAGCACCAGGACCAGGGCCCGCCGGGCCAGGCTCAAGGCTGGCGCGGCCAGGAGATGCGCGGCTCGGCGCGGCCGCTCGGTGTCGGGGAGGGGGAAGGGGGCTCGGGCAAGGTGGGCGCCACATCCCAGGCCTCGCGCCGCCCCTCGGGCTGGCGGGCGGCGAGCACGCGGAGATCGGCGCGCAGGTCATCCAGCTGCGCCTCGATGGAATCGAGCCGGCCCTTCAGCCCAAAGACCGAGAAGGGCATCACCAGCAGGCAGAGCGCCAGCAAGGCCAGCACCAGCAGCGCCACCAGCCCGGTCCATTCCGGCAATCCGGGCAGCGTCAGGCGGGTGGCGAGGTCGTTCAGCATCAGCCGCCGGTCACGCTCATGTGGCGGGCGACGGCGGGCGCGGCCCGGCGCCGGTCGATCACGAAATCATGCCCCTTGGGC
>JAIYDS010000120.1 GCA_027487385.1 Acetobacteraceae bacterium | reverse complement strand
CCCGTGCAGGCGCCGGCGATGGCGGCGATGGTGGGTTTCACGCAGGTCTCGAGCGCGGTCATGATGCGGTCGATCTTTTCCTCATAGGCCAGCGCATCCTCGGCCGTGCGGAAATTCACGAATTGGCTGATGTCGGTGCCGGCGGCAAAGGCCTTTTCCCCGGCGCCAGTGATGACGATGACCTTCACGCTGTCATCCGTGTTCGCCTCGGTGGCGAGCTTGGCGAGGCCCTCATACATCGGGAAGGTCATGGCGTTGCGCGCCTGGGGCCGGTTGAGCGTGACAAAGACGATGCCGTCGCGGCGTTCGATCAGAAGTTCATCGGACATGGCGGGATTCCCTCATTCGTGTGGTTGGGAGGGTTGCAGCGAACCGCGCGCGGTGGAAGATGCCCCGCGAAAATCTGGAGGCCCACGCCATGATGCCCTTGTCCCGCTTCACCGTCCTCGACCTCACCCGCGTCCGCTCGGGCCCCACCTGCGTGCGGCAGCTGGCCGACTGGGGCGCGAACGTCATCAAGATCGAGGCGACGGACGAGGTGGACACCAGCAAGGGCATGGGGGGCGAGCGGCATGGGCCGGACTTCCAGCTGGTCCATCGCAACAAGCGCGGCATGACGCTGAACCTGAAATCCGCAGAGGGCCGGGCGGTGCTGCACCGCATGGTCGAGAAGGCCGATGTGGTGGTGGAAAACTACCGCCCCGATGTGAAGACGCGCCTCGGGCTGGATTACGAGACGCTGTCCAAGATCAACCCGCGCATCGTGCTGGGCTCCATCTCCGGCTTCGGCCAGACCGGGCCCTACGCGAAGCGGCCGGGCTTCGACCAGATCGCCCAGGGCATGGGCGGGCTGATGTCGGTGACGGGCCTTCCGGGCCAGGGCCCGGTGCGCGTCGGCATCCCGGTGGCCGACCTCACCTCCGGCCTTTACTGCGCGCTCGGCATCATGGTCGCGCTGCTGGATCGCGAGCAGACCGGCAAGGGCCGCTGGGTGCATGTGAGCCTGCTGGAAGCCATGATCGGCATGATGGATTTCCAGGCCACGCGCTGGACCATGAAGGGCGAGGTGCCGCAGCAGGCCGGCAATGACCACCCGACCACCACCCCCACGGGCCTCTTCCAGACCACCGATGGCGTGGTGAACCTGGCCGGCGGCGGGCAGAACATGTGGGAGCGAATCGTCGCCGTCCTCGGCATCGAGGAAGCGGCCAAGGACCCCGATGTGGCGAATGACAAGCTGCGCACCAAGAACCGCGCCAAGACCAACGCCATGCTGCAGGCGGTGATCGGCACCAACACCAGCGAGTATTGGGTGAGCCGCTTCAACGAGGCCGGCGTGCCCTGCGGCCCGGTCTATTCGATGGACCAGGTCTTCGCCGATCGCCAGGTGCAGCATCTGGGCATGGAGATGGAGGTGCAGCACCCGCTGCTCGGCACGCAGAAGACGGTGCGCGCGCCGATGCAGATCGAAGGCGTGCCCTGCGCCCGCCGCCCCACGCCGGAGCGCGGCGAGCACACGGATGAGGTGCTGGCGGAATTCGGCTTCTCGGCCGAGGAAATCGCGGCCCTGCGCGCGCAAAAGGCCGTCTGAGGTGAAGATCACCGCCATCCGCCAGGGCGTGGTGCCGATCAGCAGCGCCATCGCCAATGCCTATATCGACTTCTCCAAGATGACGGCGAGCGTGGTCGCCATCACCGTGGAGTCGGGCGATGGCCGAAAGGCCACGGGCTACGGCTTCAACAGCAATGGCCGCTATGCCCAGCCCGGGCTGCTGGCCGAGCGCTTCATCCCCCGCCTGGAGGAAGCCGGCGAATTGCCGGGCCATGCGGATGGCGGCTTCGACCCCACGCCCGCCTGGACGGCGATGATGAAGAACGAGAAGCCGGGCGGGCATGGCGACCGCTCGGTGGCCGTCGGCGTGCTGGACATGGCGCTCTGGGATGCGGCGGCGAAGCTGGCCGGCGTGCCGCTCTGGAAACTGCTGAGTGACCGCTTCAATGGCGGCCGGCATGACGCCACGGCCTGGGTCTATGCGGCGGGTGGCTACTACCATCCGGGCAAGGATGTGGAGGGCCTGGTCGAGGAGATGAAGCGCTACCTCGGCATGGGCTATTCCGTGGTGAAGATGAAGATCGGCGGCTCGCCCGGCATGCCGCTGCGCGAGGCGCTGCTGCTCGATCTCAACCGGATCGAGGCCGTCTTGAAGCTGCTGGATGGCGATGGCTCGCGCCTCTGCGTGGATGTGAATGGGCGCTTCGGGCTGCATGCGGCGCTGAGCTACGGCGCGGCCATCCAGGGCTTTGGACTGCGCTGGTATGAGGAGCCGCTGGACCCGCTGGATTATTCCACCCATGCGACGCTGGCCGAGAATTACGGCCCGCCACTCGCCACCGGCGAGAACCTGTTCAGCATGCTGGATGCGCGCAACCTGATCCGCCATGGCGGGCTGCGCCCGGATCGCGACATCCTGCAATTCGACCCGGCCCTCTCCTACGGCCTGGTGGAATATCTCCGCACGCTGGTGATGCTGCGCGAGCATGGCTGGTCACCGCGGCGCTGCGTGCCGCATGGCGGGCATCAATTCGCGCTGAACATCGCAACCGGCCTGGGGTTGGGCGGTAATGAGAGCTACCCCGAGGTCTTCGCGCCCTTCGGTGGCTTTGCTTCGGGCGTGCCTGTCGAGAACAGCCGCGTCGCCATGCCGGACGTCCCCGGCATCGGCTTCGAGGTCAAGAACGACCTCTGGGCGGTCCTGAAGGACCTCTAAGTCCTGGGGTCTGGGGCCTCTCGGCCCCAGCCGCCGGAGGCCCATTTTTTATGCCCTGCGGGCCAACTGCTTGTTCTCCAACTTGGAGAGAAGCCGCACCACCGGCCAAAGCAGGATGAAATAGGCCACCGCCGCCGCCATGATCGGCGTCGCGTTGAAGGTGACGCTTTGCGCCTGGCGCGCCTGGAACAGCAGTTCCGGCATGGCCACCACGGCGGCGATGGAGGTGAGCTTCACCACTTCCAGCGTGTTGGAGATCAGGTCCGGCAGCACATTGCGCACCGCCTGCGGCAGCACGATCAGGCGCATGGTCTGCCAGCGGCCCAGCCCCAGGGAGCGTGCGGCTTCGGCCTGCCCTACCGGCACGCTGGCGATGCCGGCGCGCAGGATCTCGCCGTAATAGGCGCCGGTGTTGAGGAAGAAGCCGATGGCGACGGCCGCGAAGGCGCTCACCTCCAGCCCCGCGAAGGGCAGGCCGGCATAGACGAAGACCAGCAGCACCAGGGGCGGCAGGGCACGAAACACATCCACCCAGGCCATGAGCGGCCAGCGCACCCAGGGGCTCTTCACCGTCGAGAGGATGGCGAGGATCAAGCCGCCCAGCAGCCCAAGCGGCACGACCACGGCCGAGAGCAGCAGCGTCTGGCCGAGGCCATCCAGAAGGATGGGCCAGGCCTCGGCCAGGATCTGGAAGTTGAAGAAGGCCTCGATGAAATCCTGCATGGCGCTAGCGCTTCGCCTTGTAGTGCTGCTCGACCCACCGCCCGGCGATCACCACGGGCAGGAAGAGGATGAGATAGGCGATGGCGCCCAGCGTCAGCGGCGTCGGGTTGAAGGAAAAGGAAACGCCCGCCTGCGCCGCCCCCAGGATTTCCGGCACCGCCACCACGGAGGCGAGTGCGGTGCCCTTGGTGATGGCGATGGTGCGGTTCACCAAAGGCGGGATCACCATGCGCACCGCCTGCGGCAGCACCACCAGCCCGAAGGTGACGAGGAAGCCCAGCCCCAGGCTGCGCGAGGCCTCCCATTGGCCCTGCGGCACGGCGGTGATGCCGGCCCAGAAGATCTCCTCGGCGAAGGCCATGAGCACGAGGGAAAGCGCCAGCCAGGCCGCCACGAAGCCGGACATGGAAACACCCGCCGCCGGCAGCCCGAAATAGAGCAGCACGATGATGACGAGTGGCGGCAGGGCGCGGAACAGATCCACCGCGAAGATGATCAGCCAGTTGACCGGCCGCACCCCCATGGCGCGGATCACGGCCAGCACCAGCCCCACCAGCACGCCGGTCACGATGATGCAGCCGGCGAGTGCGAGCGTCAGCCACAGCCCCTCGATGATCTTGGGGGTGTATTCGGCGGCGACGCGGGCGTTGAGGAAGCTGTCGGCGAAGCGGTCCCAGCCGGACATCTACGCGGGCCCGCGACGCGCAGCCGCCACACCAACCCTCCGCGTCGCGGGCATGTCAGCCCATCAACCGCAACGCGGGTTCTGCGGCGTCGGGTCGTAGCCCGGCAGGCCGGGCGGGCCATAGCCCGGGAATTCCATCCGCTCCGCCTGATCCGGCCCCGGCGCATTGCCGAACCAGCGCTCGCTGATGCGGGCGATGAAGCCATCGCGCTTCATGCAGGTCAGCACGTCTTCCACCTGGTTGCGGAGCGCGCCGCTGTCCTGGCGGAAGGGCGTGCCCCAATGCAGGCGCGTGCCGGGCAGCACGTAATCCGCCACATATTGCTGCGTGCGGGAGGCTGAATAGCGCACCACCGTATTGCCGGAGAGGTTGGCATAGGCGCGGCCCTGGATCACCGCCTGCACCGCATCGGGCTGGGTGTCGAAGGCGAGCAGCGTCAGGTTCAGGCGCTCGGCATTGCGGGTCACCCATTGCTCATAGGGCGTGCCCTTGTTCACGCTGATGGTCTTGCCGCGCAGATCCTCTTCCGAGCGGATGGGCGGCGTGCCGCGGCGAATGCCGAATTGCAGCTCGGTCCAGAGATAGCCCTCGGTGAAGAGCAGGCTGGCCGCGCGCTCGGGCGTCACCGTCGTCGGCGCGCAGAGGAAATCGTAGCGCCCGGCATTCATCGCGGGGATGAGGCCGGAGAAGGAGGCGCTGTCGATCACGATCTCACGGCCCATCCGGCGCGCGACCTCGCGGAAGAGATCAATCTGGAAGCCCTGCACGCCACCCTGCAAGGAGGGGAAGGCGTGCGGCGCGAAGGTGCCGTCCACCGCGCAGCGCAGCGGCGGCTGGGTCTGGGCCCACGCAGGGGCAGCAAAGGCGGCCGCGAGGCTAGCGGCAAGCAGGAAGCGACGCATCGGGGACCTCAACCTTGTTGGTTTCTGTTGCGCAAGCTTCCTCCCCTTTCCGGCGAGACGCAACTTGCCCGGCGCTTGGGCAAGCCTGCCCTGAAAATGCCCTGCTTCCTCCCTCTTGCCGCCTGGAGGGGCGGGCATAACCGCGCTCAGGAGATCATCACCATGCAGCGCCTCGGCCTCAGCCTCGTCCTTGTCGGCCTCACCCTCATCCTCGCCGTGGTCGGCGTCATGCTGACCGATGGGCTGGCGCCAGGCCGTGTGGCGCCGGGCTTCGCCGCCATCGCCGCGGCGCTGGGCGGGCTGCTGCTGGTGGGCGGGCTGTTCGGGCTGGAACGCGGGCGGGCGGTGACGCGGCCGTTTGGGGGATAGAAAAAAGGCCTCCGGCGGCTGGGGCCGGGGCCCCAGACCCCTTTCCTCGGGGTCGCTCGATCCCAGCCAAATCATTGATGAATTGAAAAAATTGGGGTCTGGGGCCTTTTCTTTCAGCCGGCGGCGCGGCCTTCCTCAACAGCGTGGCAGGCAACAAGCGCATCGCCCGCCGGCTTCATCACCGGCACCTCCGCCTTGCAACGCGCATTCGCCAGCGCGCAGCGCGGGTGGAAGGTGCAGCCGGAGGGTGGGCTGATCGGGCTCGGAACCTCGCCCCCCACCGGGATGCGCTGGCGGCCCGTCATCTCCAGATCCGGAATCGCCTCCATCAGCGCGCGGGTATAGGGGTGGCGCGGCGCCCGAAAGAGGCTCTCGGCCGGCGAGAGCTCCACCAGCTTGCCCAGATACATGACGCCGATGCGGTCACTCACCTGGCGCACCACGGCCAGGTTGTGGCTGATGAAGAGGTAAGTCAGGCCAAGCCGGGTCTGGAGTTCCTTCATCAGGTTCAGGATCTGCGCCTGCACGCTGACATCGAGCGCCGAGGTCGGCTCGTCACAGACCAGGAATTCCGGATTGGAGCTCAGCGCCCGCGCGATGGAGATGCGCTGCCGCTGCCCGCCCGAGAATTCATGCGGGTATTTCTGCCCATCGAGCGGCGAGAGGCCCACCTGCGTCAGCAATTCGCCCACGCGGTTGAGGATCGCCTGCTTGTCCGCGATCAGGCCGAAGGCGCGGATGGGCTCGGCCACGATGTCCACCACGCGCCAGCGCGGATTGAGCGAGGCATAGGGGTCCTGGAAGATCATCTGCATGCGGCTGCGCTGCTTGGAATCGGCGCGCGCCAGCGAGAGATCCTGCCCGTCGAACATCACCCGCCCGCGCGT
>JAIYDS010000006.1 GCA_027487385.1 Acetobacteraceae bacterium | reverse complement strand
GCCCGCTTCCGGGTCTCGGCCCGGGTGGTGGTGGCGATCTGGGGGCTGGAGACGAATTACGGCGGCTTCACCGGCAATTTCAACGTGATCGAGGCGCTGGCGACGCTGGCCTGGGAGGGGCGCCGCGCCGCCTTCTTCCGCGCCGAGCTCCTGGCCGCGCTCCGCATCCTGGACGCCGGCAATGTGAGCGTGGACCGTATGCGCGGCAGCCATGCCGGCGCCATGGGCCACCCGCAATTCATGCCCACCAGCTTCGAGCGCCTGGCCGTGGATTTCGACGGCGACGGGCGGCGGGACATCTGGGACAGCCGGGCCGATGCGCTGGGCTCCATCGCCAATTACCTCGGCCGCAATGGCTGGCGGGAAGGGGAGGTCTGGGGCTTCGAGGTGCTGCTGCCCAGCGGCTTCGACACCGGCATCGCCGATCACCGCCAGATGCGCGCCATGGCCGAATGGAGCCGGATGGGCGTGGCGCGCGCCAGCGGCGGCGGCCTGCCGGGCAGCCCCGGGGAATGGGCCGTCGTGATTCCGGGCCTGTCCCGCGGGGACAGCCAGGCCTTCATGGTGGGCGCCAATTTCATGGCGATCCGCCGCTACAACCCGTCGAATTTCTACGCGACGGCCGTAGGATTACTGTCGGATCGGGTGGCGTGAGGTTTCTTTTCCTTGGACTGTTGATCCTATCGGCCTGCGCCGAGACGCCCGCGCCCCAGCCGCGTTATTTCCTAGGTGAGCCCTATCGCGAGGGCGGTCTGTGGTCCTATCCCAAGGAGGAATTCGCCCTGGATGAGGCGGGCATCGCCGCCATCATGCCGGCAGCCACGGGCCTGACCGCCAATGGCGAGTTGCGGGATGCCACGGCCATGGTCGCGGCCCATCGCACGCTGCAATTGCCGGCCATCGTCACGGTGACGAACCTGGACAACGGGCTCTCGCTGCGGCTGCGGGTGCATGAGCGCGGGCCCGCCCAGGCCGGGCGCATCATCGCCGTCTCGCCGCGCGCCGCCGCGCTGCTCGGCGCCAGTGGGCCGTTCCGGGCGCGCGTGGTGCTGGATGGCAATGCCTCCCGCGCCGCGATCGAGGGGCTGGCCGGGCAGGCGGCGCCGCTTCCGATCGCCACCGCGCCGGTCGGCCGCGTCGAGCGCGAGAGCCTGGCCCCGCCGGCCGGCGCGCGCGGCACCACCCAGGCCGTGCAGGCCACCCCGCGCGCCGAGGCCGTGACCGCCACCGCCGCCCGCGAGCCCGAGCGCCTGCCGGAACAGGTCATCCGCGGCGCACCAGGCTTCGGCCAGATCTGGCTGGAGGCCGGGCGCTTCTTCCGGCGCGATCTCGCCCAGGCGCAGGCCGCCCGCATCGGTGGCCGGGCCGAGCCCTTCGGCCCGCCGGGCCGGCAGCAGCAATGGCGCGTCCGCTCCGGCCCCTATCCCAGCATCGCGGCGGCCGATGCGGCGCTCGCCCGTGCCCTCGCCATGGGCCAGCCCGATCTCCGGCTTGCGGTGGAATAGAGCGGGGGCGTATGCACTGGGCCCTTCGCCGAGGGGATTCCCATGTTCCGCCGAGTCATGATGGGGGCCACGGCCGGGCTGGGGCTCGCTGCCCCGGCCCTGGCCCAGAACCGCCCGCCCGCGCGCCCCGCCGGGCCGCCCGCCACGCCCGCGCAATCGCCGATCGGGCCGGTGGACACCATCGCGCGTTCGGTCCTCCTGGTGGATTTCGAGACCGGCGCCACGCTGCTGAACAAGCAGGCGGATGAGCGCATGCCGCCCGCCTCCATGTCCAAGCTCATGACCATGTATGCGGTCTTCGAGCAGGTGAAGGCCGGGCGCCTGCGGATGGACCAGCCATTGCCGGTGAGCGAGGCCGCCTGGCGCATGGGCGGCTCCAAGATGTTCCTGGAGCGCGGCAGCACGGCCACGGTGGAGGAGCTGACGCGCGGCGTCATCATCCAGTCCGGCAATGATGCCTGCGTGGTGTTTGCCGAGCACATTTCCGGCTCCGAGCGCGCCTTTGCCGAGATGATCACGGCCATGGGCCGGCAGATCGGCCTGACCTCCAGCACCTTCCGCAACGCCACCGGCTGGCCCGACCCCGAGCACCGGATGACGGCGCGGGACCTGGCGACGCTGGCGCGGCGCATCATCGTGGATCACCCGGAATTCTACCGATTCTACAGTGAGCGCAGCTTCCGCTGGAACAACATCACCCAGGAGAATCGCAACCCGCTGCTGGGTCGCGTCGCCGGTGCCGATGGGCTGAAGACCGGCCACACGGAGGAGGCGGGCTTCGGCCTGACCGCCAGCGTGCGGCGGGGCGAACGGCGCCTGATCCTGGTGGTGGGCGGTCTGCCCAGCATGCGCGCCCGGGGCGAGGAGGCGGAGCGGCTGATCGAATGGGGCTTCCGCGAATTCGACAATGTGGTGCTGTTCCGCGCCGCCGACACGATCGAGGAAGTGCCGGTCCATCTGGGCGAGCGCCGCACCGTGCCTCTGATCGGCGGGCGGGAGGTGGTGGCGACGGTGCCGCGCGGCTGGCGCGAGACCCTGCAGGCCCGCATCCGCTACGACGCGCCGGTGCCGGCCCCGGTGGTGAAGGGGCAGGAGCTGGGCCGGCTGGAGGTCTCGGGCCGCGGCGTGCCGCCCATGACGCTGCCGCTTTATGCGGGGGCGGATGTGGAGCGGCTGGGGATGATCGCGCGCATCCCGGCGGTGGTGAGCCGACTGATCGGTGGCGGGACTTGATTCCCAAATTCATCACCCTGGAGGGTGGAGAGGGGTCAGGAAAATCCACCCAGGCATTTCGTCTTGCGAGCTGGCTGGCTGGCCTTGGGTATTCCGTCCTGAAAACGCGAGAGCCGGGCGGTTCGGCCGGAGCGGAGGCGATCCGAGGGCTCCTGCTGGGCCGTGCCGGCTGGGACCCGGTGGCGGAAATGGCGCTGCATTTCGCGGCCCGGCGCGAGCATTGGGCGCGAAGCATCCAGCCCGGCCTGGCCGCCGGCAGTTTCGTGGTGTGCGATCGGTTCTTCGACAGCACGCTGGCTTACCAGGTGGCCGGGCAGGGGGCGCCGCGCCAGGTCTGGGCCGATCTGCGCGCCGCCACCCTGGGCGATGTCGCGCCCGACCTGACCTTGCTGCTGGACATCCCCGTGGAGCAGGGGCTGGAGCGCGCGAACCGGCGGGGCGAGATCAACCGCTATGACCAGCTCGGGCTGGCTTTCCACCGGCGCATCAGGGATTCATTCCTGGCCCAGGCCGCGGCCGAGCCGGGCCGCTTCGCCGTGGTGGATGCTTCGGCGCCGCTGGCGGCGGTGAGCCAGGCCATCATCGCCACCTGCCGCGCGCGGCTGGGCCTGCCATGATCGCGCCGCGCGCCAATCCGCTGCTGGTCGGGCATGAGGCGGCGGCCGAGGCGCTGGCGGCGGCCACGCGCGCGGGCCGGCTGCACCATGCCTGGCTGTTCTGCGGCCCGCCCGGCATCGGCAAGGCGACGCTGGCCTATCGCTTCGCCCGCTGGCTGCTGGCCGGCCAGCCCCCCGGCGCCGAACCGCTGCATGTGGATGAGCAGGACCCCGCCTTCCGCCGCGTCGCCGCCGGCAGCCACCCCGACCTGATGGTGCTGGAACCGCAATCCGAGCCGGGCAAGCGCCGCATCATCAAGGTGGATGAGGCCCGGGCGGCCCGCGGCTTCCTGAACCTCACCGCGGCCGAGGGCGGCTGGCGCGTGGTCGTGATGGATGAGGTGGAGGCGATGGAGGCGGCCTCGGCCAATACCATCCTGAAAACCCTGGAAGAACCGCCGCCGCGCACGGTGCTTCTGCTGATCACCGCCTCGCCCGGGCGCTTGCTGCCCACCATCCGCAGCCGCTGCCGCCGGCTGGACCTGTTTGGCCTCGATGACGCCGCCATGGAGCGCCTGCTGAGCCTTTGGCTGCCCGATCTGCCGCGGCTGGACCGGGCCGAGCTGATCCGCCTGGCCGAGGGCTCGCCGGGCCGCGCGCTGGAGCTGGCGCAAGGGGAGGGGGTGGAACTCGCCCGCCTGGCCGAGGCCACGCTGCAAAACTTACCCACAGGCTTGGGTGCTCATGCTTTGGCCGACCGGATCGCCGGGCGCGAGGCGGCGCTGGCCTTCCCGGCCTTCTTCACCTTGCTGCTGCGCGGCCTCTCCCAGGCGGTGCGGGACGCCGCCCGCGGCGGGCCGGTGGCGCCCTGGCTGGGTGACCGGCCGCTGGCCGCCTGGGTGGAGGCCGCCGAGGCTGTCTCGAAGCTGGTGCAGGAGACGGAGCGCCTCTCGCTGGACCGCCGCCAGGCCGTCCTGGTGGCGATGGACAGCTTGCGGGGAGGCTAGAGGCGCTTCATAGGTCAGGCATGAGCCCGATCTACCTGACCACCCCGATCTATTATGTGAATGACAAGCCGCATATCGGCCATGCTTACACAAGCCTGGCGACGGATGTGCTGGCCCGCTGGCATCGGCTGGCCGGGCGGGAGGTCTATTTCCTCACCGGCACCGACGAGCACGGCCAGAAGGTCGAAAAGGCCGCCCAGGATGCCGGCGAGGAGCCGCAGGCCTTCACCGACCGCGTCAGCCAGGCCTTTCGCGACCTGACGGTGACAATGGGCTTCTCCAATGACGGCTTCATCCGCACCACCGAGCCGCGGCATTACGCCGCCTGCCAGGCGCTGTGGAACCGGCTGCAGGAGCGCGGCGAGATCTATCTCGGCGCCTATGAGGGCTGGTACGCGGTGCGCGACGAGGCCTTCTACGGCCCGGATGAGCTGACCGAGCGCGATGGCGTGAAATACGCCCCCTCGGGCGCGCCGGTGGAATGGGTGCGGGAGCCTTCCTATTTCTTCAAGCTCTCAGCTTGGGCCGACAAGCTATTGGAATACTACGAAACCAATCCGGATTTCATCGCCCCAGCCAGCCGGCGGAATGAGGTGATCAGCTTCATCAAATCCGGGCTCTCGGATCTCTCCGTCTCGCGCACCTCCTTCCGCTGGGGCGTGCCGGTGCCGGGGGATGACGCGCATGTGATGTATGTCTGGCTGGATGCGCTCACAAACTACATCACGGCGCTGGGCTATCCCGATGAAAAGGCGGAACTCTGGAAGTTCTGGCCGGCCGATGTGCATTTCGTCGGCAAGGACATCCTGCGCTTCCACGCGATCTACTGGCCGGCCTTCCTCATGGCGGCCGGGCTGCCGGCGCCAAAGCGCGTCTTCGCCCATGGCTGGTGGACCAATGAGGGGCAAAAGATCAGCAAATCCCTGGGGAATGTGATTGATCCTCTGGCGCTGGTCGAGGAATTCGGGCTGGACCCGGTGCGCTACTTCCTGCTGCGCGAGGTGCCCTTCGGCCAGGATGGCGATTTCGCCCGCGGCGCGCTGGTGAACCGGCTGAATGGCGAATTGGCGGATGTGCTGGGCAACCTGGCCAACCGCACACTCTCGCTGATCCAGCGCAATTGCGAGGGGAAGCTGCCCGCCCTGGCGCCGGCCGCCGAAGCCGATGCGGGCCTGCTCACACCCCTCGACGCCATGGTAGAGACAGTCGGTAAGCTTCTGGAAAATCAGCAATATCATCTCGCACTTGAGGAAATCTTCGCCCAGGTGCGCGGCGCCAATGGCTATATCACCGTGCAGGCGCCCTGGGCGCTGAAGAAGACCGACCCGGTGCGGATGACCGAGGTGCTGCGCCATCTCCACACCGCGCTGCGCGCCTATGCCACCGTGTTGCAGCCCTTCATGCCCGGCAGCATGGCCGCGCTGCTGGACCAGTTGGGCGTTCCGGACGACGCGCGCAGCCTGGCCGCGCTCTCGATCCCCTTGCCCGAGGGGCTGGCGCTGCCGCCGCCCTCGCCCCTGTTCCGCAAGGTTGAGGCCGCCGCATGATCACGGACAGCCATTGCCACCTGGATTATTTCTCCGAGACGGAGATCGAGGAGATCCTGGCCCGTGCGGCGGCCGCCGGCGTCACGCGCATGGTCACCATCGGCACCTCCGTCCCGCAGGCCGCCGCCGTACGGGCCCTGGTGGAGCGCTTCCCGCAGGTCTGGGGCACGGTGGGCGTTCATCCGCACCGGGCGGGCGAGGGGGTGATGCCGAGCGTGGCGGAGCTCATCGCCCTGGCAGACCATCCGCGCATCATCGGCCTCGGCGAAAGCGGGCTGGACTATTTCTACGACAAGTCGCCGCGCGACGTGCAGCAGGAGGGCTTCCGCCGCCATTGCCGCGCCGCCCGGGAGGCTGACCTGCCGCTGGCCATTCATGCGCGCGACGCCGATGCGGATATCGCGCGGATCCTGGCCGAGGAGCGGGCAGGGGGCGCCTTCCCTTTCCTGCTGCACTGCTTCAGCTCCACGCCGCAACTGGCTGATCAGGCTGTCGAGATGGGCGGCTATATCTCCTTTTCCGGCATCCTGACCTTCCCCAAATCCACCGAGCTGCGCGAGGTCGCGGCGCGGCTGCCGCTGGACCGGCTGCTGCTGGAAACCGACTCGCCCTATCTGGCGCCCGTGCCGCTGCGCGGAAAGCGCTGCGAGCCCGGCTTCACCGCCCATACGGCCAAGGTCCTGGCGGAGGTTCGGGGCGTCAGCCTGGAAGAGATCGGCCGGATCACCACGGAAAACTTCCTGCGCCTTTACCCCAAGGCCGCATGAACCCGGCGCTTCGGGTCACGCTGCTCGGCACCGGCCCATCCCAGGGCGTGCCGGCGGTGGGCGGCCCGGACGGAATGGGAAATTGGGGCGAATGCGACCCGGCCGAGCCGCGCAACCGCCGGATGCGCAGCTCGGCCCTGGTGGAATCGGCGGATGGCCGAACGCTTCTGGTGGATGCCGGGCCGGATTGCCGGGCCCAGCTCCTGGCGGCGCGCGTCACGCGGCTGGATGGGCTGCTGATCACCCATGCCCACGCCGATCACATCGCCGGGCTGGATGAGCTGCGCGCGGTGAATCGCTCCATGGGCGCTGTCCTGCCGCTGTATGCCACCGCCGAAACCCTGGCCGACCTGCGATCCCGCTTTGCCTATATCTTCCAGGCGGCGCCCACGCCCAGCGGCTTCTTCTACCGGCCGGCGCTGGCGGGGCAGGTGGTGGCACCCGGTGGGCCGGTCACGCTGGCGGGCCTCGCTGGCGAGCTGCTGGACCTGGACCATGGCGGCATGCGCAGCCTGGGCCTCCGGATCGGCCGCTTCGCCTATACGACCGACGTGATCCGCATGCCGGCCGAAAGCCTCGCCAGGCTGCATGGCCTCGACACCTGGGTGGTGAGCTGCATGCAGCCCGGCGACCAGAACCCTGTGCATGCCGGGCTGGACCAGGTCCTGGCCTGGTGGCGCAAGCTGCGGCCGCGCCGCACCGTGCTGACGCATCTCGGCGACCGGATGGATTACGCCCGGATCTCGGCGATCCTGCCCGAAGGCGTCGAACTCGGCTTCGACGCCCAGACCCTGGAAATCCCGCCATGACCCCATCCACAGGCTTTTCCACAGGCGTTTTCTTTCCATAATAAACATTATGCGGTAAATCCAGCTGTGCATAACCGGAGCCCGAGATGAGCCACCCCACCCCCGCGATCCAGGCCTTGCTCGACGTCATGGCCCGGCTTCGTGACCCGAAGACGGGCTGCCCCTGGGATATCGTGCAGGATTTCGCGTCCATCGCGCCCTATACGGTCGAGGAGGCGCATGAGGTCGCCGACGTGATCCAACGCGGCCCGGAGCCTGCGGCCTTGCAGGATGAGCTGGGCGATCTGCTGCTGCAGACCGTCTATCACGCGCAAATGGCGCAGGAGCGCGGCTGGTTCGATTTCGAGGCGGTGGCCGCCGGCGTCACCGCCAAGATGATCCGCCGCCACCCGCATGTCTTCGGCTCGGCCGAGATCGCGACCGCCGAGGCCCAGACCGAGGCCTGGGAGGTACAGAAATCCGCCGAGCGCGCGGCCCGGGCCGAGACGGGGATCCTGGCCGGGGTGGCCACGGCCCTGCCCGGCCTGACCCGCGCGGCCAAGCTCACCCGCCGCGCCGCCCGCGTCGGCTTCGACTGGCCGGACGCGGCCGCCGTGCTCGACAAGCTGGAGGAGGAAATCGCCGAATTGCGGGCCGAACTGCCGGCCGCCAACCCCGCCCGCCTGGCCGATGAGCTGGGTGACCTGCTCTTCGTCCTGGCCAATCTGGCCCGCAAGCTGGATCTGGACCCCGAGGCCTGCATCGCCCAGGCCAACCGGAAATTCGAACGGCGCTTCGGCGCCATCGAGGCCGCCCTGGCCGCCCAGGGCCGGACGCCGGCGGATGCCACGCTGGCCGAGATGGAAGAGGAATGGATTCAGGCCAAGGCGAAGGGATTATAATCCTCACCCTACGGCAGGGGTATGAATTCCTGATCGTCGCCGGGAACCCGTGCGAAGCGCTGCGCCGCCCAATCCGCCTTGGCCTGCTCGATCCGGTCCCGCCGCGAGGAGACGAAATTCCAGAAGATGTGCCGCGGCCCGTCCATGACCGCGCCGCCCAAAAGCAGCAGGCGTGCCCCCTTCCCTTCGGCCCGCAGCGAAATCCGGTCCCCCGCGCGAAACACCAGCATGCGCCCGGCCTCGAAGACCTGGCCGGCCACATCCACGCTGCCCTGCACCACATAGGCGCCGCGCTCCTCATGCGCGTCGGGCAGCGGGCAGGAGGCGCCGGGCGCCAGTTCCAGATCGGCGTAGAAGAGCGGCCAATGCGTCTCCACCGGCGCGCGCTGCCCCCAGCCTTCGCCGGCCACCAGGCGCAACCGGGCGCCGCCATCCTCGATGATGGGCAGCGCTTCGGCCGGGTGATGGGCGAAGGCGGGGGCGGTCTCCTCCAGCGCGGCCGGCAAGGCGGCCCAGGACTGAATGCCGAACAGCCGGTTGGAATGGGCGCGCAATCCGCTCGCTGTCCGTTCCGAATGGGTGATCCCCTGCCCCGCCACCATCCAGTTCAGCGCCCCGGGCCGGATCGGCTGTTCCGAGCCCAGGCTGTCCCGGTGCATCACCTCGCCTTCGAAAAGATAGGTCACGGTGGAAAGCCCGATATGCGGGTGGGGCCGCACATCCAACCCCTTCCCCGTCAGGAACTCGCCCGGGCCCATCTGGTCGAAGAAGATGAAGGGGCCGATCATCTGCTTCTCGCGCGCCGGCAGCGCGCGGCGGACCTCGAATCCGCCCACATCATGGGCGCGGGGAATGATGACGTGCTCGATCATCGCTGTGTGGGCCATTGGCCGCCCCCGGCGGGCGGCCCTTTCGGGGTGAAGGTGTCCCCACCATAGCCCGCCTCGGCCGGGATCCGCAGCAAGGTTCCGCCGGCGCCGTCCGAAATCGGCTGGGGCATCACGGTCACGATCGGCGCGGAGGCCGCGGCCGCGATCGCCGCCTCGGCCGAGCAGGATTGCGCAAGGCGCAGCAGGTTCAATCGTGTGGCGAAGACCAGTGTCCGCCGTCCGGCCTCGGCCTCGGCCACCGCCACTTCGGGTCGAATCCAGACGGCTTCCACCGCCTCCCGCCCGTCATGAATGGCTTCCTGATCCTCCGGTGCATGGGCCAGGAAAAAATGCGTATCGAAGCGCTTGGGGCTGTGCTGGGGCGTGACCCAATGGGCGAAGGGCGTCAGCGCGGTATGGGCGGGCCGGAGGCCGCGCGCGTGCAGATGCGCCAGGAATTCGCCCTCGGGCGGCACCTCCGGCCCCGGCGGATGGGCAAGCAGAATGCCCGATTCCTCCCAGGCTTCGCGGATCGCCGCCACGCGGAAGGCGCCCAGCGGATCCTCGGCGGGCGCCAGGGCGGCATCGGTGGGTTCCACCCGCCCGCCGGGAAAGACCAGCGCGCCCGAGGCGAAATCCACCTCGCGTGCGCGGGCCACCATCAGGACTTCCAGCCCATCGGGACCGTCCCGCAGCAGGAGGATGGTGGCGGCCGGGCGGGCGGGGACGGGCGTGCTCATGCGCGCCAGTGAAGCCCAAACCGCGGCGGCCGGCTACTCGGCCCGGATGTTGCCCTCGCGGATGATGGGCAGCCAGGTCTCGTATTCGCGGCGGATGAAGGCGGCGAATTGCTCGGGCGTGCCGGGCACCACCGTGCCGGCCTGGGCGCGGAAGACCTGCTCCTTCACCTCATCCATGGTGATGATCCTGGTGAAGACCTCGTTGATGCGGGAAACGAGGCCCGCCTCCATGCCGGCCGGCGCCATGATCCCGTGCCAGACGGCGGTGTGGAAGCCGGGCAGCGTATCGGCCAGGGCGGGGATGCCGGGCAGCGCGGGCGTGCCGCCGGGGACCGAGATGGCAATGGCCTTGGCCCGCCCGTCGCGGATCATGTTCAGCCCGGAGGAGACGGTGGGGAAGCCGAATTGCGCATCGCCGCGGATCAGCGCCGTCACCATCTCCGCCCCGCTGCGATAGGGCACATGGACCATCTTCAGCCCGGCCCGCTTCAGGAACAATTCCATGAAGAGATGGCTGCCATTGCCATTCCCGGCGGAGGAGAAGGTGAAGCCATCCGGCCGGGCGCGGGCGGCGGCGATGACCTCCGCCGCCGTGCTGACGGGCACGGAGGGGTGCGCCATCAGCACGCCCGGCAGGTTCACCAGATGCACGATGGGCGTGAAGGCCGTCATCGGGTCATAGGGCAGGCTGTTGTAGAGCAGGCGGCCGATGGCATTGGCCCCCACATCGGACATCATGAGCGTCAGCCCATCCGGCCGCTGCTGCGCCACGAAGGCGCCCGCGATCGTCCCGCCCGCGCCGGGCCGATTCTCGACAACCAGAGTCTGGCCGCCCGTGTGCTCGCCAAAACGTGCGGCGACGGTGCGGCTCAGCGTATCCACCGCGCCCCCCGCGCCGAAGGGAACGATGAGCCGGATGGGACGGTCCGGCCAGGGGTTTTGCGCCAGGGCGGGGGTGGCGAGCAGCGCGCCGGCCGATGCCACAAAATGACGCCGATGGATCATCTGCATAGACGTATTCTCCCAATTGGCCCATGGATGGCCAGGGCCTTCTTGACCTGGGCTTTGCCCTGCCCACTCTCTTCGTGCAAGCATCCCGATTGATGAATGGGGAACCGCCGTGACTTGGTCCTTGCTCGCTCATGAGCCGGAAAGCGGCACCTTCGCGGTGGCCGTGACAACCTGTGCGCTGGCTGTCGGCGCCTCCTGCCCCTTCCTGCGCCCCGGAGTCGGCGCTGTCTCCACCCAATCCATCACCAACCGCTATCTCGGCCCGGCCGTGCTGGACGCCATGGCGCGCGGCCTCTCCCCCGCCGCCGCGATCGAGGGCGCGCTGGTGGGCGATGAGGGCAAGAACCTCCGCCAGATCCATGCCATTGACCGGCACGGCCGCAGCGCCGCCTGGACCGGCCAGAATTGCGTGGAATGGGCGGGCGCGCGTTCCGGCACGGGCTGGTCCATCGCGGGCAATATGCTCTCGGGCGAGGAGGTCATCGCCGATACGCTGGCGAGCTTCCTGGCCCGGCAGGAGCTGGCCCTGCCCGAGCGCATGCTCCAGGCGCTCCAGGCCGGCGAGGCGGCGGGCGGCGACAAGCGCGGCCGGCAATCCGCCGCGCTGAAACTCATCACCACCGAGGATTTCCCCGATATCGACCTGCGCGTGGATGACCACGCGAATCCGCTGAACGAGCTGGAGCGGCTGCTGAAGCTCTGGCGCGTGACGCGCGGCCCCGGGCTGCGCAACCAGCCGAGCCGCGCCCACCCCTCGGGCAGCACCAATATGGACATGATCGAGGCGAATTGGCGCAAGCAGGGGCTGGATCTGAAGTTCCGCCGCTGAGGCTCAGCCCTCGCCCGAAGCGGTTTCGAGCCGGGAGACCAAGGGGCCGAGGGGCCGGTGTTCCCCCTGCCCCGGTGACAATTCCTGACATTTGCAACGTTCCGCGGCGCAGGCCGGTCCGATAGCTTGCCGGCAGGTCGCGGCCGCCCAAAGGCCATGATCGGGGAGACGGCGGCACCGCGCCAAAATGACGGCAGACAAGAGATCCTCACGGCCACCAGCGCCCGAAGCGCTGCTGCGGGCCGTCCCGGGATGGGCCCTCTCTTGGCATGCCGCGCGCACGCGGCTGGCCCTGCAACTGGCTCTCGCTGGCATCCTCGCCGTCGCGCTGCACATCGCCATGATGACGGCCGTGCGCTGGGGGCGTGAGCGCGACATCGCCCTTGGCCTGGAGCGCGCACGGGCCGATACGCTGGCCGTGGAGGGCTGGTTGCGCCGTTCCTTCGACGGCATCGGCCTGACGCTGGACCTCTTGCAGGAACGCCAGCGCCTGCTCGACACCGATCCCACCCGGGCCGTCGCCATCGAGGACATTCTGCGCGGCTTCGTGAACACCCGCCGCTTCGACATCATCCTGGCCCTGACGATCGACCCCGACGGTTTCTCGCGCTGGTCCAACCAGGCCAACATCACCACCATCGATCTGCATGACCGGCCGCATTTTCAGGTGCATCTCCGGGGCGAGATCGGCACCTATGTCGCGGACCCCGTGATGGGACGCCTGACGCGGCAGATGGCCGTGATCTTCAGCCGGCGCATCAACCACACCGATGGCAGCTTCGCCGGGGTTGCCGTCGTCACGCTGGATCCCATGCTGCTGTCGCACCATCTGGCGGAGCTGATTCCGCCCACGGAGGCGCGGGTGGGCGTCTCCCGCCTGGGTGGAGAGGTCATCCTGCGCAACAGCTGGGCGGAGGCGCCACCGACCGGTCCCGAGTTTCCGCCGCCCCGTGTCCAGGCCGCCTTCGCCCGTGATGACCCGACGCCGTTCCAGGCGGTTTTTCTTATCAATGGGCAAGACCTGCTGGTGGGCACGCGCCGGATGGATGATCTCGGCCTGGGACTGTTGGTGGGTCGAGACCTCGGTGTGACGACGCGCCGCGCGGCCGAGCTCAGCGGCCTGGTCTGGTTCGTGGATGTGATCGTGGCCTTGCTGTTGCTGGCGGTTCTGGCGGTCGCCTCCACCTTGCGTGCCCGGCGCGTGGCGCAGGCGGTGGCGAGAGACCTGGCGCAGCGGGAGCGGGAGGCGGCAACCACGCGGGCAGAGGTGAATCGCATGCTCGATACCGTGCCCGGCGTGATCTATCGCGGCGTCTTCGCCGCCGATGGCAGCTTCAGGCTGCTCTATCTCAGCCCCAGCTTTTCCCACGTCACCGGCTGGCCGCTGGAGGCGGCGATGCTGGGCGAGGCTGGCATCCTCGACCTGGCTGAAACCCCGGTGGAGCGCCCGGCGCAACTGGCCAGGATGGCGCTGCTGCGCTCCCAGGCGGTGGCAACGCGCGATGTTCGCCTGCGCCGGCCCGATGGCGGCTTCCGCTGGATGCGCTTCGTGGCGCATGCGGTGGCGGATCGGCCCGACGGGCTCGAGATCGTCGGGCTGATGACCGATATCGAGGCGGAGCGGGCGGCCATGGGCACCAGCATCGCCGCCGGCCGGCTGGCCACCCTGGGGGAGATGGCGACGGGGCTCGCGCATGAACTGAGCCAGCCGCTGACCTCCATGTCCATGGCGGCGGAAAACGCGATCCGATCCCTGCAGCGCAACAAGACCGAGGGCGTGATCGAGCGGCTGGAGCGCGTGCCCGCCCAGGCGCAGCGGGCCCTCGTCATCATTGATCATCTTCGCCTGTTCGGCCGGCAAGAGACGGATGGGCGGGCCCCCCTGCGGCTGGATGCGGTGCTGGACGGCGCCATGGTGCTGGTGGAGGGGGCGCTGCGAAACGCCGGCATCGAGCTCACCCTCGATACGCCGAAGGATCTGCCCCTCGTCATGGGGAACCAGGTCCTGCTGGAGCAGGTGGTGATGAACCTGCTGCTGAACGCCCGCGATGCCATGGCCGGACAGACCACGCGGCCGCGCGCGGTCCGGATCACCGCGTGCGCCGCCGAGGGGCAGGTGGAGTTGCGCCTGGCCGATACCGGGCCCGGGATCCCCGAGAACGTCCTCCCGCGTCTTTTCGAGCCCTTCTTCACCACGAAGCCAGCCGGCGTGGGCACGGGGCTGGGACTTTCCATCTGCCACGGGATCATTCACTCCCTGGGGGGCAGCATCACCGCGGGAAACACCGGATATGGTGCCGTCTTCACGATGACCTTGCCGGCCGTGAAGGCGGAGGCCCGGGTCAGCGCCTGAAAGGTCGGGGCGGCCGTCAGGTCGGCCGAAGCGCGGCCTCAACCCGCAGCGCCGCATCCAGCGCCGCCCTGCCCTGCGTGCCATTCGCCTCATGCGGCGTGCCATCCAGGATCGCGGCGATGAAGGCGGATTGCTCGGCCTCCAGGCTGTCATGGTCGGTCCAGCTGCGGCGGGCCAGGCTCCAGCCCGGCATGTTCTCCACCGATTGCCCGCCATCGGGGGAGAGGAATTCGAGGCTGCGGGCCAGGAAATCCACCCGCATCTCGCCCTCCGGCCCTAGCGCGCGCAGCCTGCGCTCCAGCCCCACCGCCACGCGGCTTGCCGTCACCTGCGCCTGGGCGCCATTGGCGAAGCGCAGCTGGGCCACCGCCCAATCCGGCAGGGCCGTCATCACCGGGCCGCCCACGGCGCGCACCTCGACCAGTTCGGAGGGCACCAGCGAGAGGATCAGGTCCAGGTCATGGATCATCAGGTCCAGCACCACCGAGACATCCAGGCTGCGCGGCCGGAAGGGGGCGATGCGCGTCGCCTCCAGCGCCATCAGCCGGCGGCCGGAGAGGTTTTCGCGCAGGGTGCGGATGGCGGCGGAGTGCCGCTCGATCTGCCCCACCATCAGCACCCGGCCGCCGGCGGCGGCCGCCGTGATCAGCGCATCCGCTTCGGCCAGGGTGGCGGTGATGGGCTTTTCCACGAAGACATGCCGCCCCGCCGCCAGCGCCCGCTCGGCCAGGGCCGCGTGATAGAGGGTGGGGGTCGCGATGATGACGGCGTCGCTCTCGGCCAGCAGGGCCTCGGCGGTCAGCGCCGGGCAGCCCGCCTCGTTCGAGACCAGGGCGGCGCGCGCGGGGTCCGGGTCATGCAGCCCCACCAGGCTGGCACGGGCCGCGCCGCGCAGCTTGAGGGCATGGAAGCGGCCGAAATGGCCCGCGCCGAAGACGCCGATCTTGAGGGATTTCATGGCGCTGGACTAACAATTCCGGGCAAGGCTTGCATCCCCCCCTCCCCCTCGTCATGTTCCGGCCGAATTCTCGGTCAGGGCCTTGTCTCGTCATGATGTATTTCGCGCGCTGGAAGACGGCCGCCATCCTCCTGGTCTGCCTGGTGGGCACGCTGGTCAGCCTGCCCAACCTGCTGCCCCGCGCGGCCTTCCCCGATTGGGCGCCGATCCGGCAGATCGCCCTCGGGCTCGATCTGCGCGGCGGCTCCTACCTGCTGCTGGAAGTGGACACCTCGGTCCTGCTGCGGGAGCGGCTGGAGGGCCTGGTCGAGGGCACGCGGCGCGGGATGACGCAGGCCAATCCGCGCATCTCCTACACTGGCCTCTCCGCCCAGCCCGACCAACGGCGCATGTCGCTGCGCATCACCGAATCCAGCCAGCGCGAGGCGGCGCTGCGGGTGGTGCGGGAATTGGCCAATGCGGTGAATGTCGGCGGCGGCGCCCAGCAGCCGGATATCGAGGTCGGCATCAATGCCGATGGCCTGCTGACGGCGACCGTGACCGAGGCCGGGCTGCGCGCCAAGGCGACCAATGCGGTGGAGCAATCCATCGAGATCGTCCGCCGCCGCATCGACGAGACGGGCGTGGTGGAGGCCACCATCGTGCGCCAGGGGCAGAACCGCATCCTGGTGCAGTTGCCCGGCGTCGAGGACCCGGACCGTATCAAGAACCTCCTGGGCCGCACGGCCCGCATGACCTTCCATCTGCTGGATGAGGCGGTGAACCTGCAGGCGGCCACGCCGCCGCCGGGGATCATGTTCCTCAATGGCGAGCGCGCGGGCGAGCGCTTCGCCGTGCGCCGCCGCGTCGAGGTGGATGGCGCCAACCTGACCGATGCCCGCGCCAGCCAGGACAGCCGCACCGGCGAATGGGTGGTGAACTTCACCTTCGATTCGGTCGGCACGCGCCGCTTCAGCGAGATCACCCGCGCCAATGTGGGCCGCCCCTTCGCCATCGTGCTGGATGAGAAGGTGATCACCGCCCCCAATATCCGCGAGCCCATCACCGGCGGCCGCGGCCAGATCTCGGGCAATTTCACCGTGCGCAGCGCCAATGACCTGGCCGTTCTGCTGCGCGCGGGCGCCCTGCCCGCGCCGCTGACCGTGATCGAGGAACGCACCGTCGGGCCGGAGCTGGGGGCGGATGCGATCCGGGCCGGCATCATCAGCCTGGCCGTGGGGGTGGCCTTCGTCTTCCTCTACATGGGCTTCGCCTATGGGCTCTTCGGCTGGTTCGCCAATGTGGCGCTGGCCATCAACATCATCCTGCTGATCGCCTTCCTCTCGCTGCTGGAAGCCACGCTGACGCTGCCCGGCATCGCCGGCATCGTGCTGACGCTGGGCACCGCGCTGGACGCGAATATCCTGATCAATGAACGCATCCGGGAGGAGGTCAAGAATGGCCGATCGCCGATCAATGCGCTGGAGATCGGCTACACCAAGGCCTCGGGCACGATTCTCGACTCGAACCTGACGAACCTCATCGCCATGGCCTGCCTCTATGGCTTCGGCTCGGGCCCGGTGAAGGGCTTCGCGGTCACGGTCGCCATCGGCACCATCGTGCAGATGTGGACGGCGACGGTGGTGACGCGCCTTCTGGTGGTCTGGTGGTATCGCTGGACCAAGCCCAAGGAATTGCCGGTGCTGGAGAAGCGCGGGCTCAGCCTCTGGCAGCGCCTGGGCCGGCCGCTCTTCCGGCTCTGCCCGGATGTGACGAAGATCCCCTTCATGCGCGGCGCCGTGGCCGGCCTGGTGGTCTCGGCCGTGCTTTCCACCGCCTCGCTGGTCGGCGCCTTCTATCCCGGGCTGGAAAAGGGCATCGACTTCAAGGGCGGCATCGTGATGGAGGTCCGCACCACCGGGCCCGCCAATATCAACGAGCTGCGCGCCGCCACCGCGACGCTCGGCGTGGGCGATGTGGGGCTGCAGCAATTCGGCGATGCCAGCACGCTGCTGATCCGCGTGCCGGCCCCGGCGCAGGAGGCCCAGACCCAGCAGGTGGTGACGACGGTGCGCACCGCGCTGGAGGCCGCCGCCCCCGGCATCCGCATCCTGCGCGTGGAGGCGGTGGGCAACCGCATCTCGGATGAGCTGTTCCGCGGCGGCTTGATGGCGCTGGGCCTCAGCCTTCTCGCGATGCTGATCTACATCTGGGTGCGCTTCGAATGGCAATTCGGCGTGGCCGCCATCGCCACGCTGCTGCTGGACACCACCAAGACCGTCGGGTTCATGGTGCTCTTCCAGATCGAGTTCAACCTGACGACCATCGCGGCGATCCTCACCGTCATCGGCTTCTCGGCCAATGACAAGGTCGTGGTCTTCGACCGGATGCGGGAGAACCTGCGCAAGTTCAAGACCATGCCGCTGCAGGACCTGGTGGATCTCTCGATCAACGAGACGCTGAACCGCAGCCTCGGAACCTCGGTCACGCTGCTGCTCTCGGCCCTGCCATTGGCGCTCTTCGGGGGCGATACGCTCTCGGGCTTCGCCTGGGTGATGGTCTTCGGCATCTTCATCTCGGCGTCGTCCTCCGTCTTCATCGCGGCCCCCATCGTGCTGTTCAGCGGGCGCAACTCGCTGCGGCGGGGCGAATTGGAGCCGGTGGCACCGAAGGGGCAGACGGCGATCCGGTAAGCCCGCTGGCCGGCGCCGCTCCGCGTCGTTTCGGCCAGACCCTTGGATTCCGGTGCGAAATAGGTTACCACTCAATTAAGATATGATGGGCGAGTTTATTGGCGGAAAATAAGACAGGTGAGACGGCGGGCGGGAGATCTCCCCCCTCCATGGCCCGCTCCCTGGGGCGTGTGCTCGTGATCGCCTCCGACGCCACGCTGATCGAAGCCGCCGAGGCCGGGATAGCCGCGCTGGGCGGCCAGCCCCCCGTCATCCTGCGCACCCAGAGCGAAGTGCTCCGCGCCGTCGTCACCAATCTTAGCGGCTTCCGGCACCTCATCCTCGAGGATGGGGAGATGCCGATCGATCAGTCGCTGGTGGATGCAATGGCGGAGGCCTCGCCTTCGGCCGTCATCTCCCTGTTGACGCCCGAGGCCGCGCTCTCCGAGGAGGGCGCCTTCCTGCGGGGCTTGCTGGATGGCTCGCGCGTCATGGCGCATGACGCGATGCGCGCCAGCCGCAATTCCAGCCGCCTCCAGGCCGGGTTGCAGGGCAACAGCCTGCTGCTGCGCTACCAGCCCATCATCCATGTCCGCAGCCGTCGCCTCGCCCTGGTCGAGGCGCTGGCCCGCTGGCGCAGCGAGCCGGTGGCCCTCACCCCCGTGAACTTCATCCCGGCCATGGAGCAGATGGGCCTTTCCCGCCCGCTGGCCGCGGCCGTCACGCGAATCGCCGCCTGGGATCTCTCCCGCCTGCCGGGCCATCTGCCCATCCCCGTTTCGGTGAACCTGCCGGCGCCGGAGCTGGACAAGCGCGACGTGGTCGCCTGGCTCGGCCAGCAGCTCCGCCGCTCCCGCTTTCCGCGCCGCCGCCTGATGATCGAGCTGACCGAGACGGCACCGGTGCGCGACCTCTCGCGCATGGCGCGCACGCTGCGCCGGCTGAATGCGGCCGGCCATGGCGTGCTGATGGATGATTATGTGCTGGATGATCCGCGCCAGCGCCTGCTGCGGCTGGATTTCGCCGGCATCAAGCTGGACCGCTCCCTGGTGCAATCCTTGCCGAAATCGGCCCGGGCGCGGAACCAAGTGCACCGCATGGCCAAGCGCGGCTTGGTGATGACGGCCGAGGGCGTCTCCTCCCCCGCCCTGCTGCGCACCCTGCGCTTCCTGGGCGTGGCCCGCGCCCAGGGCTTCCTGATGGGGCGGCCCCTGCCGGTGGCCGCCCTGCCCGCCTGGAATGACCGCTGGCGCGGCGCTCAGGCGTCGAAGGCCTCCATGTAGAGTTCCATGATCTGCGCGGCATCCGGCACGCGCGGGTTGTTGCCCGGGCTGCCGGAGGCGAGCGCCTGCTCCGCCATCACCGGCAGCAGCGCGTTCCACTTGGCCTGCGGGATGCCATAGGCGGCGGGGCTCGGCACTTCCAGCTCGCGATTCAGGGCGCGGAGTTCTTCCATCAGCTTGGC
>JAIYDS010000005.1 GCA_027487385.1 Acetobacteraceae bacterium | reverse complement strand
TCCACATGGCTTTGGAAGGTCACGCCATCCTCATCCATCTTCCGAAGGCCGGAGAGGCTCATCACCTGGAAGCCGCCGGAATCCGTGAGGATCGGCCCGTGCCAATCCATGAAGCGGTGCAGCCCGCCCAGGCGATCCACCCGCTCGGCGGTGGGGCGCAGCATGAGGTGATAGGTGTTGCCCAGCACCATCCGCGCGCCGGTGGAGCGCACGGCATCCGCCGTCATCGCCTTCACCGTGCCGGCGGTGCCAACGGGCATGAAGACCGGCGTGGGCACCTCGCCATGGGCGGTGTGCAGCATGCCGGCGCGGGCGCGACCATCGGTCGCGGCGTGGGTCCAATGCAGCGTCATGGCGCGCGGTGCAGCAAGGAGGCGTCTCCGTAGGAGAAGAAGCGATAGCCCTGGGCCACGGCATGCGCATAGGCGGCGCGCATGCGCGCCTGCCCGGCGAAGGCCGAGACCAGCATCAGCAGGGTGGATTTCGGCAAATGGAAATTCGTCATCAGCAGGTCGGCCGCGCGGAATTCGAAGCCGGGCAGGATGTAGAGGTCGGTCAGGCCGCGATAGGGCGGGATGGGGGCGCGCCGGTCGGTGATGCCGAGTGCCGCCGTCTCCAGCAGGCGCAGCGCGGTGGTGCCGCAGCAGAGGATGCGCCGCCCCTCGGCGCGGGCCGCGTTGATGATGGCGGCGGCCTCGGGCGTGAGTTCGCACCATTCGTGATGCAGCTTGTGGGCGCGGGGATCACCCTCGCGCACGGGCAGGAAGGTGCCGGCGCCGACATGCAGCGTCACCGTCGCGCGCTGCACGCCGCGGGCCTCCAGCGCCGCCAGGATCTCGGGCGTGAAATGCAGGCTGGCCGTGGGCGCGGCGACGGCGCCGGGGCGGGCGGCGAAGATGGTCTGGTAATCGGCGCGATCCTCGCCGCGCGGGGTCTCGCGGTGGATATAGGGGGGCAGGGGCATTTCGCCCGCCTGTTCCAGCGCCGCGGCGAGCTTCGCTGGGTCCCGCCCGAAATCCAGCCGCGCGGAACCGCCTTCGAACTTCTCCAGGACGATGGCCGTCAGGTCTGCGCCCTCGATCCGCACCTCATCGCCCACGCGCAGGCGGCGCGCGTTGCGGATCAGCGCGTGCCAACTGCCATCGCCCTCGGCGCGGTTCAACATGATCTCGATCTTGGCCTCGCCGCGCCTGGCGTGCAGGCGGGCGGGAATGACCTGCGTGTCGTTCACCACCATCACATCGCCCGGGGCGAGCAGGGCGGGCAGGTCCCGCACGCCGCGATCCTCCAGGCTCTCGCCGCGCACCACCAGAAGCCGCGCCGCGTCGCGCGGGCGGATGGGGGCCTGGGCGATCAGCGCCTCGGGCAATTCATAGTCGAAGTCATCGGTCGAGAGGGACATGGCGCGGCGGCGGTAGCGCGGGCGGCCCAAGGGCGCAACGGGGCGCTGCCATGGAGGCCGCGCGACAGACGCGACAAATCTGCCATCGCCGCGCGATCATCCCGCCATGAAGGGAGCGCATGATGGGTTTCGTTAGGGATAAGGAATGTTCGCATGGAACCGCATCGCATTGCCCTCCTGCGCGGCAGCTTCGCCCGCCTGGCCCCCATGGCCGAGCCAGCCGCAGCCCTGTTCTATCGACGTCTCATGGAGACCGATCCCAGCACCCGCCCGCTTTTCGCCGGCACGGACATGGCGGCCCAGGGCGCCAAGCTCATGCAGGCGCTGGGCATGGCCGTGGCGACACTGGAGCGGCCGGAAATCCTGGTTCCCCGGCTGTGTGACATGGCCCGCCGCCATGTCGCCTATGGCGTGGAGCGGGAGCATTACGCGAGCGTCGGCGCGGCCCTGCAATGGACGCTGCGCCAGGGGCTGGGCGAGCATTTCACGCCGGAAGTGGAGGATGCCTGGGCGGAAGCCTTCGCGGTCCTCGCCGATGTGATGACCGATGCCGCCTATCGCGTGAGAGCGGCCTGATTGCTGCGCATGGCTGGAAGGGACGCCATGCGCCAGGCGCGTTTGCGGCGTCCCATCCCGGCATGGAACACTCCCTGACCTTCTGGGAGTCCGCCCATGCTTGCCACCCCCCGCGGTGCCGGGATGCTGATCGCCTGCGCCGTCATCTGCGCGGCGCTGGCCACCGGGCTGCGCCAGAGCTTCGGGCTCTTCCTGGCGCCGATGACCCAGGCCATGGGCTGGTCCAGCTCGGGCTTCGCCTTTGCCATCGCGCTGCAGGTGCTGCTGAACGGCTTCGCCCAGCCGGTGATAGGCCAGGTGGCCGACCGCATCGGCGGGCGCGCCGTGATCATGGGCGGTGCGGCGCTCTATTGCATCGGCATCCTTGGCATGGCGCTCAGCCAGGGCCTGCCGATGTTCACCTTCTTCGCCGGTATCGTCATGGGGGTGGCGGTCTCCGCCGCCGGCATGCCGGTGATCAATGCCAGCCTGACGCGGCTGCTGCCGGACCATCTGCGCGGACGCGCGGTCGGCCTCGGCACGGCGGGGTCGAGCTTCGGGCAATTCGCCGTGGTGCCGCTGGCGCAGCTTGGCATCAACCTGGCGGGGTGGGAGGGGGCGCTCTATCTGCTGGCCGGCGCCGCCCTGCTGATGATCCCGCTCGCCCTGCCGCTGGATGGGCGCCCCGCGCCGCCCAAGCCCGGCCAGGATGACCAGACGGCGATGCAGGCGCTGAAAAGCGGCATGACCTCGCCCACCTTCTGGTTCATCTTCTTCGGCTTCTCGGTCTGCGGGCTGCATGTCAGCTTCCTGGCGGTGCATCTGCCGGGCTTCGTCGCCACCTGCCATCTGCCGGCCTCGGTGGGTGCTGCGGCCATCGCGCTGATCGGGCTGTTCAACATCATGGGCGCCCTGGCGTCGGGCGAATTGTCGCAGCGCTGGAAGCGGCGGGAATTGCTGATCATCATCTATGCCGGCCGCGGCGTGCTGATGACGGTCTTCCTCTTCGCCGAGAAGACGACGACCAGCGTGCTGATCTTCTCGGCCTTCATGGGCCTCCTCTGGCTCTCCACCATCCCGCCCACGGTGGCGCTCATGGCGCGGAATTTCGGCACGCGCTGGCTGGCAACGATGTTCGGCCTGGTCTTCGTGGGCCATCAGCTGGGCGGCTTCGCCGGTGCCTTCCTCGGCGGCTACATCTTCGACCGCACCGGCAGCTATGACCTGATGTGGAGCATCTGCATCGCCGGCGCCGCCTTTGCCGCGCTGATGCATATTCCGGTGAAGGATGGTCCCAAGGCCGCCGCCTCGGGGCCGGGCCTGACGCCGCCACCGCAAGGGGCTACAAGCCGTTGAATCCCTGTCCCCTGGAGTTGGCCCCCATGCTGCCACGCCGTTCTCTGATCCCGGCCCTCTCGGGCCTGCTTGCCACGCCCGCCCTGATCCTTCCCGCCGCCGCCCAGCCCCGGCAGGGCCCGCCCCATGAATGGATGTTCGGCAGCTGGACCGGCGGCATCTTCCCGGCCGTGGACACGGTGGGCCCGGGCTGCTTCGGCAATGTCTCGCTGATCGTGATGCGTGACCTCATCATGCGCGTCTCCAGCCTTGACTTCGCCTATCGCCAACGCGCCATCGAGACGGTGGGGCTGACGCCCGATGGCCTGGAATTCCGCCTGGTGCCGGTGCAGGGGCGGCTGCCGGTGGAAATCGGCTTTGGCTGCGATGGCAACCCCAACCTGCTGCGCGTGCAGCGCCGCGGCCCGGACGAGGTGCTGCTGGCCGGCTGCGTCGAATTCCCCGGCCCGCTGCGCCGCTGCAAGACGAGCTGAGACATGGCCCGCATCACGCTGATCCACGCGCTGCGCCACTCGCCCCCGCCGATCGAGGCCGCCTTCGCCCGGCTCTGGCCCGGCCAGACGCTGATGAACCTGCTGGATGACAGCCTCTCGGCCGACCTGGCGCGCGAGGGGCAGCTTACCCCCGCGATGACGGCCCGCTTCCGCACCCTGGGCGATTACGCGGTGGGCACCGGTTCGGCTGCCATCCTCTTCACCTGTTCGGCCTTCGGCCCCTGCATCGAGGCGGTGGCGGCCGATCATCCCACAATGCCGGTGCTGAAGCCCAATGAGGCGATGATCGAGGAAATCCTGGCCTCCGGCGCGCAGCGCATCGGCTTGCTGGCGACCTTCCCGGGCACGCTCACCTCCATGCCGCCGGAATTCCCGGCCGGGCTGACTGTGGTGCCACAGCTGGCCGAGGGCGCGCTGGCGGCCCTCGATGCCGGCGATGTGGCGGGGCATGACCGGCTGGCCGTGGCGGCGGCCATGAATCTCGCGGATTGCGACGTGATCGCGCTCGGCCAGTTCAGCCTGGCGCATGTGGCGCCGATGGTGGCCGAAGCGACGGGCAAGCGCGTGTTTTCCACGCCCGAGAGCGCGGTGCGGAAGCTGCGCCGCGTGCTGGGTGCTTGAAGCCGGCCGCGCCCGCCGCATCTCACATCCATCCGCAATCCAGGAGATGAAGTGATGAGCGAACTCGCCGTCGGCGCCAAGGCGCCGGCTTTCACCATGCCGGCCTCGGGCGGGCGCACCGTCAGCTCCAAGGATCTGAAGGGCAAGCCCTATCTGCTGTATTTCTATCCCAAGGCCGATACGCCCGGCTGCACCAAGCAAGCCTGCGGCATCCAGGAGGCACTGCCGGCCCTGGGCAAGATCGGGCTGGAGGTGATCGGCATCAGCCCCGACGCCATGCCGCCCATCGAGAAATTCGCGGCCAAGTACAATTTGACCTTCCCGCTTGCCAGCGACGCCGACCAGAAGGTGGCGACGGCCTATGGCACCTGGGTCGAGAAGAGCATGTATGGCAAGAAATACATGGGGATGGAGCGCACGAGCTTCCTGGTCGGCGCCGATGGCAAGATCGCGGCCATCTGGCGCAAGGTGAAGCCGGAGGCGCATGCGGCGCAGGTGATGGAAGCCGCCAAGGGGCTTTAAGAAAAAGGCCTCCGGCGGCTGGGGTCACGGACCCCAGACCCCATTCCATGGAAAGGGGTCTGCGGCCTCGGCCCCAGCCGCCGGAGGCCCATTTTTTTTTCACATGGGCCGGGCGCAGAACAGCAGCGGATCCAGCCGCTCGATCGCGATCGGCCGCTCCGCCGCAATTGCCCGCGTGTGCCGTTCCAGCGTCGTCAGCTTGTCGCGCAGCCGCGGCATGGCGGTGGGGGTGTCGCGGAACAGCGCCTCGGTGAGGGCCAGCGGCGCGCCGAAATAATGGCGCTGGCCGAGGCCAAGCCGCAGAAAGGGCAGGCTGGCCGTGGAGTCGAGCGCCGCGACCAGCAGCTTTGCCCCGCCCGCCATCGCCGGGAAATTGGTGAGGAAGGGGTCCATCGAGAGATGGGCCGGCCAGAGCCCCGTCATATCCGTCGCGGGGGTGGCGGTTCGCGCGAAACGCTCCGAGAAGGCGGCCATGAGCGCCGGATCACGCCCATCCGGGCGGATGACCAGGTGCGGATCCTCCCGCAGATGCGCGGCGACGGCCTGGTGCAGCCCCAGCACCAGCTGGACCAGAGGCTCGACCGGTGCCTCCAGCTTGAGCTGCCCGCCATGGAAGGACGCGCTTCCCCAGGGACGCAGCATCACCAGCAGGATCGGCCTGCCCTTCGCGTCGGCCAGGCAGCGCGCGGTGGCCGCCTCGGAGGCGGCGAGGAAATAGGGCAGCTCGGCCATGGCGCGAAGATGGACGGAGGCGATCTTCAGCAGCTCGAAACCCGCCCCGAACCAGGCCGAATCCGGCGGGATCACATCGAAATACAGCATCGCGCCGCGCCGGAGCGTCGGGTTTTCGCCGAGGAAGGCGCTGATCTCCCGGTGGTGCATGGTCAGGTTGCTGTAGCCATCCACGAAGAACGAGAGCGTCGGCGCGAGCCCGGCCGGCAGCAGCGGTGCCAGCCGCGCCCAATCCTCCAGGCTGGCCTTGTGGTGATGCAGGGTGAGGCGCAGGGAAGTGGGTGGTGCCGCCTGCATTTCCGTGGCGAATCCCTCCATCGTGAGGAAATCGGCGCCGGGGCGCAGGCCGATCTCCTCCAGGATGGGACGGAGCGAGGGCGCGCAGAGCAGCAGGGCAGGGGCGCCCATGGCGTGATGATGCGCGCGGATCTGGAGCGCGATGGAAAGCCAATGGGCGTTGCGCAGGAAGATGTATTCCATGGGCGTTCCTCCCTCCGGTCTGATGCGGGAGCTTTGGTGCGTGGGAAAAGACAGCATCTCCATGGGGGTGGGAAGGGGGCCGTGCTTCAACCAGACGCCTTCAGCTTCACGCGCACCGAATGTGAGGTGTCAGTCACCAAGGCCCCACCGTTTGGCCAGCTTCGTGCCATCCGCATGTCTGGAATTTCAACTGGCATCGATTTCGTCTGGATCATTTCGCTCGATTCTCATTTTCTATTCGTGATAACTTTGTGGGAGTTTGTTTGGGGAGATGAATTTTGGCAGGCGAGGATAAGGTTTTCGATGCGATCCGTGACCAAATGGCAAGTAAAATTATGGAAATCGGCTATGCCAGCGGGAAATTTGACCGAGCGAGTGAGAAAGATCGAAAAATCCTGCAGGCGTTGAGCGAGATGGCTTATGCGACCTTCATTTTCATATACTCGACTGCGAAAAATGGCCGAAACATCGAGAAGAGCGATGTTTCGGCCTTCCTGCTAAAGAAATTCGGCTCGCAGGCGAAGATGCTGGACATCAAGGTTCTGGATTGCATGTTCGCCCTCGCTGATTTTGCCGTGGACACGGCCGCGGTGGGTCCCATCATCTATGCCGGTTGGACGGCGGGCGGAGCGACAACCGCCTCGGGGGTCGGTGCCCCCGTTGGCATGAGCATCATGGTCGCGGCGGCCATTGCGTCGGCCTATCTGCTGCAGCAAAGCCTGGCCGCCAACGCCACCTGCCAGGCGGCGCTCGCCGACATCAATCAGAAATCATCCGAGGCGCCGGCGAAAGGCACGCAGATCAAGGTCAATGCGCCATTGCTGTCGCAAAGCGCGGTCTATCTGTTTGAGGAATTGGCCCGGCGGGACCGCTCCCGCATGCTGGTGTGTCCGATGCCATGAGGTGATGGCGGCGCGCGGTCAGGGATGGCGCTCACGGAAGCGGCCCTTCGATGAGATGGCTTCCCGCCGAGGATCCTGTCCGTTTCAAGGCGCAGAGCCGCGCGACGGGTTCCCGAGCGCGCGGATGCCCGCCAGGTCGAGAGCCAGCACCCGCTCGAAGATCTCCCGCCCGGCCCCGGGCTCGGCCAGAAGCAGGGCGGCATGGGGCTCGCACAGCTCGCGGATCAGGGCCAGGGCACGGGCGGCCTGGCCTTCGGCGGCCGGCGCGCGCATGGCGCGGAACACCGGGGAAAGCCGGCGCCGGAGCAGGGCTGCGAAGGCAAAGGAGCCGCCGAAATTCGCGCGCCACTCCGGCGTTTCGGAAATGGCCACGCTCATCTCCACCTGACGGAAGCGGTCCCGGATGGCGGCCGGATCGAGGGGTTTCTGCGTGATGGACCCCACGCCCGGCGGCCGCTTCCGCCATTGATAGGTCACCGCCGCGACGGCGGAGACCCGCCCGGCATGCCGGTAG
Source organism: Acetobacteraceae bacterium (assembly GCA_027487385.1). Lineage (GTDB taxonomy): Bacteria > Pseudomonadota > Alphaproteobacteria > Acetobacterales > Acetobacteraceae > Roseococcus. The sequence goes on along the minus strand of JAIYDS010000005.1, from coordinate 31,236 downwards.
GTCTGGTGGCTGAAGACGATATCCTCCCAGAGCATGCCCTCGGGGAAGCGGATGCCATGGGCGCGCAGGAAGCCGGTGCGGAACAGCTTGCCATGGCAGGAGAGGCGCGCTTCGCACGGCACCTCCCGGATGGGGACGCGGACCTGGTCGGAGAAGTCCAGGAGCGTCTCGATGCGAGGCGGCAACTGCCAGGAGACCGTCTTGTTGCTGAAGACGATGTCCACGCCCGCCTCCGCCGCGCACAGCAGCGCGGGCAGCCCCTCGCCGGCAAGCACGTCATCACCATCGAGGAAGGTGACCCAGGGCGTATCCACCAGGGCAAGCCCGGCATTGCGCGCGGCACCCGGGCCGGAATGGGGTTGGTGCAGCCAGGTCAGCCTGCCGCCGAAGCGGGCCGCCAAATCGGCGCGGGTGGCAGAGGGCAGATCGCCGGAGCCGTCATCCACCAGGATGACCGGGCAGCCCGCCCCGCCCTGCGCGCGGATCGAGGCCAGGCATTCCGGCAGCAGGGCCGCGATCCGATGGGCGGGGACCACGATGCTCAGCGCCTCGGGCGGCACGCCAGCCATCAGAAATAGCCGAATTTCTCGAGCAGCTCGTTGACCGGTCGGCCCAGGGCCGCGTTCAGCCGGACCTGGGATTCATTGACAATGGCATCCAGGCTCAGCCGCAGCACCTCGTCCCAGCGCTCCCGCGGAATCACCACCACCGCATCGGCGTCGCCGAAGACCACGTCATTGTTGCGGATGGTGACGCCCTCGATCTCGACCGGGCGATTCATGGCGGTCGTCGTGCCCTCATACTTGATGTCATTGGCCCAGACGCCGCGCGCGAAGACCGGCAACTCCAGCGGGCGCACCGCCTCCACATCCCGCGTGAAGCCGTCCACCAGCACGCCGACCGCGCCGGCGCGGATGGCCAGATGCGCGTTCAACTCGCCGAAATAGGCCCGATTCTTCACCTCGGTGGACACGACGATGACATCGCCCGAGCGGATGAAGGCATAGGATTGCAGGGCGTCATAAATGCCCTTCCACTCGCCGGAGCCGCGGGTGGCGCCGGCCGGCAGGGCGCCCAGCTGCAACGTCTTGGCCCGCCCGAGCAGCCTTCGTCCGGTGACCGGCTTGAGCTCCGCCGGCAAGGTGCAGTGCAGGCCCATCTCCTTGGTCAGGTCGGAGAAGACGCTGCTGCTCAGATGCGGCGTCAGGGCGCGGAACATCATGGTCTCGCGCTGCCGGCCGCCGGCGCAGATCGCCTCGGCCAGTTCGAGATCCGCCTGGTAGTTGATGTCCAGCCGTTCCTCGGTGGTCAGCTCGAAGAAGAGGGGGCGCGCGCCGAAGCGCTTTTCCGGAAAGCCAGCGGAGGTGGACCGCATCATGTAGAGGCTCATCGCCTCGATGGTGTGGAAGGGCAGGTCCACGCTGTTGGGGATGCGGCCGCGGCCATAGAGCGGCTCGCCATCGGCCCATTCATAGTGTTTTTCCCGCGTGACGGCGACGAGGCTGTCCGCCTCGGGCGCCGCCTGCAAGGCGGCGAGCGCCCGGCGGAGCGTGCGCGCATCGACGAAGGGCGCGGTGCAAAGCGCCTGGACATAGATGTCGCCGCCGGGGGCGCTGCGGCACTCATTGGCGAAGAGCTCATGCCCATCCGTGGCGTTGCTGGCGAGCTGCGGATCGCGCCGCAGCAGGCGGATGGGCAGGCCTTCGGCAAGGGCGGCGATCTCGTCGGACTCGGTATCGAGCCAGACCTCGTCGAAGATGCCGCTCTCCAGCAACTGGCACAGCTTGCGGCGAAAGAGGTACTCGCCGTCCAGGATACGGAGATTCTTCGACGGCACCCGCTCGCTGGAGCCCTTGGCAGGAACGAAGCCGATCACGCGCATTTGCCGCCCCATCCGGTTTCCGGCCGGCCTGCCGCCGGCACCGGCACAGGGGTAGCGAGGGGGCGGCACGACGGCAAGCCGGGCCGCCCCTCGGCTCTGCTCAGCCGCGCTCGGTCAGCGGCTTGTAGTCGCGCGCGCCGGCGCCCGTGTAGATCTGGCGCGGGCGGCCGATGCGCTGGCTCGGATCCTCGATCATTTCCTTCCACTGGCTCACCCAGCCCACGGTGCGGGCGACCGCGAAGATCACCGTGAACATCGAGGTCGGGATGCCCATCGCCTTGAGGATGATGCCCGAGTAGAAATCCACATTCGGGTAGAGCTTGCGCTGGATGAAATACTCGTCCGTCAGGGCGATGCGCTCCATCTCCATCGCCATGTCCAGCAGCGGCTCGTCCTTGATGCCGAGCTCGGCCAGCACCTCGTGGCAGGTCTCCTTCATGATCTTCGCGCGCGGGTCGAAATTCTTGTAGACCCGGTGGCCGAAGCCCATGAGCTTTACGTCGGAGTTCTTGTCCTTCACCTTCTCGATGAAGGCGGGGATCTTATCCGGCGTGCCGATCTCGGCCAGCATCTTCAGCACCGCTTCATTCGCGCCGCCATGGGCCGGGCCCCAGAGGGCCGCGATGCCGGCCGCGATGCAGGCGAAGGGGTTGGCGCCGGTCGAGCCGGCGAGGCGCACGGTCGAGGTCGAGGCGTTCTGCTCATGGTCGGCGTGCAGGACCAGGATGCGGTCCATGGCGCGCTCCAGCACCGGCGAGACCTCATAGGGCTCGGCCGGGACGGTGTTGAGCATGTAGAGGAAGTTCGCCGCATAGCTGAGGCGGTTCTGCGGATAGACGAAGGGCTGGCCCAGCGCATATTTGTAGGCCATCGCGGCGATGGTCGGCACCTTGGCGATCAGCCGGAAGGCCGCGACTTCGCGCTGGCGCGCGTCATTGATGTCCAGGTTGTCGTGGTAGAAGGCGGCGAGCGCGCCAACCACGCCGCACATGATGGCCATGGGATGCGCGTCGCGGCGGAAGCCGTCGAAGAAACGACGGATCTGCTCATGCACCATCGTGTGGTAGGTGACGTCCTTGCGGAACTTCTCGAGCTCGGCCGCATTGGGCAGATCGCCATTCATCAGCAGGTAGCAGACCTCGATGAAGTCGCTGTGCTCGGCCAATTGCTCGATCGGGTAGCCGCGATACATGAGCACCCCGGCATCGCCGTCGATATAGGTGATCTTGCTCTCGCAGCTGGCGGTTTCGCCGTAGCCGGGGTCATAGGTGAAGATGCCGAGGCTGGAGTAGAGCTTGCGGATATCGGCCACCTGCGGGCCGAGCGTGCCGCTCAGCAGGGGCAGGGATGTGCTGCTGTTGGTCCCCTCGATGGTGACGGTAAGCGAGCCGGACTTGCTCATGTTGCAAACTTCCTCAACGGGTTGGGGCGCAAACCTGCCTGGGCCGCACCATGTTGCATCGCAGTGTAGGCAGGTCCGCGCGCTTGTCCATCGGGCCCTGTATCGGCCCGTCCTGGCAGGGGTTGGTGCGGTGCGATCGCGGGGTTACGCCCGCGCGGTGGCCCGGCTCAGTAGCCGCGGCGCCAATGCGCGGGGGGCTCGAAGCCACCGGCCCAAAGCCCGCGCTGCGCCTGGCGGGCGGCCGCCTCATGCGGCCCCAGGGCGGGGACAGCGCCGGCATCGGCCAGGGCCCAGCCGATCGAAACCATGGAGGCGTTCAGGTCGATCTCGCCGGCGCGGCAGGCGCCGAGCGCACGGCCGAAACGGTCCCTGCCGGCGACGCGGCAATCCACATGGCGTTCGCCCACCAGCCGGGCGAGTTCGGCCGCGGCGGCTGTGCCGCAATCATAAAGGCGCCCCTGGGGGTCGGTGCAGAATTGCCCGCGCTCCGGCGCCTCGACCCCATAGAGGCGAAGCATGCGGTCCCCAAGGCGCAGGGTATCGCCATCCACGATGCGAACCTGGGCGTTGGGTGTGGACCAATCCTGGCTGCGCGGGGCGGAGCCCATCAGCTCACCGGGCACGCCGAGCGCCAGGACGCCCCCGCCCAGCAGCGCCGTCGCGCCCACGGCCAGGGCGCGGCCCCAGCGGCGGGGCGATCGGGCGGGTTGATAGAGCTTCCGGCGGCGCATGCGATCCTGGTTAACCCAGCCTTAAGGGGGCTGGCAACCCGGATGTTTCGCGATGTTACAAATCCAATCTTTCCGGCAGCTTCCAGAACGGCCCGGCCTTGCGGAGCTCCTTCCAGGCCGCAATGGCAGCGATTCGGCTGCCTTCGGCCCGTCCCGCCGCGAAGCCCGTGACGGCGCCGATGGCAAAGCCGCTCGCCCCACGCCCGCCAAGCCGCGTGGCCAGAGCCCGCGCGACCGTCGCGTCATTGGCGAGGCCCAGCGCCTCCTGCAGATCCGCCAGGCGGCGGGTGAAGCGCTTGGCCGCGCGGCCGGGCCAAAGCGCCGCGAAGGGCTCGGCCGCGTAGCGCAGGCGCTTGGCGTCCAGCCGCATCTCGTGCAGCGCGGCACTGTCCAGCTCCTCCATCGCGGCGCCGGCGTGTTTCAGCCGCTTCCAGCGCTTGCGCAGCAATTCGGCGGCGAAGGGGGCGAGGGGCTGCTCGGCCCCCTGCGTGGGGCGGATCACGGCGAGTTGCAGGCCGAGCCAGATGGTGCGCCGAAACGCCGCGCTGTCGAGAAAGGCGCCGAGCGCCGCGTAGGCGCCATCGCGCTCCCGCGTGGCGGCGGCGAGCAGCCGCTTGATCCGCGCATCGCCCTCCAGCGCGGCCAGCGTGCCGGGGCCGATGCCCAGCAGGAAGACATCCCAATCCCGCGCCGCGCCCAGCGCCTGCGCGAGGTCCCGCAGCTGCGCATCCCATTCGCGCCAGCCTGGCCCATCCACCACGGGCCGGAACAGCTTGAGCAAGGAGCGCATGCGCCGGATCGCGACGCGCGACTGATGCACCCCGCGCGGCCCGAGCCCGGGACGGCAGCCTGGCGTCTCGGCCAGCAGCACATCCTGCAGATGGGCGAGGGCGGTGAGGAAGGCGCCCTCCACCGTCTCGGCGCCGGCGAGGCTCGGCGGGCCGCTGCGGCGGGGGCGGGGCGGGCGGGATTCGGCCAGGGCCAGGGCGGCCTCGGCCAGGCCATGCGGCGCGGGCAGCAGCGGCTGGCCCACCGCCCATTCCGCGGCCAGCGTCAGGATCTCGGCCGGCTCGCCCTCCAGCACGAGGCGCTGGATGCGCTGCCGCGCGCCGGCGGCCTCGATCCGGCCCTCCAGCCAGGTCACGCCCTCGGCCAGAACGGCGCGGCGGCCGATGAACCGGGCCAGGGGCAGGGCCTCGGCATCCGGCGAAGCTGGTTCGGGCGGCGGCAGGGTGCCGGGCCAGCAGAGCGAATCTGCGGGGGGCAAGGGCTGCACGATCTGCCATTGGCGCTGGCGGCGCTGGAGCAGCGGCGAGTCGGCGCCCGGGGCGCGCAGCCAGGTGATGGTTTCAGCCCGCCAGGCGGGCGCCGCGGCCTGGTGCGGATGGGCGGGGCATTGCCGCAGCCCCGGCATCGGGGCCAGTTCGAGGATCAGGCCGCCACCTCCGGCAGGTCGCGCGGCGCAAGGAACCGCACCAGCCTGCCACCGCCATCCTGCAACTGCCCCCAAGGGCCGGCCACGGTGAATTCCGCCAGCGCCCCGGTCGGATAGCCTTCGGTCAGGCGGCGGGCATGCGAATTGCCCAGGGTGGCGCCGGCCGGGCCCATGAGGGCGAGCCCCAGCTCATGCAGCCCGGGGTTATGGCCGATCAGCAGCACCGAGCGCGCCGTCTCCGGGATCGCGCGCAGGGTTTCGATCAGCCGCTGCCAGGGGGCGAGGTAGAGGTCATCCATCACCTCGACAATGGGTGAGGCCTCCAGGGGTTGAAGCGCTTCCAGCGTTTGCAGCGTGCGGCGGGCGGAGGAGACCAGGACGATGTCGGGCGAAAGCCCCAGCTCGCGCATCTGCTCCGCCATGGCGGCCGCCGCCGCTCGCCCGCGCGCATTCAGCGGCCGGGCGTGATCGGAGAGCGTCGCCTCATCCCAGGAGGATTTGGCATGACGGAGCAGCAGGAGCTGGCGCATGACGCAGGATGATGGCACGGCACGGCGCCGCTGTCCCGCCCCCTTTCAGGCCCCTTGGCGCTTGTCGGGCTTACGGATCGCGCCCAAGACACCACCTCTGGGCGGGTTTTCCGCGCATATGGAGTTTTCATGACGGATCGCGTGCTGGTTCTTGGGGCAACGGGCGGTGTGGGCGCGGCGCTGGCGCGGCGGCTGGCGGCGCGGGGCGTGAGGCCCGTGCTGCTGGCGCGCGATGCGGCGCGGCTCGCCGCCCTGGCCGATGAGCTGCCCGGGGCGGAGAGCCTTGTCGTGGACGTCACCGATTCCAACGCGCTTAAGGCGGCGATCCAGGGGCTGGGCGCGCCGCTTTCGGGTCTCGCCTTCTGCGTCGGCTCCATCGTGCTGAAGCCGGCGGCACGCACCAGCGAGGCTGATCTGCTGGACGCCTTCCGGCTGAACGCGGTGGCCGCCGCCATGGCGGTTCAGGCGGCGCTGCCGGCGCTGCTGGCCGCGCAAGGCAGCGTGGTGCTGTTCAGCTCCGTCGCCGCGCGGACGGGCTTCACCAACCACCTCGCCATCGCCGCCGCCAAAGCCGCCGTCGAGGGCATGACCGTGGCGCTCGCGGCCGAGCTGGCGCCGGCGGTGCGGGTGAATTGCATCGCCCCCAGCCTGACGCGCAGCCGCATCGCCGAGCCGCTCACCAAAAACCCCGCCATGGCCGAGGCCATCGCGAAGCTCCATCCACTGCCCCGCCTGGGCGAGCCCGAGGATATCGCCGCCATGGCCGATCTGCTGCTCTCTCCCTCCGCCGGCTGGATCACCGGCCAGGTGATCGCGGTGGATGGCGGGCGTTCCACCCTGCGCACGAAAGCTGGCTGAGATGATCGCAAGACGCGCCTTGCCCCTGCTGTTCGCAACGCCCGCCCTGGCGCAATCGGGCGGCGATTATCGCTGGCGCGTCATGCGCAACGGCACGGCCATCGGCACGCACAACATCACCTTCACCGAGCGCGGCGGTGAGCGGACCACCCTGTCCGAGAATATCGTCACGCCGCGGGTGATGGGCGTGGTGGTCTATCGCTACGAGCACCGGCTGACGGAGGTGACGCGCGCCGGGCGCTTCGTCTCGGTGCGCTCCAGCCTCAACCGCAACGGCACCATCACCGAGGTGGAAGCCCAGGCCATGCCCGGCGGTGTGACGCTGCGCGGGCCGGAGGGCGCCCTGAACCTGCCGGCCCAGGCTGTGCCACTCGCCTGGTGGGAGCCGCAGCGCTTTGGTGGCGGGACGCCGCTCTTCGGCACCACCACGGGCAAGCCGCTCGACCTGCGCTGGACGCGCGAGGCGCTGGGGCAGGGGGTGCGCTGGCGCACGGCGGGCGAGATCGAGGCGGTGCTGGAATTCGACGCGTCCGGCCGCTGGACCGCCTATCAGGTGAAGGGCGATGACGGCAGCACGGTCCTCTATGCCGCCGCCTAGCCTGCGCGTCGTCCTCGGCGACCAATGCTCCGCCTCGCTCTCCGCGCTGGAGGATCTCGACCCGGCGCGCGACGTGGTGCTGATGATGGAGGTGCGGGGCGAATGCACCTATGTGCCGCACCACCCGCAGAAGATCGCGCTGATCCTCTCCGCCATGCGGCATTTCGCGCGTGCGCTCCGGGCGCGCGGCGTGCGGGTGGATTACGTCGCCCTCGATGATCCGGAGAACACGCAGAGCTTCTCGGGCGAAGTGGCGCGCGCCGTGGCGCGGCACCAGCCGGCGCGGGTCATCGCCACCGAGCCCGGCGAATGGCGCGTGCGCCAGGCGATGGAGGGCTGGGAGGCGGCGCTCGGCCTGCCGGTGGAGATTCGCGACGACACGCGCTTCCTGGCCGATCTCGGCTTTTTCCGCCGCTGGGCGCACGGCAAGAAGCAGCTCCGCATGGAGTTCTTCTACCGCGAGATGCGCCGCGCCACCGGCCTTCTCATGCAGGGCGACAAGCCCGAAGGCGGGGAGTGGAACTACGACGCCGAGAACCGCAAACCCCTGCCCAAGGGGCTGACGCCGCCCATGGCCCCGCGCTTCGCCCCGGACGAGATCACGCGCGAGGTCATGGCGCTGGTCGAACGCGAATTCCCCGCCCATTTCGGCAGTCTCGCCGGCTTCAACTGGCCGGTCACGGCGGCCGAGGCGAAGCGGGCGCTCGCCGCCTTCATCGCCGAGCGCCTGCCCCGTTTCGGCGACTACCAGGATGCGCTGGCCGAGGGCGAGGCGACGCTGTTCCACAGCCTGCTCTCCACCAGCCTCAATATCGGCCTGCTGTTGCCCCATGAGGTCTGCGCAGCGGCGGAAGAGGCCTGGCGGAAGGGCGGCGTGCCGCTGAACGCGGCGGAGGGCTTCATCCGCCAGATCCTCGGCTGGCGCGAATATGTGCGCGGCCTCTACTGGTTCAAAATGCCGGGCTATGGCGCGACGAACAGCCTGGCGGCGGAGCGCCCGTTGCCCGGCTTCTACTGGCGCGGCGATTCCGGGATGCGCTGCATGGACGCCGCCATCGGCCAGACGCGTGACTTGGCTTATGCCCATCATATCCAGCGGCTGATGGTGACGGGCAATTTCGCGCTGCTGGCGGGGATTGATCCGCTGCAGGTGCAGGAATGGTATCTCGCCGTCTATGCCGATGCCTTCGAGTGGGTGGAATTGCCCAACACCCATGGCATGGCGCTGCACGCCGATGGCGGCATCATGGCCAGCAAGCCCTATGCGGCGAGTGGCGCCTATCTGAACCGCATGGGCAATCATTGCGGCCGCTGCCGCTTCGATGTGAAGCGCGCGGAGGGCGAGGGGGCGTGTCCCTTCAACTTCCTTTACTGGGATTTCATCGCGCGCCATGCCGAGGATTTCGCGAAAAATCCCCGCATGGCCATGCCGCTGACCACGCTGCGCAAGATGGCGCCGGATAAGCTGTCCCGGATGCGCGCGGAGGCCATGAAATTCCTGGATGGGTTGTCATGATTGCCTTGACCAGGGCCGCGGCGCGCGGTTCAACACAGCAACCGCCGGAGATGCCCCCGATGTCCCATACCCCCCGCCGCAGCCTTCTCCTGGGTGGCCTCGCCGCCCCCCTCCTGGCCGCGCCTGCGCTTGCGCAAGCATGGGCGCCGAGCCGCACCGTGCGCATCGTGGTGCCCATCGCACCCGGCGGCGCCAATGACATCATCGCCCGCCTGATGGCGGAACGGCTGCAGCCCATCCTGGGCCAGACCGTGGTGGTGGAGAACCGGCCGGGTGCGGGCGGCAATATCGGCGCGCAATCCGTCATCCAGGCCGACAAGGATGGCCACACCTGGCTGCTCACCTCGGCCAATGTGCTGACGGCCAATGTCTATCTCTACGGCAACCGCATGCCCTTCGTGCCGCTGCGCGACTTCACGCCGGTGACGCGCGTGGGCATCGGCACGCTGCTCTGGGTGGTGAATTCGCAGCGCCCCTGGCGCAGCTTCCAGGAGCAGATCGACTTCGCCCGCCGCAACCCGGGCCGCGTCACCATGGGCAGCAGCGGCACCGGCACCATCAGCCATTTGTTTTTCGAGCGCGTGAAGCGGCAGACCAATGCCGACATGACGCATGTGCCCTATCGCGGCGGCGGCCCCGCCATCCAGGACCTGATCTCCGGCAATATCGACATGATGTTCGACGTCATGCCCGCCCTGTTGCCGCATGTGCGCGAGGGCCGCTTCCGCGCCCTGGCCGTCGGCAGTGCCAACCGTGTGGATTACGTGCCCGAGATCGCCAATATCCCGAGCATGGGCGAATTGCTGCCGGGTTCCGGCATTGATGCGCTCAACTGGTGGTGCGTGGTGGCCGCGACCGGCACGCCGGATGCCGCCATCGCCACGATGCATGGCGCCATCACCCGCGTCCTCGCCGCCGAGGAGATGCGGACCCGTCTGCTCGGCCTCACCATCCAGCCCATGCCGGACGCCACGCCCGCCGCCTTTGGCGAGTTCTGGCGCGCCCAGGTGCCGATCTGGCGCGAGCTGGTCGAGGCCTCGGGCGCCGTCGCGGAGTGATCCCGGGGGTTTGACGGAAGGGGTGGCGCGGCGGGATGCTGCGCCCAACCCCAACCGACAGGAACGCCCATGGCCCGCAGTCTCGAATGGATGAAGCTCACCGCCGCCGAGGTGCAGGCCGAGGCGGCGGCTGACGCGCTGCTCATCGTGCCCGTCGCCTCACTGGAGCAGCACGGCCCGCATCTCGTCACTGGCACGGACATGATCCTGGGCGGCAATGTCGCCTTGGAGACCGCGCGCCGCCTGGTGGCGAGCGGCCATCGCGCCCTGGTGACGCCCGTGGTCTGGCATGGCCTGGCCGAGCATCACATGGCCTTCGGCGGCACCGTCACGCTGGACAGCGCAACCTTCCAGGCGGTGCTGCGCCATGTGGTGAAATCCGCTGCCCGGCACGGCTTCCAGCGCGTCTTCCTGATGAATGGCCATGGCGGCAATGCCGAGGCGATCGGCACGGCGGCGACGGATCTCGCGGTGGAATTCGGCATCCGCGTGGGCGGCGGCACCTATTGGCACATGGTGCCCGAGGTGATCGCCCCCCTGCTGGAGGATCAGCCCACCCTGATGCATGCCTGCGAGGCCGAGACCTCCATGGTCTGGAACCTGCTGCCCGAGGGCGTGCGGCAGGACCGGCTGGCCGAGGGCCATGGGCCGAGTTCCTCCCGCGCGCCGGGCCAGCCGCCCGGCCTGCTGATGCGGCGCAGCTTCAAGGAAATCACGCCCAGCGGCGTGGTGGGCGATGCGCGCCACGCAAGCCCGGAGAAGGGCGCGGCACTGCTCGCCGCCATCAGCACGAAATGCGCGGAGTTGCTGGCCAACCCCGCCATCTGGGGCCGCAGCTGAGGCAAAAGGAAAAGGGCCTCCGGCGGCTGGGGCCGGGGCCCCAGAGCCCTTCAATGGCGGCCTTCCCCTCACTCCGGCAGGGGCAAATCCACCCAGGAGAGGTGGCCACCCTTGCCCGAGCCGGTGTCCATGAAGATCGCCTGGCCGCCGCCGCGCCCGCGCGTCATCCAGGGGCGGCCGTCGCGCGAACGCTGGTCATGCCCGACATAGACGGTCAGCCCGGCCGGGATGGAATCCACCCAATGCAGCACGCGCTCGGGGAAGCCATCTTGCAGCGTGCCGCCCGTCACCTGGCCAAACAGCGCGCGCGAGGTGATGGGGGAGGGGCGCTGCGCGCCGGCCTCGGGGTCGGGCGCTTCCAGCAGCATGCCGGGGTGGAAGGCGGCATGGACAAAAAGCAGCGGGCCAAGCCGCCACCAGGCCGGCGCCTGGCCGATCTCGGTGACCGCGCGGCTGGCCAGTTCCGGCCCATCGGGGGCGGCGTGCAGCTGCTCCAGCGTGCGGGGCGTGGCCTCGGGCGGGCTGCGCACACGGGCGCCGGTCAGCGCGCGGCGGAGCTTGTGGTCGTGATTGCCCAGCAGGAAAAGGCCGGCCTCGTCATCCAGCATGTTGAAGACGAGGCGCAGCACGCCGGGCGAATCCGGCCCGTAATCGGTCAGGTCGCCCAGTTGCAGCAGGAAGAGCCCTGCCTCGGCCGCGCCGCGGATGGCGGCCTCCAGCGCCGTCGCCTCGCCATGCACATCGCCCACCACGCGCAGCCCGGAGAAGCCGCGGGCGCGCAGCGTGGCGGTGGTCCAGGTCACGCGGATTCCGCCCGCATGGCGGCATAGGCGGCGAGCGCCCGGGCGCGCCCCTCGGCATGGGCGATGATGGGGCGCGGGTAGTCCTGACCCAGCCGGATGCCGGCGCCGCGCAGGAGGATGTCGGGCGCTTCCCAGGGCTTGTGCAGATACTTGTCCGGCAGGCGCGCCAGCTCGGGCACCCAGCGGCGCACATAGGCGCCATCGGCGTCGAATTTCTCGCCCTGCAGCACGGGGGCGAAGATGCGGAAATAGGGCGCGGCATCGGCGCCGCAGCCCGCCACCCATTGCCAGGAGGCGGCGTTGGAAGCGAGGTCCCCATCCAGCAGCGTGTCCCAGAACCAGGCCTCGCCCGCCTGCCAGGGTTGCAGCAGGTGCTTCACGAGAAAGGAGGCGGTGATCATCCGCACGCGGTTGTGCATCCAGCCTGTCCGCCAGAGCTGGCGCATGCCGGCATCCACGATGGGATAGCCCGTCTGGCCCCGCTGCCAGGCGCGCAGATAGGTGGCGTTGGGCTCCCAGGGGAAGCGGGCGAAGCCCTCCTGCAAGGGCGCCTCGGGCAGCTCCGGGCGATGCCAGAGCAGGTGATAGGCGAATTCCCGCCAGAGGATTTCCTTGAGGAAGGTGGCATCGCCCGTGACGCCGGCGGCACGCGCCGCATGCCAGAGCTGGCGCGGGCTGATCTCGCCGAAGCGCAGATGCGGGCTGAGGCCGGAGGTGCCGGAGATGCCGGGCAGGTTGCGCGTGGCATCATAGCGTTTGATCGCGCTGAAGCTCGCGATGCGCGTGGCGGCGCCGGCCTCGCCCGGAGTCCACTGCGCCGGGAATTCCCGCGCCCAGTCGCGCTTCGGCAGCAGGTCCAGCGCCTCCAGCGTGAGGCCCCGATGGTCGAGGCCAACGAGGCGCGCGGGTGCGGGCAGGGGCGGCGGCGGCTCGCCCAGCGCGAAGAGCGCGCGGGAGAAGGGCGTATAGACCGAATAGGGCTTCCCCGTGCCGGTGCGGATGCGGTGCGGCTCGTGCAGCAGGCTGGAGGTGTGCAGCGTCAGCTTGCGGCCGGCGGCTTGCAGCGCCTCGGCGATGGACGCATCGCGCGCCCGCGCCCAGGGCTCGTAGAGCCGGCCCGCGATGACCTCGCCGGCGCCGATCGCCGCCGCCAGCTCGGGGATGATGCGCGTGGCCGGGCCGTGCGCCAGATGCAGCCGGGCGCCGCGGGCTTGCAGATCGGCATCCAGGGCAGCCAGCGAGTGATGCAGCCACCAGCGCTGCGCGCCGCCAGGCGCCCAGGCGCCGGCGGCCTCATCATCCAGGATATAGACGAACAGGCAGGGCCGCCCCTCCAGCGCCGCAAGGCCGGGATTGTCGGTGAGGCGGAGATCCTGTCGGAACCAGAAGAGGGCGGGGGAAGACATGCGCTGCATATGGCGCGGCTGGCCCGCGCCGCAAAGCCGTCATGGCAACCTTCCTGACCCTTTGCGCGTTGCTTCGCCACACCGCACCCCGCGGTCCCCCCTTCCGAAGGACCATCCCGATGACCGAACGCCGCGTTTTCCTGCTGGGCGCCTGCGCCACCCTCCTGCCGCTGCCCTTGCTGGCGCAGACCACCGCGCCGAGCCTGGTTCAGACCACCAATGTGGTGGATGCGCTCGCCGCCGCCGGCAAATACGACAATTTCATCGAGCTGGTCTCGCGCGCCGGCGCCGTGGACACGCTGCGCGGCGCCGGCCCCTTCACCGTCCTGGCCCCCGACAACACCGCCATGCAGAAGATGCCCAATGCCCTGCGCGAGATGCTGGACCCCAGCACCGGCGGCTCCGGCGCGCAGCGCCAGGACCCGGATCGCCTGCGCCTCAACGCCTTCGTGAACATGCACATCATCGAGGGCCGCTACACCCTGGGCGAATTGCTGGGCCGCGTCACACAGGTGAAGACCCGCAACGGCAACCAGGTCGAGTTCAACGGAACCCAGGGCAATGTGATCGAGGCGAAGATCGTGGGCGACAGCGGCTTTGGCGTGGGCGGCCTCAATGTCCGCCTGGTGCCGGTGACGCTCGGCGGGCCCGAGACGATCTGCAGCAACGGCCTGCTGCTGCCAATCAGCGAGCCGCTGATTCAGTAGCGGCGAAGGATTGCCGGAGCGCCTCGAAAGCGGCGCTGTGCAAGCGGTCCCGGCCGAGCAGGAACACGCGCAGCGCCCCGCGCGTGAGTGCGGAGAGGGCGGGGTCGAGCACATCGAGCCCGCCCGTGAAGGCACCAAACGCGGGGAGCACCAGCCGCTGCCCGCTCGCCAGGAAGCAGGGGCGGGTGATGCCGCCGATGCGCGTCGGCAGCGTTGCCTTCGGGTGGTAATGCCCGCTCAGCTCCGCCTCGTTCCGGGCGATGGGCGCACCGCCGACATGGCGGAAATGCAGCCGCCCCTCGCGCCATTCGGGCAGGCAGGTGCCCGGCAACTCCGGCTGCGGCCTCGGGTCGTGGTTGCCCGCGATCCAGAGCGTCTCGACCGGTGAGAGCAGGCGCTTCAGCGCCGCGAGGTCGGTCGGCGCCATGCGGGCGATGGCCCCGTCGTCATGCAGCGCATCGCCCAGCACGATGACGCGGCGCGGCGCGTGGCGGCGCATGGTGAAGGCGAGGCGCGTCAGCGTCTCCCGCGTGTCATAGGGCGGCACGGGGTGGCCCCGCATGGCCTGGGCGCTGCCCTTCTCGAAATGCAGATCGGCCACGATCAGCGTGCGCTGGGCGGGCCAGACGGCCACGCCGCTCGGGCAGAGCATGAAGCGCTCGCCGGCCAGGTGCAGGGGGGCGGCGATCATCGGCGGCGGCGCCTTTCGCGGGGGCGGGGGGGCGTGATCTCTTCCATCTCCTCGGGTGCGGCGAAGTAGCTCTCGGCGCCATCCGTCGCGTCATGCACCAGGGCGGCCGCTTCGGCCAGCAGCGCATCCTCCGCATCGCCCGCCACCCATTCGCGGCCGATCTCCAGCATGGCGGGCACGGCCAGCGGCGAGACCTGATCGAGCCTGCGGTGCCGGATGCGCCCCTTGGCGCGGGCCAGCATGGTGCCGATGCGGCGCACATCTGTGAGCCCAAAGGCGGCCTCGGCGCGAGTCGCGCGCAGCAGGATGTGGTCGGGCTCGTGCTTGCGCAGCACGTCATAGATCAGGTCGGAATTCACGCTCATCTGCTTGCGGTTCTTCTCCTGGCCGGGGTGGTGCTTTTCCAAAAGCCCCGCGATGGTCGCGATGTTGCGGAAGGTGCGGCGGAGCATGGAGCTTTCCGCGATCCAATCCTCCAGATCCTCGCCCAGCAGGTCCTCGACGAAGAGTTCGGCGGCATCGCCCGGCTCGAAGGCCATCCAGCAGGCAAGGATATAGTCGGTGGCGACGAAGCCGAGCGGCCCCCAGCCCAGCCGCTCCATCCGCCGCGTGGCGAGCATGCCGAGCGTCTGGTGCGCGAGGCGGCCTTCAAAGCAATAGGCGACGAGATACCAGCGCCCGCCGCGGGGGAAGCTCTCGACCAGCAGGCCCTCGGCGCTGGGCAATTCGCTCTTCAGGCGCTGCATCTGCAGCCATTCCTGCACGCTCTCGGGCAGCATGGCCCAATGCGTCGGGTCGCTCAGGATGCCGCGCACGCGCTCGGCGAGGTGGGTGGAGAGCGGCATGCGGGCGCCGCCATAGGCGGGCACGCGCGGCTCCCGATCGCCGCCGCGCGAAACCTCGGCCGTGACGCCGTTCATGCCCTCATAGCGCAGCACCTGGCCGGCGAAGCGGAAGGTGTCGCCGGGGGTGAGGGTGGAGATGAACCATTCCTCCACCTCGCCCAGCATGGGGCCGCCGCGCAGCTTCACCTTCATCAGCGGCAATTCGACGATGGTGCCGAGGTTCAGGCGCAATTGCCGCGCGACCGCGGTGCCGCGCACATGCACCAGCCCCTCGGCGTCGCGGAAGAGGCGGCGCCAGCGCTCGTAATTCGCTAGCGCATAGCCGCCATCCTCGACGAAGCGCAGCACATCGTCGAAGTCACGGCGGCTGAGCGCGGCATAGGCGCCGGCGCGCGTCACCTCGGCATAGAGGTCATCCGGCCGGAAGGGCGCGTGGCAGGCCATGGCGAGGATGTGCTGCGCCAGCACATCGAGGCCGCCCGGGCGCGGCGGCTCGCCATCCAGCTCACCCGCCGCAATGCTCTCCAGGGCGGCTGCGCATTCGATCACCTCGAAGCGGTTGGCGGGCACCAGCAGGGCGGCGCTGGCCTCGTCCATGCGATGGTTCGCACGGCCCACGCGCTGGAGCAGTCGGGAGACGCCCTTGGGCGCGCCCACCTGGATCACCTGGTCCACCGCACCCCAGTCAATGCCGAGATCGAGCGAGGAGGTGGCGACCACGCCGCGCAGCTTGCCCGCCGCCATCGCGGCCTCGACCTTGCGGCGCTGCTCGACCGTCAGGCTGCCGTGATGCACGGCGATGGGCAGGCTGTCCTCATTGATCTTCCAAAGTGCCGCGAAGATCAGCTCGGCCTGGGCGCGGGTGTTCACGAAGACGATGGTGACGCGGGCGGCCGCGATGCGCGCCAGGATCTCGGGCGCGGAAGCGAGGCCCATATGCCCGCCCCAGGGCAGGCGGCCTTCCGGCAATTGCACGCCGAGCAAGGGGGCGGCGCCGGCCTCTGCGCGGATCAGCGCCACATCCTCCGCGCGTGCGGTGGGGGAGAGCCAGGCGCGCAGGGCCTCGGGGTGATTCACCGTGGCCGAGAGGCCGATGCGGCGCGACTTCGGCGCCAGGGCCGAGATGCGCGAGAGGCCCAGCGAAAGCTGGTCGCCCCGCTTGGTCCCGGCCAGGGCATGCGCCTCATCCACCACCACCGCTTCGAGATCGGCGAAGAGCGTGTGCGCATCGGGGAGGGAGAGCAGGAGGGTGAGGCTTTCCGGCGTGGTCAGCAGGATGTGCGGCGGCTTTTCCCGCTGCCGCGCGCGGCGATTGGCCGGCGTATCGCCGGTGCGGGTCTCGACACGGATGGGCAGGCCCATCTCGGTGATGGGTGCCTCCAGGTTGCGGGCGATATCCACCGCCAGCGCCTTGAGCGGCGAGATGTAGAGGGTGTGCAGCCCTTCGCGCGGCGCCTCGTGCAGGGCGATCAGCGAGGGAAGGAACCCGGCCAGCGTCTTGCCGCCGCCGGTGGGGGCGATCAGCAGGGCGGATTGCCCCGCCCGCGCGGCGGCCAGCATGTCCAGCTGATGCGCCCGCGGCGCCCAGCCGCGCCCGGTGAACCAGCGGGTGAATAGTTCTGGCATTGTTCTCATCCGTCCCCAGCTATAAGGGGTGTCGTCTGGCGCGTGAAGGAGCCCATGCCCCCCCATCCCGAAACCTGGCTGCGCGTGACGCCCGATGGCCTGTTCTGCGAGCCCGGCGGCTTCCATGTGGACCCGCTGCGCCCCGTGGACCGCGCCGTCATCACCCATGGCCACAGCGACCACGCCCGCCCCGGCCACGCCCATGTGCTGGCCACCGCCGAGACGCTCGCCATCATGCGCGCCCGCATGGGTGAGGACCGCGCCGGCACCACCCGGCAGGCGCTGCGCTATGGCGAGAGCCTTACCATCAACGGCGTGCGCCTGTGGCTGCGGCCGGCGGGGCATGTGCTGGGCTCGGCGCAAATCTGCCTGGAATGGCAGGGCGCCCGGGCCGTGGTGAGCGGCGACTACAAGCGCCGCCATGACGCCACCTGCGCGCCCTTCGAGCCCGAGCGCTGCGATGTCTTCATCACCGAGGCGACCTTCGCGCTGCCCGTCTTCACCCACCCGCCGGCCGATCAGGAAATCGCCCGCCTGTTGCGCAGCGTGGCGCTCTTCCCCGAGCGCACCCATGTCATCGGCTGCTACGCGCTGGGCAAGGCGCAACGCCTGATTTCCCTGCTGCGCGAGGCCGGCTGGGATGCGCCCATCCCGCTGCATGGCGCGCTGATGAAGCTGTGCACGCTCTACGAGGAACTCGGCGTGCCCCTCGGCCCGCTGGTGCCGGCGACGGTGGCGGGGAAGGAGAGGCTGGTCGGCGCCATCGTGCTGGCCCCGCCCTCCGCCATCGCCGACCGCTGGGCGCGGCGCCTGGCGGAGCCCATCCCCTGCCTCGCCTCGGGCTGGATGCGCGTGCGGCAGCGGGCGCGGCAGGGCGGCGTGGAACTGCCCATGGTCATCAGCGACCATGCGGATTGGCCGGAACTCCTGGCCACCTGCACCGAGGTCGAGGCGCAGGAGGTTTGGGTGACGCATGGGCGGGAAGAGGCGCTGATCCATGCGCTCGGCCAACGCGGCATCCGTGGCCGGGCGCTGCACCTGGTGGGCCGCGGCGAGGGGGAGGAGGAATAGCTTTCCTCGCATCCCCGCCACCGCCTAGCCTTGCTGCAAACCCCGGAGGAACCGCCCATGCAACGCCGCACCCTGCTGGGCAGCCTGATGCTGCCCTCCCTTGCCGCCGCGCAGGAGGCGCCCTTTCCCACGCGCCCGCCCGCGCTGGTGATTCCCTTCCCGCCGGGCGGCATCGTGGACACGGCCGGGCGCATGCTGGCCGAGCGCGCGGCGCGGCATCTGGGGCAATCCATCATCATCGAGAACCGGCCGGGTGCCGGTTCGGCCATCGGCAATCTGCACGTCGCCCAGGCGCGGCCGGATGGGCACACCATCCTCTCGGGCGGCATTGGCCTCGCCACCATCCCGAATTTCCGGCCGGACCTGGAGCCGCGCGATCCGCGCACGGCCTTCATCCCCGTCGCCGGCACCTACACCGTGCCCTATATCCTGCACATCAACCGCAACCTGCCGGTGCGGAACCTGGCCGAATTCGTGGCGTGGGCGCGGCAGCGCGGGCCGGCCATGAACACCGCCACCAGCGGCGCCGGATCGGGCACGCATCTGGTGGGCGAGCTCTTCCGCAGGCGTGCGGGCCTGCCGCCGGGCGAGACCATCCATTTCCGCGGCGGCGTGCAGGCCTATACCGAGATCGGCGCCGGTCGGGCGGATGCCATGTGGAGCACGGCGCTGGAGGCGATCCAGGCGATGCGCGCGGGCCAGACGCGGCCCATCGCGGTCACGGCGGCCGCGCGGCTCTCCGCCATGCCCGATTTACCGACGGTGGCGGAGAGCGGCTTCGCGGGCTTCGTCGTGGCCTCCTTCGCCGGGTGGTTCGTCCCCGCGGGCACGCCGCCCGGCCCGGTGGCGCGGCTCGCCGAGGCGCTGCGCGTGGCGGTGCTGGACCCCGATCTGCGGGCGCGCTTTGACGAATACGGGATGCAGGCGGAATACCAGACCGGACCCGAACTCGCGGCGGTTCTGGCGGCGGAGACCACGCTTTGGGGCAATCTGATTCGCGAAGCTGGCATTCGGGCAGAATGAAGGTAAACGGCCTCCGGCGGCTGGGGCCCCATTTCTCGGGATGGGCGGCCCCAGCCCCCTTGAGTCTTGGGGTCTGGGGCCTCTCGGCCCCAGCCGCCGGAGGCCATTTTTTCTCTTTTTCTTCTGTTCCGGACGCGGCCGAATGAGCCTTCCCGACTTCGCCGAATTGCTGGAGCGCCTGCTCTTCACCCCCGGTCGCAACGGCAAGGTCGCGCTGCTGCGGCAATGGTTCGCCAGCCAGCCCGACCCCGATCGCGGCATCGGCCTTGCGGCGCTGGCGGGTGAGCTGAGCCTGCGCACCGCCAAGCCGGCCCTGCTGCGCGAGCTGATCGCCGAGCGGACCGACCCCACCCTTTTCGCCCTGAGCTATGATTATGTGGGCGATCTGGCCGAGACCATCGCCCTGCTCTGGCCGGAGGATGCGCGCAGCAACGCCCGCCCGCCGAGCCTCGCCGAAGTCATCGAGACGCTGGAGACCGCGCCCAAATCCGCCCTGCCGGGCATCATTGCCGCCTGGCTGAACGCGCTGGATTCCGGCGCGCGCCTGGCGCTCATCAAGCTCATCACCGGCGGTCTGCGCGTCGGCGCCTCTGGAAGGCTCGCCAAGGCCGCGCTGGCCGAATGGGCCAACACCGATATCGGCGAGATCGAGGAGGTCTGGCACGGCGTGGCCCCGCCCTACCGCCCGCTCTTCGCCTGGCTGGAAGGGCAGGGGCCGCGGCCCGACCCGGATGGCGCGCCCGTCTTCCGCCCGCTCATGCTCGCACATCCGCTGGAGGAGGCGGATTTCGCCAAGCTCCACGCGCCCGATTGGCGCGCCGAATGGAAATGGGACGGCATTCGCGTGCAGCTCACGGCCGGGCCGGGCGGCGCGCGGCTCTGGTCCCGCTCGGGCGAGGATATCTCGGGCAGCTTCCCTGAGATCATCGCGGCCATGCGCTTTCACGGCGTGGCGGATGGCGAATTGCTGGTGATGCGCGAGGGGGAGGTGGCGCCGTTCAGCGACCTCCAGCAGCGGCTGAACCGCAAGAGCGTCACGGCCAAGATGCTGCGCGACCACCCGGCCCATGTGCGGCTTTATGACCTGCTCTTCGACGGCGCGGAGGATTTGCGCGCACTCCCCTTCGATGCGCGCCGGGCGCGGCTTGAAGCCTGGTTCGTGCGCGAGGCGCCTTCCCGCATGGACCTCTCGCCGCTCATCAGCTTCGCCACCATGGAGGAACTCGCCGAAATCCGCGCCGGCACTCGCGCCGCCTCCATCGAGGGGCTGATGCTCAAGCGCGGTGACAGCATCTATTCGCCTGGCCGCGTGAAGGGCCCCTGGTGGAAATGGAAGCGCGACCCGTTGAATGTGGACGCGGTGCTGATGTATGCGCAGCGCGGCCACGGCAAGCGCAGCAGCTTCTATTCCGATTACACCTTCGGCCTCTGGCGCGGTGACGAACTGGTGCCCATCGGCAAGGCCTATTCCGGCTACACCGATGCCGAGCTCGCCTTCCTCGACAAATGGATCCGCGACCACACCACGGCCCGCTTCGGCCCGGTGCGGGAGGTGGAGAAGGCCCTGGTGCTGGAGGTGGAGTTCGACGCCGCGCAATACTCGCCGCGCCACAAATCCGGTGTGGCGCTGCGCTTCCCCCGCATCGCCCGCATCCGCCGCGACAAGCCGGCCGAGGAGGCGGACCGGCTGGAGACGCTGGAGGCGATGATCAAGGCCTGAGCGCGGATCCGCCTTGCCGCGCCGCGGTTGACCACCCGCGCGGCCCGTGATGCGCTTCGCGAAACACCGGAGGACACGCCATGCCCATCATCCAGAACATCGCCAAGCAACGCCTGGCCGAAGGGGGGCTCGCCCTCGGCTTTGGCGTGCATCACCTGCGCGGCTCGGCGGTGGGCGCGCTCGGTGCGGCCACCGGCTTCGACTGGCTCTTCATCGACATGGAACATGGCGCAATGAGCGTGGACGACGCGGCGCAGATCTCCATGGCGGCCCTGGGCCAGGGCTGCACGCCCATCGTGCGCTGCTGCAAGGATGCGCTCTTCGAGGGCACGCGCTGCCTGGACAATGGCGCCATGGGCGTCGTCGTCCCGCATGTCGATACGGTGGCGGAGGCATCGCGGGTGGTGGAGGCCTTCCGCTTCCCGCCGCAGGGTATGCGGAGCTGGGGCGGCCCGCCCATCCTCTACGGCTTCCAGGCGCCCGATGCGGCGACTGCGCAGCGCGAAAGCAACGCGCAGGTGCTGATCGCCTGCATGGTGGAAACCGAGGAAAGCGTCGCGAATGCCGATGCCATCGCGGCCCTGGATGGCGTGGATGTGCTGATGTTCGGCACCAGCGACCTCACCGCCACCATGGGCATTCCGGGCCAGATCGGCCATCCGCGTGTGCGCGCCGCCTATGCCAGCGTGGCGGCGGCCTGCGCGCGCCATGGCAAGGTGCTGGGCATGGGCGGGGTCTATGATGAGTTGGTGGCGCGCGACTACATCGCGCTCGGCGCGCGCTTCATTCTCGGTGGCTCGGACCATGCCTTCCTGATGGCGGGTGCGGCGGCCCGCGCGAAATTCCTGCGCGGCCTTGCGGTGGTTTGAGGCGGATCAAGGCGGTGGCGCCGGCGGGGCGCGAGACTGGTTTCCAGTTGCGAAAGGTTCGCAAATACACTTGCGACTGGTTCTCAATTGCGATAGTCAGGCCGCACCAACCATCCAGCAGGGAAGCCCATGAACCGCCGGAATCTCCTCGTCGCCACCACCGCCGCCCTGGTCGCCCCGCAGGTGCTGCGCGCCCAGGACCGTGTGCTGAGCCTTTATTCCTCCCGGCACTACGACACGGATCGCGAGCTGTATGACGGCTTCACCCGCCAGAGCGGCATCCGCATCCGGCTGATCGAGGCCAATGCCGACCAGTTGCTGGAGCGCATCCGCTCCGAGGGCGCGAACAGCCCGGCCGATATCCTCATCACGGTGGATGCCGGCCGCCTGGCCCGTGCGCAGGAGGCGAATGTGCTGCAAAGGGCCCACTCGGCCGTGCTGGATGCCCGCATCCCCGCCCATCTGCGCGACCCGGAGGGGCATTGGTTCGGCTTCTCGCTGCGCGCCCGGGTGGTGATGTATGACAAGGCGCTGGGCCTGCCCGCCGGCCTCACCCGCTATGAGGACCTCGCCAAGCCCGAATATCGCGGCATGGTCTCCACCCGCTCCTCCGGCAACATCTACTCCATCGGCTGGACGGCGAGCATGCTGGCCGCCAATGGCGCCGAGGCGACCGAGGGCTGGGCGCGCGGCATCGCGGCCAATCTCTCCCGCCCGCCCGCCGGCGGTGACACCGACCAGATCCGCGCGGTGGCGGCGGGGCAGGGGCGGCTCGCCATTTCCAACACCTATTACCTGGGCAATCTCGCCCGCTCGGCCCGCGCCGAGGATCGCGCCATCGCCGAGCGCATGGCCGTGCTCTTCCCGAACCAGGGCGATCGCGGCACGCATGTGAACATCTCGGGCGCGGGGGTGGTGCGCACGGCGCCGAACCGCGAGGCGGCGGTCGCCTTCCTGGAGTATCTGAGCGGGCAGTCGGCGCAGTCCATCTTCGCCGACGGCAACAGCGAATACCCGGTGGTGGCGGATGCCCAGCCCAGCGCCTTCCTGCGCGGGCTTGGCGCCTTCAAGCAGGACACGCTGAACGCGGCGCGCATCGGCGCGCTCTCGCCCGAGGCCTTGCGCATCATGCAGCGGGCGGGGTGGCGCTGATGGTCATCTGCCTCTGCAACGGCATGAGCGATGGCGACGTGCGCGCCGCCATCGCGCAGGGGGCCGCGCGCCCGGCCGAAGTCTACGCCTGCTGCGGCGGGCGCGCCCAATGTGGTTGCTGTGCGCCAACCGTTGTGCAGCTTCTGCGGGAAAATCCCGGCAAAAACTGATCGGCAAAGGAAGACGAGCGCATGCCCAAGGGCGACCCGAAGGTCATCGAATACCTGAACATCCAGCTCACCAATGAGCTGACCGCCATCAACCAGTACTTCCTGCACGCCCGCATGCTGGATGACTGGGGCGTGACCAAGCTGGCCAAGCACGAATACGCCGAGAGCATCGAGGAGATGAAGCACGCCGATGACCTCATCAAGCGCATCCTCTACCTGAACGGCCTGCCCAATGTGCAGCGGCTGAACCCCATCCTGATCGGGCAGAATGTGCAGGAGGTTCTGGAATGCGACCTCAAGCTGGAACTCAAGGCGACGGCCGATCTGCGCGAGGGCATCGCGCATTGCGAGGGCGTGCGGGACTATGTGAGCCGGGATCTGCTCAAGGCGATCCTCGCCAATGAGGAGGAGCATGAGGATTTCCTGGAAACCCAGTTCGAGATGATCCGCCAGATGGGCATCGAGAACTACATCCAGCTGAACAGCGCCGCCGCGCCGGACCAGCATGGCTGAGCCCGGCCGGGATTAGGGGTTCCTTCAGCTTCCGAGCGCAACATCCGGACAACTCATCCGGAGAGCTTGACCGCATGTCTGTTTTTTCTCGCTCGGTGCGCGCGCCGATTTTGGGCGCGTGCCTGTTGCTGGCCGGCCTCGCCATCATTCCCGCGGGGCAGGCGCTGCGCAACGCCTGGGGGGAATGGACCGGCGCCAGCCAGGCGCTGCGCCTGGATGCGGCGGCCAATCGCCTGAATGAAGGCCTGTTCGAGCTTCTGCTGGAGCGCGCCGTCACCAATGCGGCGCTGGGCGCCGCCCCGCGCGCCCCCGCTGAGACCCTGGCCGTCATCCAGCGCCACCGTCAGCAATTCGATGCGAAGCTGGCCGAGGCGCGTGCCGCGATGCTGCGCAGCCGGGCGGAGAGCACGGCCGCCATGCTGGCCGATCTCGACCAGGGGCTGACGCGCCTCACCGCCCTGCGCACCCAGGCGGATGCGGCCCTGGTCCGCCCCCTCGCCGAGCGCCAGACGGATTTCGCGCGCGGCGGCTTCTTCCGCGAGATGTCGGCCTTCGTCGAACTCCAGCAGCGGATCTGGGCGCTGCTGCTGCAGAAGGGTGGCGCGATCGACCCCATGGTGGCGCGGGTGAACACGCTCAAGCAGGCCTCCTGGCTCGCGCGCGACGCGTCCGGGCGGGAGCGCAGCACAGTGGCCAATGCCGTCTCCGGCAACCGCGCGTTGACGCTGGATGAGCGCACCACCATCCAGGCCTCACGCGGGGCGGTGGATATCGCCTGGCGGTTGATCGAGGCCGACCCCACGGTGCGGACGGAAGCCCGCCTGATGGCCGCCATGGCCGAGGCGCGGCAGCGGTATTTCGAGGAATTCCGCAGCTTCTCCGCCGCCCAGGCCGAGCCCGGCGGGCACCGGGTGGCGGGGCCGGTCTTCATCGAGCGCACCACCCCATTGATCGGCAGCCTGCTCGCGGTGCGCGATGCGGCCACGCTGGTGACCGAGGAGCAATTGACCGCCGTGGTGGCGGAGGCCGAGTGGCGCGCCGCCACCGCGCTGGCCGTGCTCCTCGGCGCGATGCTGGGGCTGCTGCTGGCGGGCTGGCTGCTGCTGCGGCGCGTGCTGCGGCCGGTGGCCCGGTTGGACGCGGCCACGGAGCGGCTGAAGCAGCGCGATTATGCGACGGCGGTGCCCGGCACCGAAGGGCGTGACGAATTCGCCAAGCTGGCCCAGGGGCTGGAGGCGATGCGCCTGGAAGCCGCCCGCGCCGAGGCGCTGGACCAGGCGGCGCAGGAACAGCGCAAGGCGAGCGAGGCCGAACGGCGCGCCGCGACCCTGGCGCTGGCGCAGCGGATCGAGGGCAGCATCGGCGGCGTGGTGCAGCGGCTCGGCGAGCAGGTGGCGACGCTGCGCGGCGCCGCCCAGGCGCTGGGCCAGGGCACGGACCGCACCGCCGCCCAGGCGGATGAGGTCTCGGCCAGCGCGGGCCAGGCGAGCGGCAATGTGCAGACCGTGGCCGCGGCGGCCGAGGAACTCGCGGCCTCGGTGGGCGAGATCACGCGCCAGGTGGCGCAGGCCGCCCAGGTGGCCGGCCGTGCCCTGGAGGAGACCCAGCGCACCGACGAGACGATGCGCGAATTGACCGGCGCCGCCGAGAAGATCGGCGAGGTGGTGCGCTTGATCAGCGACATCGCCGGCCAGACCAACCTGCTGGCGCTGAATGCCACCATCGAGGCGGCGCGCGCGGGCGAGGCGGGCAAGGGCTTCGCCGTCGTCGCCTCCGAGGTGAAGAGCCTGGCGGCGCAGACCGGCCGCGCCACCGGTGAGATCGGCGCGCAGATCGGCGCCATCCAGGCGGCGGCTGGGGCGGCGGTGCGTTCCATCCAGGGCATCGGCGCCGTGGTGGAGGAGATCAACGAGGTGGCGAACGCCATCGCCGCCGCGGTCGAGGAACAGGGGGCTGCGACGCGTGAGATCGCCCGCAACGTGGCCGAGGCGGCGGCCGGGACCGGGGCGGTGACGACGCAGATCCAGGCGGTGGGCGAGGGGGTGGCCGAGGCGCAGCGCGCGGTCACCCGCGTCACCGGCAGCACCGAGGCGGTGGCCGGGCAGGGCGATGCCCTGCGCGAGGAGCTCGGCGTGATGCTGCGCGAAATGCGGGCGGCCTGACGCCGGGCCGCAATCGCCGGTAAGCTGCGCGCCTTGATTCGGGAGGCGCGCATGTTCGGTCAGTCCATTCGGCGTTTGGAGGATGATCGCTTCCTGCGCGGCCAGGGCCGCTACATGAGCGACCAGGCCGTGCCGGCCGGCACGCTCCAGGCTTATTTCCTGCGCAGCCCGCATGCCCATGCGGAGCTGGGCGCGCTGGAACTGGCCGCCGCGCGCGCCGCGCCGGGCGTGCATCTGGTGCTGACCGGTGAGGATCTGCGCGCGGCCGGCATCGGCAGCCTGCCCGCCCTGCCTATCCTCGAGCCCGACCAGCCTTTGGTGGTCCCGCCGCGCCCCGCCTTGGCGCTGGGCCGCGTGCGCCATGTGGGAGAGGCGGTGGCCTGCATCATCGCCGAAACCCGCGAGCAGGCGGAGGATGCGGGAGAGCTGATCGACGTGGACTACACGCCGCTGGAGGCGGTGGCGACGACGACCGCCGCCCTGGCGCCGGCCGCGGTGCAGCTGCATGAATCGGCGCCGGGCAATGTCGCCTTCCGCTGGCAGCGCGGCGATGCGGCCGCCGTGCGCGAAGCGATGGCGAGGGCGGCGCATGTCGTCACGCGGCACCTGCTCAACCAGCGCGTGACCTGCGCGCCGATCGAACCCCGCGCGGCGCTGGCCTGCATCGAGGAGGGCGTGCTGACGCTGCACCTGAACGGGCAGAACATGCACGCGATCCGCGGCCAGATCGCCACCGCCATGGGGATCGCGCCCGAGAGCCTGCATCTGCTGGCCCCCGATGTGGGCGGGGGCTTCGGCGTGAAGAACGTGGCCTTTGGCGAGCATGTGGTGATGCTGCATGCGGCGCGCCTGCTGGGCCGCCCCATTCGCTGGGTGGCCGAGATGGCCGAGGATTTCGCCGCCTCCGCCCATGGGCGCGGCATGGAGGCGACGGCGCGGCTCGCCCTGGATGCCGAGGGGCGCTTCCTGGCGCTGGAGGTGCAGGCGGTCTCGGAGATGGGCGCCTATCTCTCCTCCAACGGCCCCTATTGCGCGAGCCACACGCCGGCAACCGCACTCAGCGGCGTCTATGCCATCCCCGCCGTGCATTTCACCGCCTGCGGCGCTTTCAGCAACACCGCGCCGATGGAGGCCTATCGCGGCGCCGGCAAGCCCGAGGCGAACTACATCATCGAGATGATGATCGAGGCCGCGGCGGATGACACCGGGATGGATGCGCAGGCGCTGCGGGAACGCAATGCCATCCGCGACCTGCCGCACCGCTCGGCGCTGGGCCAGGACATCCGCGATGGCGATTTCGCGGCGCGGCTTGCGGAATGCGCCGTGCTGGCGGATCGCGCGGGCTTCGCCGCCCGCCGCGCCGAGAGTGCGGCGCGCGGCAAGCGGCGCGGCTTCGGCCTCACCGCCTTCCTGGAGACGGCGCGCGGGGCACCCGGCGAATGGGCCCGGCTGCGCGCCTCGGCGGATGGGGTTGTGGAGGTCGCGGTCGGCACGCAATCCAACGGCCAGGGGCATGAGACGAGTTTCCCCCAGTATGTCGCCCATCTTCTGGACATCCCGATCACGTCCATCCGCTACGTCCAGGCCGATACGGCGCGCATCGTCCGGGGCAGCGGGCATGGCGGCGCGCGCAGCCTGCATATGGGCGGCGAGGCGATGCGCCAGGCGGGGGGCGTGCTGCTGGGCCAGGCGCGCTCGGCCGCGGCGCGGCTGCTGCAATGCATGCCCGATGCGCTGCACTACGAAGCTGGCCGCTTCGGCCTGCCCGATGGGCGCGGCCTGACGCTCGCCGAGATCGCCGCCGAGGATGGCACGCTGGAGGGCGAGGTGGCCCATGCGGTGGACCTCGTCACCTTCCCGAACGGCGCGCACGCCGCCGAGGTGGAACTGGACCCCGAGACGGGCGAGGTGACGCTGCTCCGCTACATCGCCGTGGATGATTACGGCCGGTTGCTCAACCCCATGCTGGCGCGCGGCCAGGTGCAGGGCGGCGTGGCGCAGGGCATCGGCCAGGCGCTGATGGAGCGCATCGCCTATGATTCCGAAAGCGCGCAGCTCCTCTCCGCCGGCTTCATGGACTACGCCATGCCGCGCGCGGCCGATCTGCCCGATCTGCGCGTGGAACTGCGCGAGGATCAGCCCACGGCGGCCAATGGCCTTGGCGTGAAGGGCACGGGCCAGGCGGGCTGCATCGCCGCCCCCCAGGCCATCATGGCCGCGATCCGCGATGCGGTGGGCGCCGATGTGCAGATGCCGGCGACGCCCGAGGCGATCTGGCGGGCGTTGGCGGGTTAGGCGGGCGGGGTGCTGGTGCCCTCGCCCAGCTCCCGCGTCATCAGCACCGTGTCCACCCATTGCCCATGCTTCCAGCCGGTGCCGGGCAGCACGCCCACCGGCTGAAACCCGGCGGCGCTATGCAGCCCGATCGAAGGCGCATTCCCGCTATCGCCGATCACCGCGATCATCAGACGGAAGCCGCGGGCGGCGCAGCGCGTGATGAGTTCCTCCAGCAGCGCGCGCCCCGCACCTTGGCGCGCCCCGCCGGGGCGCACATAAACGCTGTTCTCCACCGTGAAGCGATAGGCCGGGCGGGCGCGGTAGAGGCTGGCATAGGCATAGCCCAGCACCTCGCCCTCATGCTGGGCTACGAGGTAGGGGTAGCCGCCGGCCAGCACCGCCTCGCGCCGCCGCGTCATCTCGGCGAGGTCGGGCGGGTCGAGTTCGAAGCTGGCGCGGCCATGCGTGACCCAATGGGCATAGATGGCGGTGATGGCGGGAAGGTCGGAAGGGAGGCAATCGCGGATTTGCATGGCGGGCGGGATAGCGCCGGAAGCGCGCGGCGAAAACCCGCAACTGGACGCTGCCCCGCGATGCTCTCACACTCGTCGTGGAAACGAATTGCGAGACGCGCGGCCATGGACCACATCGCCCCCAGCTACAGCACGGATTGGCCCTCGATCCGCGACCAGGTGAGCCCGCAGGAATGGCAGGCGCGCTGCGACCTGGCCGCCTGCTACCGCCTCATGGACGTCTTCGGGATGACGGACATGATCTACAACCACATCACGCTGCGCATCCCCGGCACGGAACATCTGCTGATCAACCTCTACGGCCTGCTCTACAAGGAGATCACGGCCACCAGCCTCGTGAAGATCGACGTCGAGGGGAACATCCTCTGGAAGCCCGAGACCGATTACGGCATCAACAAATCCGGCTATGTGATCCATGGTGCCATCCACAAGGCGCGGCCCGATGTGGCGGCGGTGATCCACACCCACACGCGGGCGGGCATGGCGGTCGCTTCGATGACATGCGGGCTGCTGCCGCTGACGCAGACGACGATGCGCTTCGTCGGCCATCTTGGGTATCACGATTATTGCGGCCCGGCGGTGGATCTGGCCGAGCGTGAGAGCATCGTGGCCGATCTCGGCCCGCATGACGCGATGATCCTGCGCAATCACGGGCTGCTGACCTGTGGTGCCACGCTGCAGCAGGCCTTCAACACCATGTACCAGCTGGAATCCGCCTGCCGCGCGCAGGTGGACGCGATGGCGGCGCAGACCGCACTGAACATCCCGTCCGCCGAAATCCTGGAGAAGACGGCGCATCTCTATCAGCCCGGCACAAGGCGGCCCTATGGCGTGCTGGAATGGCACGCCATGCTGCGGCTGCTGGCGGCCGAGCAGAAACACTCCGCCTTCCCGCCCTATTGGGTCTGAGGCCGGCGCTCACTCCACGCTGACGCCGAGCCGCCGCACCAGGTCGCGCCATTTCGGCACCTCCTCGGCGAGGCGGGCGGCGAGCGGCGCGGGGCCGTCCAGCCGCATCGTGGCGGCGGCGGCGTCCAGGGTGGCGCGGAGATCGGCATCCTCGCGCAGCAAAGCGAGTTCCTCGACCAGGCGCTGGAGCAGGGCCGGCGCCATGCCCTTGGGCGCCATCAGGCAGAACCAATTGGGCGCGGAATAGCCGGGGATGAGTTCGGCGATCGCGGGAATCTCGGGCAGGGCGGCCACGCGCTCGGGCATGGTCACCCCCAGCGCGCGGGCGCGGCCGGCGCGCAGATGGGGCATCACCTCCAGCGTCGAGGCGAAGACCAGCGAGATCTCGCCCGCATAGACCGCCGTCACCGCCTGGCTAATGCCGCGATAGGGCACATGGGTCATCTCGATCCCCGCCATCGCCGCGAAAAGCCCAGCCGCCAGGTGATTGGCCGACCCCACGCCGCCCGAGCCAAAGGTGATCCTCCCCGGCCGGGCCCGCGCCTCGGCCAGGAGTTGCGGCAGGCTGGTCAGCGCCGAGGCGGCGCGCACCATCAGCGCGGCCGGCAGGTCGCAGACCAGGGTGACGGGATCGAGGTCGCGGATCGGGTCGAAGCCCAGCGCCGGCTGCAAGGTGGGCAGGATGGAGATTCCCGCGGAATTGGCCAGGAAGCAGGAGCCATCCGGCGGCTGCTGCGCCACGAATTGCGAGCCGATGCCACCGCCCGCCCCCGGCCGGTTCTCCACGATGAAGCTGGCGCCCAGGCGGCGGCTCAGCCGGTCGGCGATGATGCGGTTGGGGGTATCAATCGGCCCGCCCGGCGCCTGGGGCACGATGATGCGCACCACGCGCACCGGCCAGGGGTTCTGCGCCGCGGCAAGCGAGGGCAAGGCCAGCGCGGGAAACAGGCCGCGCCGGCGCATCACGCCGCCGCCAGCAGCACCACGCCGGCGGCGATCAGCGCGATGGCGGCCATCTTCTGCACGCCCATGGATTCACCGAAGAAATACCAGCCGATGGCGGCGATCACCACATAGCTCGCGGCCGTGCAGGGCAGGGCCACGCTCATCGGGATGCGGCGCAGCGCCATGATGTAGAGCAGCGCGCCCAGGCCGTAGAAGCACAGCCCCAGCATGGTCTGCCAGCGCAGCATCTGGGTGACGAAGCTGACGCCGCTCATCGTCTCGGCGCCCGCCTTGAGCAGCACCTGGCCGACCAGCGAGGAGCAGATGGCGGCGATCAGCGCGCCCCAATAGAAGGTCACTCGCTGCCCACCTTCTCACGCGGGCGGATCACGTCGCGCACCACCCCCTGCGGCTTGCCATTGGCCGAGAGGAAGGCGCGGCCGACATATTCGCCCATCACACCCAGGATGGTGAATTGCACGCCGGCGATGAGCAGCATGAGCATCATGCTCGATGCCCAGCCGGAGGGCGTCTCGAAGAAGAGCGCCTCGATCACCACGATGATCGCCACAAGCAGCCCCAGCACCCCCATCCCCACGCCGGCGAAGATGGCCAGCCGCAGCGGCAGCACCGAGAAATTGGTGGCGAGGTTCAGCCAGAGCCGCACCAGGCGACGCATATTGTAGTTCGAGACGCCATCGGCGCGCGCGTAATGCGCGACCTCGATCGAGGAGATCCGCTGCGTCACCTGCATGATGAGGCCGTCAATATAGGGGTAAGGGCCGGAATACTTCGTGACCTCCCGCACCACCATGGCGCTCATGCAGCGGAAGGAGGAGAGGTAGAGGCCCTTGGGCTTGTCCAGCAGGCTGTCCGCCACCTGGTTGGCGAAGCGGCTGCCGAGGTTGCGCCAGCCCTCATGCTCCTTCTTGGCGTAGCGCGTATAGACCACGTCCCAGCCGCC
>JAIYDS010000223.1 GCA_027487385.1 Acetobacteraceae bacterium | reverse complement strand
CCAAATCAGCTTCGGAACAGGAGACGGATCATGGTTCAGATCACGCGTCGGCAATCAGCCCTGCTGGGCGCCGGGATGCTCGCCGCCCCCGCCATCGCCAATGCCCAGGCCAACCGCATTTCCGTCTCCGTCTGGGGCGGGTCCTGGCGGGACATGGTGCAGAACATCATCGCGCGGAAATTCACCGCCGATACCGGCGCCACCGTCGAATTCCAGACCGGCGGCACGATTGACCGGCTGAACCGCGCGCGCCTCGCCCGCGGCAATCCCGAGAGCGATCTGAACTTCACCACCTCGCATATCGGCTGGCTCTACCAGAACGACAATCTCTTCGAGACGCTGGACATGTCGCGCATCCCCAATGCGCGGAACCTGGTGGACCAGGCGCGGATCAGCCCGGGCCATATCGGCACCTGGGCCTATGTCTACACCATCGGCTACCGGCCCGACCTGCTGCCGGGGATGAGCTTCACCTCCTGGGCCGATCTCTGGTCCCCCGCGCTGGCCAACCGCCTCGCCGCGCCGGATTTCGATCCCTCGCACATCATGGTGGTCGCCGCCGTGCTGGAAGGCGGCGATGCCGCGACCTGGGAACGTGGCCAGGCCCGGCTGCGCGCCCTGCGCCCCAATTTCCGCGCCTTCTACACCAATGACGCGAACAGTCAGCAGCTGATCGCGAGCGGCGAGACGCCAGTGCAGGTCATCCTCTCGATGAACGCGCACCACATCGCCTCGCAGGGCATCAATGTGCGCCTGGCGATCCCCCGCGAAGGCGCGGTGCTGGGCGTGGATTGCGTCTCCATCATGCGCGGCTCCCGCCGGCAGGAGCTGGCCTATCAATTCGTGAACACCTGCCTCGATCCGCAGATCCAGGCGGCCATCGCAGCCGACAAGAAGGGCAGCCCGACCGTGACGAACGCGGTGCTGGACCCGGCCGTGGCGGCGCTGCCGGGCGTCTTCACCACGCCCGAGCAATGGCGCACCCAGGCGCTGGTCATCGACCACCGCCTGCGCGCCGAAAAGACCAATGAGTGGCGCCGCTGGTTCCAGGAAAACATCATCGCGCGTTGAGGCGGTGCAACGTCCTTTTTTAAAGCTCTTCATCTCCCCCGCCGCGCTGGTCGCGGCGGGGTTCCTGCTGTCCATGGCGGCGGTGCTGCAATACGCATTCCTCGCCTTCATCCCGGGCGAGTTGCAACCCGGCGGATTCACCTTCCAGAATTTCCGCGAGATGATGAAGCCGCTCTATGCGGGCGTCTTCTACGATACGGTGAAGCTGTGTTTCCTGACCGCCGTGCTCGCGCTGCTCGCCGGATACCCTTTGGCGCTGGCGCTGGTGCGCGCGAAAAACCCCTATGTGAAATCGGCGATCCTCATCATCTCCGTCACGCCGCTCTTCCTGGGTGAGGTGATCCGCACCTATGCCTGGATCATCGTGCTGGGCAATCGCGGCTTCGTGAATGGCTCGCTGATGGCGCTCGGTCTCATCGATGCGCCCATCCCGCTGCTCTTCACCCGGCTCGGCGTCATTGTGGCGCTGGTGCATGTGACGCTGCCGGTGGTGGTGATCATGCTGGCCGCCGCCATCGCGCATATTGACCGGGACCTGGAGCGCGCGGCCGCGGCGCTGGGTGCGAAGCCGCTCCGCGTGTTCTGGACGGTGACGCTGCCGCTCTCCATGCCCGGCATCATCGCGGGACTGACCACGGGCTTCGCCTGGACCTTCTCGGCCTTCGCGACCCCGCAGCTCATCGGCGGCGGGCGGGTGAACATGGTCTCGAACCTCGTCTATTCGCTGGGCTTCTCCTCCTTCAACTTCCCCTTCGCCGCCGCACTTTCCGTGGCGGGGCTGGTGCTGACCGCCGTGGCGCTCGCCGGCTTCCGCCTGCTGCTGCGGCCGCTGCACAAGGTGGGCCTCACGTGATCCTGGCCTTCCGGCTTCTCGTGCTGGCGCTGCTGGCCTTCGTCCTGATGCCGGCGGCCGTGGCCATCATGGCCGCCTTTGACGAGCGCTCCATCATCGCCTTCCCGCCCCAGGGCTTTTCCTGGCGCTGGTTCCAGCGCGCACTGAACTACGAGGATTTCCAGACCGGCTTCGCGCACAGCGTCTTCGTCGCCGCCATCGCCTCCACCCTTTCCGTCATCATCGGCAGCATGGCGGCCTATGCGATGGACCGCTACAGCTTCCGCGGCAAGGCGACGCTGGAGGCGCTGCTGCTGGCCCCGCTGGCCATCCCGCATTTCACCATCGGCCTCGGCGCCCTGATCCTGGCGGCGCAGCTGGGCCAATCGCGCGGCTGGCCGGTGGTGATCCTCGCCCATATCGTGCTGGTGCTGCCCTTCGTGCTGCGCAGCCTTTATGTCTCGCTGAAGAACATTGATCCGCGCCTGGAACTCGCGGCGCTCTCCCTCGGCGCGAAGCCGGGGCGCGTGATCTGGACCGTGACCCTCCCCGCCCTGGCCCCGGGCCTGGCGGGCGGCTGGCTCTTTGCCGCCATCCTCTCCTTCAACGAATTCACCGCCTCGCTCTTCGTCACCTCGCAGCGCACGCAGACGCTGCCGGTCGCGATGTACAATTACGTGCGCGAATATGCCGATCCGTCCATGGCGGCGATCTCGGCGCTCTACATCCTGCTGACGACCATCGTGCTCGTCATCGCCAACCGCTTTCTGGGACTGGGCCGCATTTTGGGAACCGAAGATGGCCGCCACTGACGCATTGCGCCTGGAAGGCGTCACCAAGCGCTTCGGCGCCGTCACCGCGCTGCACGAGGCTTGGCTGAGCGTGCGCGATGGCGAGTTCGTCACGCTGCTGGGCCCCTCGGGCTGCGGCAAGACGACGCTGCTCAACCTCATCGCCGGCTTCCTGGAGGCCGATGCGGGCGAGATCTTCATCGGCGGCAAGCTCGTCACCACGCTCCCCGTCTGGGAGCGCGACCTGGGGATGGTCTTCCAATCCTATGCGCTGTTTCCGCACATGGATGTGGCGCGCAATGTCGGCTACGGGCTGCGCGCGCGCGGTGTTTCCAAAGCCGAGGAAGCCTCCCGCGTGACCGAGGCCTTGGGCCTGGTGCGCCTCTCGGCGCTGGCGGATCGGCGGCCGAAGCAGCTCTCCGGCGGGCAGCAGCAGCGTGTGGCACTCGCCCGCGCCCTGGTGATCCGCCCGCGCCTCTTGCTGCTGGATGAGCCCTTCTCCGCGCTGGACCGCAACCTCCGCGCCGAGATGCAGCTGGAACTCAAGGAAATCCAGCATCGCCTGGGGGTCACCACCATCTTCGTCACGCATGACCAGGGCGAGGCCATGTCCATGTCCGACCGCGTGGCCGTGATGTCGGAGGGGCGCATCCTGCAGCTCGATACGCCCGAGGCGATCTATGGCCGCCCCACCCATCCCTTCGTCGCGGGCTTCATCGGCGATGCGACCGTGCTGCCGGGCCGGCTTCTGGCGCGCGATGGGGCGCAGGCGCAGGTGGAGGCGGCGGGCCTGACCTTCACCGTGCCGGCCGAGACGCTGGGCGAAGCACAGCCCGGCGCCGCCATCTCGCTCTATATCCGCCCCGAGCATCTGCATCCCATCGAGGAAGGCTCGGGGCTGGAGGGGACCGTGATCAGCCGCGCCTATCTGGGCGACCGCGCCGAGCTGGTGGTGGAATGCGCGGGCGCGGGCCGCCTGCTGCTGCGCGTGCCGGGGCAGACGGCGCAATCGCGCTGGCCGGTGGGCGCGCCGGTGCGCGTCGGGTTTGCGGGCGCGCAGCCGGTGGCTTTTTTGGCTTAGGTTCAAGGCCAGGGCGCTGCCCTGGACCCGCTGGGGCCGAGAGGCCCCAGACCCCGGGAATTTGGACCTCGCCGGAGATGCAAGAAGCTGAGGTTCTTGCTGGGGGGCTCGGGGGGCAAAGCCCCTCGACGTCAAAACCCTGGCGCCGTCTCCGCATCCAGCGCCCGGGCCACATAGGCCGCCTGCTGCGGCGCATAGCGCGTCCAGAGCCGGCGGAGCTCGGCCACCGGCTCCTCATGCCAATCCACGCGGAGATCCACGACCGGCCAGTCATAGCGGTCGGCCACCAGCATGCCGCCGCCGCGCTCATCGTCAAATTCGCCGCCGGCTTCGAGGCCCGCTTCCAGCGCCTGCATCAGGCGTTCGGCCAGCGGCGCGCCCTCGCTGGCGGTGAAGGCATCCACCATGGCCTGGGGAACGGAGGTGTTCTCCAGGAGATTGCCCATGGAGACGCAATCCTTCCCCACGGCGACGGCGTGTTCCGGCATGGCCTTGGCGCCGGAGAACCAGGCCACGCCGCCCATGCGGTCCACCACGGCAACCTGGCGATGCTCCACACCGCGCGTGGATTTGAGCAGCGTCTCCAGCACTGCCTGGGCACCCAGGCCCTGGCGCAGCAGCGTCAGCCCCTGCGGGCCGAGCGCCGGGTCCGAGAGGTTCTGCGTGGCCACGGCGCCGAGCGGGCCCGCCCAGGCGCAGCGCGCGGCGGTGGCGATGGAGGAGGAGGTGACGATGGTCCCGAAGGCCCCCGTCACGGCGCAGCGGGCGGTCAGCGAATAGGTCATGTGTCCTCTCTCAAGCAGGCGTCAGCGATTGTGTGTGCAGGGCCTCGATTCCCGCCCAGGCATAGCGCATCGGCGTCATCTGTGCGGCGGCCCATGTGGCGTGCTGGTCGGCATAATGCGGGCTGGCGGGATGGCCGGAGGCGCCAAGGAAGACGGACCAGCGGCTGTTCTCCCATTCGCCCACATCGAAGGCGTAGCGCGAGAGCGCGCCATATTGCGCGCGCGGGCCGAGCGGCGCGATGAGGCCGATCGCCATGACGGTATCGCCATCGCCGCCGAGCGGCAGGGCGGGCGGGTCCAGAACGCCCGCCGCCTCGGGGAAGAGCGATGACAGCGGATGGGTGAAGCGCGGGCGATGGACCTCGCCCCAGTTCTGGGTGGGCAGATCGGCGGCGGTTTCGGCCAGCGCCTCGCGCAGCTGGATATTCCAGTCGCTGCCGCGCAGCAGGCTGGCATCATCCGCGCGCAGCAGGGCGGGCAGCGCCCACCAGAGCTGCGCCAGCGGCGCCACGCCGGGCGCGGGCGCGAGATAGGGGTGGCCGGCCAGCGCGCCCAGGCCGCTCACCGCCGCGAAGCGACAGGTGAGCGCCAGGCGGAAGGCGATGTAGCGCGCGGCGGTGATGGAATCGGCCCTCATGCAGGCATCCCAGGCCGCGAGTTCCGCGCGCAGGGCCTCCGCCGCGCCCTCGCAGCGCAGCTTGGCGAGCCGGGCGATGATGTCGCGTGCCGGCTGGGACTGCACATCGCCATGGATGGTGGCGGCGCCTTCGGGGCTGCGCAAGGCGGGGGCCTCCAGCAGCGCCATGACGCGGCGGGCGCGATAGGGCGGGTGGCAATCCGTCAGCAGGTAATCCGGGTGGTCTTCCGCCACGATGCGGTTGTTCGCCGTGACGAGAAGGCCGCCCTCCGGGTCGTGGAGCACGGGCATGCCCTCATGCGCGATCCAGCCCTGCCATTCATGCTGGCCGGTCCAGCCGGGCATGGGCAGCCAGCCATTCTCGCGCCCACGCTTCGGCACACGCGCGCGCAGCAGCCAGCCGATGCGCTGCGTGGTGTCGGCGGCGACCAGGTTGTGGTCGATCAGGCCCCAGCCGCGCGTGGCCTCAAACAGGGTCTCGACGGTCTGCGCGGTCAGCATGCGCGGCAGGCAGTCAAAGGAGAGATCCGTCTCGGCGAATTGCACGGATTTGAGGGTCAGCGCATGGCCGCGTGTTGGATCGCCGGCGATGACCGGGCCGTGGCGGGTTTCGATCACCTCCACATCCCGCGGCGCCTCGCCGCGGATGGCGACCTGTTCCACGCGGCGGCGCACCGGCTCCCACTGATCCTGGAACAGCGCGTGCCGGGCATCCGCGTCGAAGCGCTCGACATAGACGTCATGGATGTCGGCGAAGCCGTGGGTGACGCACCAGGCGACCTTCCCGTTATGCGCGAAATGCGGAAAGCCCGGCACGCCGGGGACGGTCAGCCCGATCACGTCGAATTCCGGGCAGGCCAGATGACCCTGCGCATACATGTTCGGCAATTCGAAGACGCGATGCGGATCGCCCGCCAGGACGGGCCGGCCCGTGCTGCTGCGCGCGGCCGAGACCGCCCAGTTGTTGCTGCCGCCGCCCGTGGCATCGGGCGCGGCCGCTTCCATCAACGCGGCGACAGCGGGGGCGAGGTCGCTCAGCGCCGCGCGCCAGCGCTTTGTCTCCCCGCCATGCGGCAGCAGCAGCATGTCCGCGCCGCCATCATCATAGCGCAGGCTGGTCACCGCCTCTCCCGCCACCGGCAGCGCCGCCGCGCGCCAAAGCTTGAACCAGACCGAGCCCATCAGCAGCCCAAGCCGGCGCATCACGGCGATGCAATGCCAGCCCTCCCAGGGCTCGGGCGTCGCGTTCAGCAGCTGGTATTCCAAAGCCAGCGGCGCGTCGCTCGCGATGAAGGCGTTCACGCCGGCCGCATAGGCCTCGATCATCATGCGCGCCTCGGCGCCCAGCGCCGCCGCATCGCGCTGGCTGACACCCGCCACGTCCAGCCGCCGCGCCAGCGCATCCGCGCCGAAACCCCCTGCCCCGAGCCATTCCGCGCTGCGCCCCAGCGCGCGCCGGCGGTTCAGCTCCAACTGGAAGAGGCGGTCCTGCGCGTGGCAGAAGCCCTGGGCGAAAAACGCATCCCGCACGCCGCCCGCGCGAATATGCGCGATACCCAACGCATCCCGCCGCACCTCCACCGGCGCCGAAAGCCCCTCCAGCCGCAGTGTGCCATCCAGCTGCGGCAGCGCCTTGGCCGCCATCTCCGCGACATTCATCCCGAGAATCCTCCACACGGCGCTGGACGCGCGCGGGAGACAGCAAATACCCTCTCTGAAGAAACGACCAGGGAGAGACGGATATGACGGCCATCACGCGGCGCGCGGGCCTCGCCAGCCTGGCCCTGCCCTTCCTCGGCGCGCGGGCCCAGGCGGCCGGCACGCTGAACCTGGTGCTGGAAAGCGAGGTCGTCATCCTCGACCCGCACGCCACCACCGCCGCCATCACCCGCACCTTCGCGACCCATGTGTTCGACACGCTCTACGCCATGGACGGCCAAGGGCTGATCAAGCCGCAGATGGTGGAAGCGCATGAGACCAGCGCCGATGGCCTCACCTGGAACTTTTCCCTGCGCGAGGGGCTGAAATTCCATGACGGCCAGCCCGTCACCTCGGCCGATGTGGTGGCGAGCCTGGAGCGCTGGGCGCCGCGTGACAGCCTGGGCCGCATGCTCTGGGCCGCGAAGGCCGAACTGGTGGCGGTGGATGCGCGCCGCTTCCGCCTCACCCTCTCCCGCCCCTTCCCGCTCGTGCTCGATGTGCTGGGCAAGCCGAACGCGCCGCTGCCCGTGATCCTCCCCGCGCGCCTCGCCGCCGTGCCCGTCGAGCAGCGCATCCGCGAGATCATCGGCAGCGGGCCCTTCCGCTTCCGCGCCGCCGATTGGCGCCCGGGCAATGTCATGGTGCTGGAGCGCTTCGCCGACTACATCCCCCGCGCCGAACCCGCCGATTTCCTGGCCGGCGGCAAACGCGTGCATCTGGACGCCATCAACCTCCGCGTCATGCCCGACCAGGCGACCGGCGCCAGCGCACTCATCGCGGGCGAGGTGGACTACATGCAGTACCTCCCCTTCGACCTGCTGCCGCGCATCGAGCGCGCGCGCGGCGTCCGCACGCTGGGCCTCGGCGGCATTCATCAGTTCCAGGGCAATTTCCGCATCAACCACGCGGCCGCACCCATGGATGACCCCGCCGTGCGCCGCGTCCTCTGGCGCTGCGCGGACCAGGCGAGCATCCTGACGGCCATCGGCGTGCCGCCGCAATTCCGCGCCCCGCCCTGCCCCTCCTTCTTCCTCTGCGACGCGCCGCTCGACAGCCGGGGCAATGCGGCCCAGGCGAGCTTCGACCCGGCCGAAGCGCGGCGCATGCTGGCCGCCACCTCCTATCGCGGCCAGCCGCTCTCCTTCCTCACCACCGCGGGCGGCATCAGCCAGACGGCGGCGCAGGTGATGATCCAGTCCATGCAGCAGGCCGGCTTCAACGTGACGGAACAGCTGATGGATTGGGGCACGCTGCTCGCGCGCCGCGCCCGGCGCGAGGGCTGGCACCTCTTCGCCGTCTACGCGAACGGGACGGACATGTTCTCGCCGCTCACCAATTTCTACGTCTCCAACACCTGCGCCGATTTCCCCGGCTGGGATTGCGACCGCGATGTGCAGCGCCTGCTGGGCGAATTCGCGCTGGCGACGGATGGGCCAAGCCGGCAGCGCATCGCCGCCGAAATCCAGACCGCCGCCGTGCCGCATGTGCCGAGCATCCTCTGGGGGCAATTCACCATCCCCGCCGGCTATCGGGACCGCGTGCGGGATCTGCCGCGCGCCGCCTATCCGATGTTCTGGGGCGCCAGGCTTTGAGCGCCGACGCCGCGCTGCGCCAGCGCGCGGCGCGCGTCATCCCCGGCGGGATGTGGGGGCATCTGAACGCGGCCAGGCTGCCGGAGGGCTATCCGCAATTCTTCGCGCGCGGCGAAGGCGGCCATGTCTGGGATGTGGATGGCAACCGCTATGTGGACCTGATGTGCAGCTGGGGGCCCATCGTGCTCGGCCATCAGGACAAGGTGGTGGAGGCGGCGGCGCGGCGCCAGGCCGATCTCGGCGATTGCCTGAATGGGCCGGGCCCCGTGCTGGTGGAACTCGCCGAGCGCCTGGTGGCGCGCATCCCCGCCGCCGATTGGGCGATGTTCATGAAGAACGGCACGGATGCCACCACCGCCTGCGTCACCATCGCGCGCGCCGCCACGGGGCGCGGGACCATCCTGATCGCGCGCGGCTCCTATCACGGGGCCGCGCCCTGGTGCACGCCCGTGCCGCTCGGCACCCGGCCGGAGGACCGGGCGAACCAGCTGCGCTTCGACTACAATGACGTGGCGAGCCTGGAAGCCGCCGCCAGCGAGGCGGGGCATGACCTGGCCGGCATCATCATCACCGCCTTCCGGCATGACAATGTGGTGGACCAGGAGCTGCCCAGCCTGGAATTCGCTGAGGCCGCGCGGCGGATTTGCGATGCGAAGGGCGCCGCGCTGATCCTGGACGACGTGCGCGCGGGCTTCCGCCTGCATCCCGGCGGCTCCTGGGAGGGGTTGGGCGTGCGGCCCGATCTCTCGGCCTGGAGCAAGGCCATCGCCAATGGGCATGCGCTGGCGGCCGTGACGGGGCGGGATTCGCTGCGGGAGGCGGCGGCCAGCGTCTTTGTCACCGGTTCCTTCTGGTGCTCGGCCGTGGCCATGGCCGCCGCCGTGGCCACGCTGGCGGAGCTGGAGCGGCGGGATGTGGTGGGGCATCTGGAACGGCTGGGCACCCGGCTGCGGGAGGGGCTGGCCGAGCGGGCGCGGGGATTCAACATCGGGCTGCGGCAATCGGGGCCGGTTTCCATGCCGCTGTTTCTCTTCGAGGGCGACCCCGACTTCCAGGCGGGGCGCGCCTTTTGCGCGGCGGCGCTGAGGGCCGGCGCCTATCTGCACCCGCGGCACAACATGTTCCTGTGTGCGGCGCACACCGAGGCCGATATCGCCGCCGTGCTGGACGCGGCGGAGGCCGGATTCCGCGCCATCGCGTGACATCGGGGCCGGTTTGGGGCAATCCAAGGCGGGCCCCATTGGGCGCGGCAGAGGATGCATCATGGCGGCGAATCGTTCCGGTTTCCTGGACCTTTTGAAGCTGGTTCCGCAGGGCGGGCCGGCCATCCTCAACTGCTCCGTCACCAACATGTGCAACGCGACCTGCGACTTCTGCAATTTCGCGCATGACAAGGGCTTCGTGACCGACCGGCGGAGCATGAACGCCGACCTCTTCGCCGATGCGCTGGCGCATATGCGCCTCAAGGCCAATGTCCGCTTCGTGACCTTCATGGGCGGCGAGCCGCTGCTGCACAAGCGAATCGCCGAGATGGCGCGCACGGCCAGCGAGATGGGCGTGCAGCCCACCATGGTGACCAATGGCTGGCTGCTGCCGGGGCAGCTGGAATCGCTGCGGGGGACGGGGATCAGCACGATCTTCATCTCGATAGACAGCGAGGATGCGGGCGAGCATGAGAAGAATCGCGGCCTGAAGGGCGGCTGCGAGCGCATCAAGGAAAGCACGACCCGGATGCGGGAGATGGGGATCACGCCCATCGCCTCCGTCGCCATGACGCGGCTGGTGCGGGATTACGCCGCACTCGGCCATTTCCTGAAGGAGTTGGGCTTCGCGGCCGTCACCTTCTCCTACCCGCGGAAGGCGGCGCTGGGCTCCTCCTCGCTCGTCTATTCCGAGGATAGCGCGCTGGTGGACATGTCGGTGGAGGAGCTGATCGCGGCGTTTGACGGGGTGGAGAAGACGCGGGCGGTGATCCCCGTGTTCAACCCGAAGGAGGGCATCGCCGATATGCGGCGCCGCCTGACCGGCCAGGGCGAGCGCTTCATCTGCCATGCGGGGTACAAGTATTTCTACCTCGACTGGAACTACGATTTGTGGCGCTGCGAGGATTGGAAGCAGCCGATCTCCAAGGTCATGGACTACCAGCCGGAGATGGCGGTGCGCGATGGCTGCCAGGCCTGCACCACGGATTGCTACCGCGATGCGAGCATCATGCTGCATTTCTCGGTGGCGCTGGGGGATAGCTTTGCGCGGCTGCGCGAGGGGAAGAT
>JAIYDS010000111.1 GCA_027487385.1 Acetobacteraceae bacterium | reverse complement strand
TCCCACGTCAGGCGCTGGACATCCTTGTCCATGCACATCTTCACGAAACGCTCCCGCACCCAGTCATTGCGGTACCAGAAAAACTGCATGATCCCGAGGACCATGAAGACCTTGCCGTGATCCTTCATGAACCGCTTCCGCGCGGTCTTGAGGGCGGCGGGGTCCTTGGTGGCGAGCGCGATCTGCACCGCCTCGGCCGCCAGGCGCCCACCCAGCATGGCGTAGTAGATGCCCTCGCCCGAGGCCGGCGCGACCACGCCCGCGCTATCCCCGGCCAGGACGACATCTCG
Organism: Acetobacteraceae bacterium; assembly: GCA_027487385.1. GTDB lineage: Bacteria > Pseudomonadota > Alphaproteobacteria > Acetobacterales > Acetobacteraceae > Roseococcus. Next base: position 12,546 of record JAIYDS010000111.1, on the reverse strand, counting down.
GCCGTTGTCCCACTTCTTCAAGGGTTTCATCGGAATGGGCGCGCCTTCGCGCCGCAGGGTCTCGACATGGGCGAGGCCGTTCTCCTCGCGCACGGCGGCGGTGGCACCCCGCAGGGAAAAGCCCTTCTTCGCGCTGCCCGTCCCGATGCTGGCGGTGTCGCCATGCGGGAAGATCCAGGCGTAGAAATCGGGCGAGGTGCGGCCGTCATAGATCACGTCGCAGCGCTGGCCGTCGAAGCCCGCGCCTTCCGGAACCCGCACGATCTCGTGATAGGCGAAGACGCATTTGGGATGGCCCTGGCCGGGAATGGCCTGCATGGCCAGTTCGCTGCGCGCGCCATTGGCGATGATGACCATCTTCGCGCGGATGCGCGCCAGGCCGCTGCCGCCCTTCGGCTCATAGGTGATGACGGCGGTGCCGTCCGGGTCACGCTCCAGGTCATGCGAGGTGCCCTTGATCCAATCGGCACCCGCGCCGGCCGCGCGCTCACGCAGCCATTCGTCGAATTCGCAGCGATCCACCATGCCGACATAGCCGCCATTCTCGACCGGCATGTCCACCCGGCGCCGCTTGGGCGAGACGATTTGCGCGTTGTTGATCTTGGCCACGATCAGATGGTCGGGGATGGCGAAATCGCGGATGGCGCGGGGCGGAATGGCGCCGCCGCAGGGCTTGATGCGCCCCGCGCGGTCCAGCATCGCCACCCGCTTGCCGGCCCGGGCCAGGTCATGCGCGGCCGTGGCACCCGAGGGGCCGCCCCCCACCACCAGAACATCATAGGTGTCTTGGTTCACGAAATGGCCTCCTTCATCGGGGTCATGCGGAGTTGGGTCAGCCGTGGGACGGCCAGCCGGAGCGCGATCAGCGCGGAGAGAACAAAGAGCGCGGCCTCACCCAGGAAGACCGCGGCATAGGCCTGCTCGGCACTGCCGAGCAGCCAGCGCGCCAGGTCGCACACGACCGTGCCGCCAAAGCCGCCGAGGGCGAAGGCGATGGCCTGCGCGGCCCCCCACAGCCCCATGCGCGTGCCGGTCCGGGCTGCGCCCGCGAGCTGCATCATCGAGGCGATGGCCGCGGCCGCGAAGGCGCCATTGGCAAGGCCCAGCGCCACATACAGCGCCTCCAGTGGGACGCTGTCGGTCAGGCGCGGCGCCAGAGCCAGCGCCACCAGGGCCGCGGCGGAGGCCAGGCAGCCCCAGACCGTCCAGCCGCGCAGCGAGGCGAGGCGCTGCCCGAACAGGCCCGAGCCGAAGATGGCCATCACGACCATGCCGCCCAGCGTGCCGGCATTCTGCAGCCCCGCCAGCGCGGTGGATTGCCCGATGGTGCGGCCGAAGACCTCGCCCGCGAAGGGCTCCAGCACCAGATCGGCCGCGCTATAGGCCAGCATGGAGATGAAGACGAAGACGGTGAAGCGCCGCGCCGCCGCGTCGGCCCAGACCTCACGCAGCACGGCGGAGAAGGCCGGGCGCTCGCCCTCATGCGCCACGGGCGCGCGGGCCCCGCGCTCCAGCCCGATCAGCGCCACGCAGGCCAGCAGGAAAGCGACCAGCGAGACGCCGCCCGTCACCGCGACCAGCCGCAGGGGAGAGAAGGGGTCGAGAAGCTTGCCCGCGATGCCCGCCGTGATGGCGAAGCCCATGATCATCATGACCCAGAGGATGGTCGCGGCCGGGGCGCGCCGCTCGGGCTCCACCATCGAGGCCAGCATGGCAAGCAGCGAGGTGCCCGCCGCCCCCACACCGAGGCCCACCAGGAAAAAGCCCAGCGCGGCCAGCGCCACGCCCCAGCCGAGCGAGACGCTCATCAGCGCCACCGCGGCGGCCGAGGTCACACCGCCGAGCGCGAGCACGGCCATGCCGCCGATGATCCAGGGCGTGCGGCGCACGCCCATGTCGCTGCCATAGCCGAGGCGCGGACGCAGCATCTGCACCGCGTGATGAATGGCGACCAGCACGCCCGGCAGCATGGCCGGCAAGGCGTATTCCACCACCATCACGCGGTTCAGCGTGGAGGTGGTCAGCACGATGATGGCGCCCAGCGCCGTCTGCACCAGGCCGAGGCGGATGATGCTGATCCAGGACAGGCCGCTCATGCCATCCCCCGCACCGCGATGGCCGAGGCCAGCATGCCGAGCACATACATCCCGATGCCGGTCGCGTTGTACCAGGGCGCCAGCTTCTTCGGGTCGCGCAGCATCTTCACCATGGCGGCCACCTGGCCGCCCAGCAGCGCCAGGATGATCAGCGCGTAGATCGGCGCGCCCCAGGCGAAGAGCAGCGCGATCACCACCGCCTGCGGGATGGCCATCACCCAGCAGGCCACCAGCGCCGCGCGCTCGGCGCCCAATTGCACGGGCAGGCTGCGCACGCCGGTGCGCTTGTCGCCCTCGATGGACTTGAAGTCGTTCAGCGTCATGATGCCATGCGCGCCAAGCCCGTAGAGCAGCGCCAGGATGATGACCGGCATGGCCGGCGCGCCCCCCGAGATCACGGCCGCAGCGGTGATCCAGGGCAGCGACTCGTAGCTCAGCCCGCAGGCGAGATTGCCCCACCAGCCATTCAGCTTGAGGCGCAGCGGCGGCGCGGAATAGGCCCAGGCGAGGATCAGCGCCACCACCGTCGCGGCAAAACCCCAGAGGCCGAGCGTGGCGCCGACCAGCAGGGAAACGCCGCTCCAGAAGATGGCGATGTAGAGCCCCATGCGGCCGGGAATGCGGCCGGAGGGAATCGGCCGGTTGGGCTCATTGATCGCGTCCACATGGCGGTCGAACCAGTCATTCACCGCCTGGCTGGTGGCGCAGACCATGGGACCGGCCAGCAGAAGCCCCAGCGCCGCATAGCCCCAGCGCCCCTGCATCGGCGCACCCGAGGCGACCACGCCGCACAGGAAGGCCCAGACCGGCGGGAACCAGGTGACCGGCTTGAACAATTCCAGGATGGCGGCGGGGTCGGGCCGGCTCAGGGTGGCGTCGGACATGGGATCAGCCTTCCTCATCCGCATCGGCTTCGCCGATGCCGTAGCGGCGCAGCTTCACGTAGAGCGACTGGCGCGAGAGGCCGAGCATCTCGGCCGCCGAGGCGCGGTTGTTGCCGGTGAGTTCCAGCGCGGCCTCGATCGCCAGCTTCTCGATCACGTCCGTCGCCTCGCGCACCAGCTCCTTCAGCGGCACACGGCCGACGAGGTCGGTGAGCTGGCCGGCGGCGGGCAGTGCGGCGGCGGCCTCGGCGGGCGGTGGCGCCCGGGTGCCGATGTCGCGTATCGTGAAGCCGAAGCAGGTCTGCCCGCCATCCAGGACGGAGACGGCCGAGACCTCGACATCTGCCTCGGAGCCCTGGTCGCCGCGCAGCAGGGTGCGGAACATGCGCACGGGACCGCGCCCGCGCACCTGCGCCAGAAGCACATCAAGCTCAATGGACTGGCGCCCGAGGAAGCGAGACAGTTCCTCACCGCGCACCTGTGCTTCATTGGGCAATTGGGCCAATTCGAGGAAGGCCGGATTCGCCGTGATGATTCGCCCATCGGCGCTGATCAGCACGAAGGCATCAGGTGTGCTCTCGACGAATTCGGCGAGTCGCGCGCTGCTGACCGGCGCTGCGGTGGCGGGTCCTTCGGTGGTCAGGAAGGCCAGGCGCACCAGGAAAAGAGAGCTGCGCTCATGCCGCAGCAGCGAGGCGGAGAGCAGCACCTCCCGCCCGGTGCCGACCAGCGTGACGCGCCGCTCCTCGGCCGTGCCGGCGGCGCGCACCGCGGCCAGGAGTGCCTCGACACGCGGGCGATCCTCGAGAGCGAAGGCATCAAGGAAGCCCGGCTGCGCGCCGAAGAGCCTGTCGGCTGCGAGATTGGCTTCCAGCACCCGCAGACTCGCCGCATCAAGGACCAGCACCGGCTCGCCCGACATCTGAAACAGCAGGCGGTAGCGCGTCTCGGCCTGGCGCAGTCGGCCATATTCACGTTCCATCGCCTGCTGCGCCTCGACCAGGCGCTGCTGCAGCGAGGCGAGAAGCCGCAGGTCGCGGGCGAAGACGATGCTGCGGTCCGAGCCGCTGACGTGATTGGCCGCACAGAGCAGCGGCAGGCTCGCGCCATCGGTGCCACGCAGATTGAGATGCCGCCAGCGCGGCGGCTCATGCGAGGCGGCGCTGCTCAACATGTCCGTCACCTTGGCGCGACTGTCCTCGGCGACCGATTCGGCGAGCGCGCGACCGACCCAGGCCTTACGCCCGCCCAAAGCGGCGGCAAGGTCGGCATTGCCGAAAGCCATGTCGCGGATCACACCGTCACCATCGAGCACCAGCGTGGCGTCAGCCGCCGCGGCGATCAGGCGCGATGCGGCTTCCGCATCCATGTCCCCCAGCGATTGGCTCGGAGTGCCAAAACCCAACACGCGATGTCTGATCCTTCCAGCAGGGTTGCGATGCGAGGTGGGATGTTGTCATTCCGCCCCCTGCATGAGGGCTACCAGAGACTCGGCGCGGCGCAACGCCTCCGCGGCGTCGGGTGCGGTGGCATCGGCTCCGGCGGCCAAGGCCAGTTCGGGATGGGAGAGCAGGGCTGGTCCACCCAGCATGACGGCCACCTCCCGATTGCGCGAATGGGCACGGATCGCCGAGATATGGCCGGCAAGCCCTGGAATATTGCTCGACGAACCGACGGAGATGGCCACGAGGCCGAACCATTGCTCGGAGACCCGGCGAATCAAGGCGGCCTCGCTGGGGATGGTCTCATCGGAGATGGCCCAGCCGGCGGCACGAAAGAACTCGGCCACCATGGCGATGCCCATGCTGTGCTGGCTGCCGATCGCCGTCATCATCAGGGCGGAGCGCCCGCCGCCCACAGCGCCGGAGGTCACCAGCCCCGGAGCCAGTTCGCGCAGTTGCTGGTGCAGGACGATCATGCCGAGCGTGACCTCGACGAAGGTGCAGCGATCCTCCTCCCACCATTCGCCCAGGCGGCGGGCGACCAGTGTCAAGAAAGTCAGACACAGCTGCTCGGATGTTTGTCCATCCACCTGCTTGAGCCGGATCGCGGAAGCCAGCGCCTCTCCATCACCGCGCGCGGCGGCGGCGGTCAGCCGCTCGAGCTCCGCGACCTCCAGCGGCTGCCGCAGTTCATGCAGGAGCGGGACAACGTCCTGGCCAAGGGCGATCGCGATTTGCTGAGAGATAATGCCCAGGCGACGGCCGAAAATGGCTTTGGCGGCGGGTCGGTCCATCTTGCTGATCCGGGGTTGGAGGGCCGCTTGCCTGGCCGGGCTTTGCAACATCATGGCGGCGTCCTCAAGAACCCTCTGGAGCGCGATCATTCCCTGGGTCGGCGCGGATTGTCAATTGATCTTTACGTCAATCTTGCTTGACACCCTGAGCCCCTCTCTCCTAGCCTGACACCATCCAAAGGGGTCACAAGACGGCCGGCAAAGGCGGAGTTCGGGCAGAAGCCCGGCGCGCCTCCCCAGTCAGCCTTCGCGACCGCCGCAGCGGAGGGGTAGTCCAGACATGCTTTCCGATCCCGTTCTTGATCGCCTCATCAACGCGGTGGATTCCTGCCCCTACGGAACAGCCTCCGGCCGCAAGCACAAGCACGCCGCCCAGCGCGCCCCGCTCTACACGGCCGAGGAAAAGGCCCGCCGGGACGCCACGCCCTGGACGCTGGTGCAGGGCATCCTCGCGCCGTTGCAGTTCCTTGTCTTCGTGGTGAGCCTCGGTCTGGTGATCCGCTATCTCGGCAGCGGTGAGGGTCTCGCCTGGGCTGAGGGATCCATCGTTCTGAAGACCTTGCTGCTCTACACCATCATGGTGACCGGCTCGATCTGGGAGCATGCGGTCTATGGCAAGTATCTCTTCGCGCCGGCCTTCTTCTGGGAGGACGTGTTCAGCATGCTGGTCCTGGCGCTGCACACGGCCTATCTCGGCGCTCTTTTCGCCGGCTGGGGCGACACGCATTTCCAGATGTGGCTGGCGCTCGCCGCCTATGCCGCCTACGTCATCAACGCCACGCAATTCGTGCTCAAGCTGCGCGCCGCGCGGCTGCAGGCGAGCGGCGCATGAGCGTCACGCTCGATCGCCCGGCCGAGGCCGGTTGCGACACGCGGCCCGTCCTGCGTGAGCGCGGCCAGCGCGAGGTCTTCTGCGGGCTGACCGGCATCGTCTGGATGCACCGCAAGATCCAGGATGCCTTCTTCCTGGTGGTCGGCAGCCGCACCTGCGCCCATCTGCTGCAATCGGCCGCGGGCGTCATGATTTTCGCCGAGCCGCGCTTCGCCACCGCCATCCTGGATGAACGTGACCTCGCGGGCCTCGCCGACGCGCAGGAGGAGCTGGACCGCAACGTGGCCCGGCTGCTGGAGCGCCGGCCTGACATCAAGCTTCTCTTCCTGGTGGGTTCCTGCCCGTCGGAGGTGATCAAGCTGGATCTCCATCGCGCGGCGCAGCGGCTGGATCGGCGCTTCAACGGCGTGCGGGTGCTGAATTATTCGGGCTCGGGAATCGAGACCACCTTCACGCAGGGTGAGGATGCCTGCCTGGCCGCCCTGGTGCCGGAGCTGGCGCAGAGCGATGCGCGCCAGCTTCTCGTCGTCGGTGCCTTGGCCGATGTGGTGGAGGACCAGTTCATCCGCCTCTTTGCGGCGATGGGAATCGAGCGCGTGGCCTTCCTGCCCGCCCGCCGCGCCGGCGGCATGCCGGTGGTGGGTCCGAACACGCAATTCCTGCTGGCCCAGCCCTTTCTCGCCGAGACCGGCCGCCTGCTGGAAGCGCGCGGCGCACGGCACCTGGCCGCCCCTTTCCCGCTGGGCGCGGAGGGCACGACGCTTTGGCTGCGTGCGGCGGCTCAGGCCTTCGGGGTGAGCGACTCGCGCTTCCGCGAAGTGACCGCGGCAGGTGAGGCGCGCGCGCGCCAGGCGCTCGCCGCACCGCGTGCGAAGCTCGCCGGCAAATCCGTCTTCTTCTTCCCCGACTCGCAGTTGGAGGTGCCGATGGCGCGCTTTCTGACGCGCGAATGCGGCATGGAAGCGATTGAGATCGGCACGCCCTATCTGCACCGCCAACATCTGGCGGCTGAGATGCCGTTGCTTCCCGAATCGGCGTTGCTCTCGGAAGGGCAGGACGTCGAGAAGCAGCTTGATCGCTGCCAGGCGGCGCGACCCGATCTCGTTGTCTGCGGCCTGGGCCTTGCGAATCCGCTGGAGGCGCAGGGCATCATGACCAAATGGTCCATCGAGCTCGTCTTCACGCCGGTGCAGGGCTACGACCAGGCGGCGGACCTCGCTGGCCTCTTCGCGCGCCCCTTCGCGCGGCGCGATGTGCTGAGGGTTTGAGGCCATGCAGCTGACCCTCTGGACCTATGAAGGCCCGCCGCATGTGGGCGCGATGCGAATCGCCGCCGCCATGGAAGGCCTGCACTACGTGCTGCACGCCCCGCAGGGCGACACCTATGCGGATCTGCTCTTCACCATGATCGAGCGGCGCAACTCGCGCCCGCCTGTCACCTACACCACCTTCCAGGCGCGCGACCTCGGCGGCGACACGGCCGAGTTGTTCAAGACTTCGGTGCGCGATGCCTATGAGCGTTTCCAGCCCGAGGCCATGCTGGTCGGCGCCTCCTGCACGGCGGAGCTGATCCAGGATGATCCGGGCGGCCTCGCTGCCACTTCGGGCCTGCCGATTCCCGTGATCGCGGTGGAGCTGCCGGCCTATCAGAAGAAGGAAAACTGGGGCGCGGCGGAGACGCTCTACCAGTTGATCCGCCGCTTCGCCGTGAAGATGGAGCGCCCGGCCGGCGCCTTGCCACGCTGCAACATCCTGGGCCCGACGGCTCTCGGCTTCCGCCACCGCGATGACATCAAAGAGGTGCGCGGGCTGCTCGCAAGGCTTGGCATCGCGGTGAATGTCGTCGCACCGCTCGGCGCACGGCCGTCGGATCTGGCGCGGCTGGGCGATGCGGATTTCAACGTGGTGCTCTACCCCGAGATCGCGGGCCAGGCGGCCGCCTGGATGCAGCGCAATCTGGGCCAGCCCTTCACGCGCTGCATCCCGATCGGCGTGGGCGGCACGCGTGACTTCATCGCCGAAGTGGCGGCCCTGGCCGGTCTTGATGCGAGCGATTTCCTGGCCGAGGAAAGCTCGCGCCTGCCCTGGTATTCGCGCAGCGTGGACAGCACCTACCTCACCGGCAAGCGTGTCTTCATTTTCGCCGATGCGACGCATGCCGTCGCCGCCGCGCGCGTCGCGGCCGAGGAGCTGGGCTTCCAGGTGGTGGGCCTTGGCACCTATTCCCGCGAGCAGGCGCGCGACGTGCGCGAGGCGGCGAAGCGCCACGGCCTCGAGGCACTGATCACCGATGATTACCTGGAGGTCGAGGCCGCCATCGCCGCTGCCCAGCCCGAGCTGGTGCTGGGCACGCAGATGGAGCGCCATGTCGCCAAGCGCCTGGGCGTGCCCTGCGCGGTGATCTCGGCGCCGGTGCATGTGCAGGATTTCCCAGCGCGCAACTCGCCGCAGATGGGTTTCGAGGGCGCCAATGTCCTGTTCGACACCTGGGTTCATCCGCTGATGATGGGCCTCGAGGAGCATCTCATCGGGATGTTCCGCGAGGATTTCGAGTTCCACGCCGATGCCGCGCCCTCGCATCTCGGCCATGCCGCCGCCAAGGCGGAGCCGGTGCAGGCGGAAGCGGAGGTGCTGGTGGCGCCCGAGCCCGTCAGCGGCGCGATCCAATGGACCGCGGATGGCGAGAAGGAACTCAAGAAGATCCCCTTCTTCGTCCGCGGCAAGGCGAAGCGCAACACGGAGCGCTTCGCCGAGATGAACGGCATTCGCACCATCACGGTCGAGACCCTGTATGACGCAAAAGCACATTTCTCCCGCTAAGGGGGGGCAGCCCCTCCATTTCGTCATCGTGACCATGGATGGTCACTTTGGCGCGGCGGTGGAGCGTGCTCAGGCGGAACTTGCGGCCGAGATGCCAGGGCTGCGCCTCATCGTGCATTCGGCCGATGAATGGGCGAGCGACCCGCATGCGCTGGCCGCCTGCCACGCGGATATCGCGAAGGCTGACATCATCGTCTCGGCCATGCTGTTTCTTGACGATCATGTGCGCATGGTGATGCCGGCGCTGCAGGCCCGTCGCCAGGATTGCGCCGCCATGGTCGGCATGATGTCGGCGGGCGAGGTGGTGAAGCTGACCCGCCTCAAGAAGTTCGACATGTCGGCCGAGGCGACCGGCATCCTCGGCATGCTGAAGCGGCTGCGAGGCTCCAAGGGCCCGCGCTCCTCCGGCAAGGGCCAGATGAAGATGCTGAAGGAACTGCCGAAGTTCCTGCGCTTCATCCCCGGCGTGGCGCAGGATGTGCGCGCCTATATGCTCTGCCTGCAATACTGGCTGGCGGGCTCCTCCGAGAACCTGGCCAATCTCGTGCGGCTGCTGGCCAAGCGCTATGCCGATGCGCCGGTGGCGCAGCCGGCTGCACCCATCGAGTATCCCGAGATTGGGCTGTATCACCCGCGCATTCCGGGGCTTTTCGCCGATGACGTGGCGAAGCTGCCGCGCTCCGCGGGGAAGGGGCGCGTCGGGCTGCTGCTGCTGCGTTCCTATGTGCTCGCCGGCAATGCGGGCCACTACAATGGCGTCATCGCGGAGTTCGAGCGGCGCGGCATGGAGGTCGTGCCCGCCTTCGCCTCGGGGCTGGACCAGCGCCCGGCGGTGGAGCGTTTCTTCATGCAGGACGGCAAGGCCAGCGTGGATGCCGTCGTCTCGCTCACGGGTTTCTCGCTGGTGGGTGGCCCTGCCTATAATGACGCCCGCGCGGCCGAGGAGATGCTGGCCCGCCTCGATGTCCCCTATGTCGGCGCGCATCCGCTGGAGTTCCAACCGATCTTCCAATGGCGCAAGGATGCGCGCGGGCTGACACCGGTGGAGGCCACGATGATGGTGGCCCTGCCGGAGCTGGACGGCGCCATCATGCCGATGACCTTCGGTGGGCGCTGCGGTGCGACCACGCCGGCGGATCGCTGCCCCGGCTGCGATGGCGTCTCCTGCAGGCGGGACATGGTGGCGCATCACGAGCGCGCCGGCACGCTGGCCCAGCGCGTGGGCAAGATCATCGCGCTGCGGCGCAAGGAGCGGGCCGAGCGGCGCGTCGGCGTCGTCATCTTCAACTTCCCGCCCAATGCCGGGAACACCGGGACCGCCGCCTATCTCTCGGTCTTCGAAAGCCTGCACGCCACCCTGCTCGGCATGAAGGCCGAGGGCTATTCGGTGGATGTGCCCGAGAGCGTGGATGCGCTGCGCGAAGCCATCATCAACGGCAATCGCGAGCGTTACGGCAGTCTCGCCAATGTCGGCGCGCGCGTCAGCACGGATGAGCATGTGCGCAAGCAGCGCTGGCTCGGCGAGATCGAGAAGCAATGGGGCCCGGCCCCTGGCCGCCAGCAGAGCGATGGCGCCAGCATCCACATCCTGGGCGAGCGTTTCGGCAATGTCTTTGTCGGCGTGCAACCTGGCTTCGGCTATGAGGGTGATCCGATGCGCCTGCTCTTCGAGCAGGGCTTTGCGCCGACCCACGCCTTCGCGGCCTTCTATCGCTGGATGAGCGAGGAGTTCCAGGCCGATGCGGTGCTGCATTTCGGCACCCATGGCGCGCTGGAATTCATGCCCGGCAAGCAGGCCGGCATGTCGGCCGAATGCTGGCCGGACCGGCTGATCGGCGACCTGCCGAATTTCTACCTCTACGCATCGAACAACCCCTCCGAGGGGATGCTGGCCAAGCGCCGCGCTGGCGCCACCTTGATCAGCTATCTCACGCCGCCTGTCGCAAGCGCCGGGCTGTATCGCGGGCTGATGGAACTGAAGGCCAGCCTGGATCGCTGGCGCACCCAGGATCCCGATGCGGATGCGGGCAGCCGGGCCAGCATGGCCCAGCTGATCCAGGCGCAGGCCGCGGCCGTGGAACTCGCCCCGGCCGAGCCCGTCTGGGAGGCGGGCGAATACGAAGTGCGGATGATGAAGCTCAAGGCCGAGCTTCTGGAACTGGAATACACGCTGATCCCGCACGGTCTGCATGCGCTGGGCAAGCAGATGACGGCCGAGCAGCGGGTGGAGATGCTCGATGCCGCCGGCGTCACCGACGTCGCCGAGCGGAAGCGCCTCGATCACCTGCTGGCCACGGAGCACGAGATCCCCGCCATCTTGCACGCGCTGGATGGGCGCTACACCAAGCCCGCCCCAGGCGGCGACTTGCTGCGCACCACCGATGTCTTGCCCACGGGCCGCAACCTGCACGGCTTTGATCCCTTCGCCATCCCCTCGGTCTTCGCCGTGAAGGATGGCGCGCAGCAGGCTGAGCGGTTGCTGGAACGCCACACCGCCGCCGGTGCTCCGCTGCCCGAGACCATCGCGATGGTCCTTTGGGGCACCGACAATCTGAAAACCGAGGGCGGGCCGATTGCCCAGGCGCTCTGGCTGATGGGCGCCGAGCCGCGGCATGACGCCTATGGCCGCCTTTGCGGCGCGCAGTTGGTGCCGCTGGAGAAGCTGGGCCGGCCGCGCATTGACGTGATGATCAGCCTCTCCGGCATCTTCCGCGACCTTCTGCCGCTGCAGACCAAGCTCCTGGCCGAAGCCGCGCTCTTCGCCGCCGAGGCGGATGAGCCGGCGGAGATGAACTTCATCCGCAAGCACGCGCTGGCCTGCATCGCGCAGCATGGCGGCACGATGGAGGATGCGGCGCTGCGCATCTTCGGCAATGCCGACGGCACCTATGGCGCCAATGTCAACCAGATCGTGGACAATGGCAGCTGGCAGGATGAAGACGAACTGGCCGAGGCCTATATGAAGCGCAAGGGCTATGCCTATGGCGCCGATGGCCGGCCGCGGCGCCATGACGTGGTGATGAACCAGGTGCTGAGCACGGTGGAGTGCACCTACCAGAACCTGGACAGCGTCGAGAGCGGCATCACCACCATCAGCCATTACTTCGACAGCCTGGGCGGCATGAGCCGCGCCGTGCTGCGGGTGAGGGGGCAGGAGCCTTCGGTCTATATCGGCGACCAGACGCGTGGTGCCGGCACCATCCGGTCTCTGGCCGAACAGGTGAGCCTGGAGACCCGCACGCGGGCGCTGAACCCGAAATGGTTCGAGGCGATGCTGGCGCATGGCTATGAGGGCGTGCGCCAGATCGAGGAGCATGTGACCAACACCATGGGCTGGTCGGCCACCACGGGGCAGGTGCAGCCCTGGGTCTATCAGCACCTGGCGCAGACCTACATGCTGGATGAGGAGATGCGGGCCCGCCTGGCCAACCTCAACCCCACCGCATCCGCGAAAATCGCGAACCGCCTGATCGAAGCGACCGAGCGTGCCTATTGGGCGCCGGACGCCGCGACACTCGAAGCCCTGCGCCGTGCCGGCGAGGAGCTTGAGGACAGATTGGAAGGCATCAGCCCGGAGATGGCCGCATGAACATCGTGACTCGCAAGGAACTGATCCGCGGGGCCAATACCGCGAAGGTCGGCGACGGGGCTGGCAGCGTCCAGGTCCATATGGACCAG
>JAIYDS010000136.1 GCA_027487385.1 Acetobacteraceae bacterium | reverse complement strand
CCGTAATTCGTCTCCAGCCCCCAGATCGCCACCACCACCCGGGCCGAGACCCGGAAGCGGGCCTGGATGCTCTCCAGCAGGGCGCGGTTGTCGGCATAGGCGCGGCGGCCGGCGTCAATCCGCGCCTGGGACAGCCGGGCATCGCGGTATTGCGGCCAGGTCTGGGTGAATTCGGCCTGGCGGCGGTCCAGCTCCAGCACGCGGTCATTGGCGCGCAGCCCGGTGAAGGCGCGGTTGATGGTGGCGGCACTCACGCCGCCGCGGCGCGCCTCGCTGCGCACCCCGTCCAGGAAGGCGCTGAAGCTGCCTTGGCCCTGGCCTTGCGCCTGGGCCTTGCGGGCGATGGCCGGAGAAATCGCCAGGGCGGCGAATCCGGCCGGCAGGACGCGACGCGTGAACATGGATGCTTCGTGCCATTTCCCGCCCCCCGCCGCAACGCGGAAGCGCGGCCATCCGCCATCGCGGCGCTGCATGGCGTCTGGTCGGGTCGGAACGGGTCTGGTTTAATCGGGAAAACCTTGTCGAGGACAACGCCATGACCGCGCTCACCGCCCGCTTCGCGCATTATGCCGCGACCATCCGCCACCAGGACCTGCCGGCCGAGGTCGAAACCCGCGCGCGCTTCCTGATCCTGGACCTGCTGGGCAATATCGTGCGCGGCCGGCATGACGCCGAGAGCAGCGCGCCCTTGATGGCCGCCGCCCGCGCCATGGGCCTTGCCACCGGCAACCATGCCGTCTTCGGCGAGAGCAGCCGCTGGTCGCCTGCCGGCGCTGCCCTGCTGAACGGCGCCTTCGCCCATAGCCTCGATTTCGACGACACCCACGCCGCCGGCACGCTGCACCCCGGCGCCCCCGTGATCCCCGCCGCCCTGGCCGCCGCCGAACTCACCGGCGCCTCGGGCGCCGATGTCATCGCCGCCATCGTGGCGGGCTATGAGGTGACCAACCGCCTCGCCTTGGCCCTCCCGGGTGGTGACCATTATGACCGCGGCTACCACCCGACCGCCACCTGCGGCGTCTTCGGCGGGGCCGCCGCCGCCGGCCGGGTGATGGGGCTCTCCGAGGCGCAGATCGCCGATGCGCTGGGCATCGCGCTCAGCCAATCGGCCGGCAGCCTGCAATTCCTGAAGAATGGCGCCTGGACCAAGCGCTTCCAGGTGGGCTGGGCCGCCATGGCGGGCCTTTCCGCGGCACTTCTGGCGCGCGAGGGCTTCCGCGGCGCCGCCGAGGCGCTGGAAGGCAAGGCCGGCTTCCTCCGCGCCTATGCGCCCAACCCGAACCCGGAGCGCGCGCTGCAGGGCCTCGGCAGCCAATATGAGCTGATGGAAACGGCGGTGAAGCCCTATCCCTCCTGCCGCTATGGCCATGCCAATGTGGATGCGGCGCTGGCGCTTCGCGCCGAGCACGGGTTGAAGGCGGAGGAGATCGAAAGCGTCACCATGGGCCTGCCCAACAAGGGCATGCTGCTGGTGGGCGCGCCGCTCGCCTATAAGCAGAACCCGCAGAATGTGGTGGATGGCCAGTTCAGCGGCCCCTTCGTCGTCGCCTGCGCGCTGGCCCATGGGCATTTCGGCTGGGACAGCTACCCCAAGATGAACGCGCCCGAGCTGCGCGCCCTGATGCCCAAGATCACCTGCGAGGAAGACCCGGAGATCCAGGCCGAATTCCCGGCCAATATGTCCGGCAAGCTGACGATCCGCGCCCGCGGTCAGGTCTTCAGCAGGAAGGTCGTCGTCCCCAAGGGCGAGCCCGGCAATTTCCTCACCGAGGCCGAGCTGCGCGCCAAGTTCCATGGCCTGGCCGATGCCGTGCTCGGCGCCGATGGCGCCCGCGCGCTGGCCGATGCGGTGGTGGGCCTGGCCGCGGCCCCGGATGTGAACGCCATGATGCGCCTGGGCGCGCCGCTGACGCCGCTGCGCATGGCCGGGGAATGAGCGCGCGCGTCGCCCTCGTCACCGGGGGCGGGCGGGGCATCGGCCTCGCCACCGCGCGGCGCTTCCTGGAGGAGGGCTGGCAGGTCGCCCTTCTCGATGTGGACCCGGAGGTGCTGGCAAGCGGGGCGGCTTCCCTCCCCTCGCCCGTTCTGCAGCTGCTCTGCGACGTCTCCGACCCCGCGGCCGTGGCCGAGGCGTTGCGCCGCACCGCCGCGCATTTCGGCCGGCTGGACGCGCTGGTGAACAATGCCGGCATCGCCGTCTTCAAGCCGCTGCTGGAGACGACGCTGGAGGATTGGAACCGTGTCCTCGCCGTCAACCTCACCGGCCCCTTCCTGATGACCCAGGCCGCCGTGCCGCTGATGGCTGAGGGCGGGGGCGGTGCCATCGTCAACATCTGCTCCATCTCGGGCCTGCGGGCTTCCACGCTGCGCGTCGCCTATGGCACCAGCAAGGCGGCGCTGATGCACCTGACCAAGCAGCAGGCGGTGGAGCTGGCGCAGCTCGGCATCCGCGTGAATGCGGTGGCGCCCGGCCCGGTGGACACGGCCATGGCCAAGGCCGTCCATACCCCCGAGATCCGCGCCGACTACCACGCCGCCATGCCGCTCAACCGCTACGGGCTGGAGAATGAATTGGCCGATGCCATCTTCTACCTGTGCTGCGAGCGATCGAGCTACATCACCGGCCAGGTGCTGGCGGTGGATGGCGGCTTCGAGGCGACGGGCATCGGGCTGACCACCTTGCGCGCCGAACGGCGCAACCTGTGATGGAGCGCATCGCCGTCATCTCCGACGTCCATGGCAACCTGATGGCGCTGGAGGCCGTGCTGTCGGACCTGGCGAGCCGGGGCGTGGATGCCACCATCAACCTGGGCGATTGCGTGGCCGGCCCGCTCTGGCCGCGCGAGACCTTCGAATTGCTGACGGACCTCAACATCCCGACCGTGCGCGGCAATCACGACCGCTGGATTGTCGACCGGCCGGCGGCGCAGATGCCACCCGCGGGCCTCTTCGCGCGGGAGGCGCTGACCGAGGCGCAGCGCGCGGCGCTGCATGCCCTGCCCGCGACGCTGCAATTCACGCCCGAGATCCTCGCCGTGCATGGCACCCCCACCGATGACAGCGCCTATCTGCTGGAGGAGATGACAGAGGATGGCCGCCTGATCCCCGCCCGCCGCGCGAAGCTGGCGGAACGGCTGGGCGAGGCCGCGGCGGCCCGTGTGCTGCTTTGTGGGCATTCGCACCGCCAGGCGGTGGTGACCGCGCCGGGCGGCGGGCTGATCCTCAACCCCGGCAGCGTCGGCTGCCCGGTCTTCGCGGATTCCCCCACGGCGGCCAGCCTGGAGCCGCGCTCGCCCCATGCGCGCTATGCCGTGCTGACGCGCCGCCACGGCCGCTGGGGGGCGGAGCTTCTGGCCCTCGAATATGACTGGGATGCGGCGGCGCAGCGGGCCCTGGAGCTCGGCTGGCCGCGCTGGGCCCAGGCGCTGGCGACAGGGAGCGTGGCATGACCAACCGGATGAAGGCGCTGTTCACCGAGGGCAAGCCGGCGCTGGGCTGTTCGCTGATGTTCCCCTCGGCCCCCATCGTGGAAATGCTGGGGCATGCGGGCTTCGACTGGGTGCTGTTGGATTGCGAGCATGGCTCGCTCTCGCTGGCCGATGTGGAGCTGATGTGCATGGCGGCCGATGCGGTGGGCATCACCGCCATCGGCCGGCCGCGCAGCAATGCCGCGGCCGATATCCAGCAGATCCTGGACCGCGGCGTGGCCGGCGTGCAGATCCCGCACATCAACACGGCCGAGGATGCGCGCCGCGCCGTCGCCGCCGTGAAGTTCGGGCCTGGTGCGGGGCGCGGGCTCGCCGCCGGCACGCGGCCGGATCGCTGGGGGATGGGTGCGAAGATGCCCGACTTCGCGGCCCAGGCGAATGCGCATTCGCTGGTCTGCGTGCAGTTGGAGCATCAGGAAGCCATCGCCAATGCCGAGGAGATCCTGAAGGTTCCCGGCATTGATGTCTTCTTCATCGGGCCGTCGGACCTCTCGCAATCCATGGGGCATCCGGGCAACCCCAAGGCGCCGGAGGTTGCGGCCGCCATTGCGGAGACACTCGCCCGCATCCGCGCCGCCGGCCACACGCCCGGCATGCCCGCCACCACCGAGACCCTGCCCGAAGTCCTCGCGAGCGGCTGCCGCTACATCTACACCCACCTGCCGCGCGTGCTGGGCGCGGGGGCGAAGGGCTTCCTCAACGCGCGGGGATGATTGACGCGGCGGGGTGATCCGGGCGACGAGTGCGCTGCGGGACAGGTGGCCGAGTGGTTTAAGGCAGCGGTCTTGAAAACCGCCGTGGGGGCAACTCCACCGTGGGTTCGAATCCCACCCTGTCCGCCAATGGCCCTCGCCCACCCCCCACCGTTTGTTTTTGACGAAGTATCGCCAGCCTGTATTCTTGTCGTCAGGGACAACAAGAGCGGCGCGCGGTTCGTGCATCCGGGCCTTTCGCCGTCAGCGCAGGAAACGGCGAGACGATGACTTCCTTCTTCCCCACGGATCCGCTTGCCCTGGACCAATGGCATCTGTTGCGGCTCGGGAACATCCAGCGCATCTGGGGCGAATACACCGGTCTGGGCATCTCTGTCGGCGTCTATGACACGGGCGTCCAGTTCACCCATCCGGATCTGGCCGGCAATTACGATGCCTCACGCCATGTGGTGGTCAACGGGGTCACCTTCAGCGGCGATCCAGTGGAAGATTGGGGCCATGGCACCTCGGTGGCCGGGCTGATCGCGGCGCAAGCCAACGGGATCGGGACGGTCGGCGTCGCCTTCGGCGCCCGCATCACCGGCGTCAACGTCTTCGATGACTTCAGCGACCTCTATCTCAATGCCGATGAGCCTGTCGGCTTCTACGAAGCCGTCGCCCAGTCCACCCGATTCGACGTGGTGAACCACTCCTGGAACTCGGACACGAACTTCAGGCCTTTCGACAACTCCAACATCGCCGGCGGCTTCACGGAGCAGATGATAGCCCTCTGGGCCGTCGCGGCGGCCGAGGGGAGGAATGGGCTCGGCACCATCGTGGTGCAGTCCGCCGGCAATGAGGAGCGCGAGGCCCAGGCAAGCGGCATGAATGCCAGCCGCTACACCATCACCGTCGCGGCGGTGAGCGACACCGGCTTCGCCGCCTCCTATTCCAACCACGGCGCCTCCATCCTGGTCGCGGCACCAGGCGGCGATTTCGCCTCCGTTGGCGGCATGGGGATCGTCGCCACCGACCTCCTGGGGATGGAGGGCTCTAACCTGCGGAGCGATTTTGCCGCGGAGAGCGACCACACGGATGATTTCGACGGCACCTCGGCCGCCGCGCCCATCGTCTCCGGCGCGGTCGCGCTCATGCTCGAGGCCAATCCCGGCCTGGGCTGGCGCGATGTGCAGAACATCCTGGCGGCGTCGGCGACCCACACCGGCAGTTCCTTCACCGCCACCACCGCGGAGAGCCCCCATGAGAACGGCATTTGGCGGTTCAACAAGGCCGACAACTGGAACGGCGGCGGGATGCACTTCCATGAGAACTACGGCTATGGGCATCTCAACGTCTACAATGCCGTGCGGATGGCGGAGGTCTGGACGCTCTTCGCCCCGGCGCAGACATCGGCCAATGAACGTTGGGTGACCACGGGCATCATCACGCCAAACTGGGACCTGCCCGACCACACCATCACCAACGGCAGTTTGAGCCTGACCCGGGCGCTGGAGATCGAACATGTCTCGATCTCCATCAGCCTCACCCATCAGAACTTCCGCGACCTGGAGATCTACCTCACCTCGGCGGAAGGAACCGAGGTGCGGTTGCTGGATCGCTCGGCTGGCTTCTTCAACGCCGCCGAGGCCGGGCTGGCCTGGACCTTCGGCATCGAGACGCTGCGCGGCGAGCGCTCCGACGGGACATGGATCCTCTCGATCCGGGACATGTCGCCGGGCTTCAGCGGCACGTTCCACGCGGTCGCGCTGACCGTCTATGGCCGGGCCGCCCAGGTGAATGACGTCTACCACTTCACCGACGAGTTCGCCGCGCTCTCGACGCTGCAGAACGGGCGGCGGGTGATTTCCGACACGGATGGCGGCACCGACTGGATCAATGCCGCGGCCGTCAGCACCGCCAGCGTCATCAACCTGAACGAGAACGCCTATTCCTCGATCGGCGGCGGCAGCCTGCGCATCACCGGCGTGATCGAGAACGCGATCGGTGGCGATGGCGATGATGTCCTCATCGGCAACGCGGCCGCCAACGAGCTGCGCGGCATGCGCGGCGCGGACACGATGCGCGGCGGCTTGGGCAACGACAGCTATTTCGTGGACCATGCGGGAGATGTGACGGTCGAACTCGCCGGCGGCGGCAATGACCGCGTGGAGGCTTCGCTCAGCTGGACCCTCGCCGCCAACATCGAACGGCTGACGCTGACCGGCACGGGCGACATCAACGGCACCGGCAATGCGCTGGCCAACCGCGTGGATGGGAATGACGGCGCCAATCTCCTGGACGGCGCCGGCGGCAATGACAGCCTCCACGGGCTTGCCGGCGATGACACGCTGCTGGGCGGCGCCGGCGCGGATCGCCTCGATGGCGGTGCGGGCGCGGACAGCATGGCGGGCGGCGCCGACAACGACACCTACATGGTGGATGACGCGCTTGACCTGGTGTTCGAGCTCGCCGGCGGCGGCAATGACCGGGTCATGGCCTCGGTCAGCCACACCCTCGCCGCGGAGGTGGAGCGGCTCATCCTGACCGGGAGCGCGGATCTCGAGGGCACCGGCAATGAGCTGGCCAACCAGATGGAGGGCAATGCCGGGGATAATCGTCTCGACGGCGGTGGCGGCCATGACAGCCTCTCCGGGCTTGATGGCGATGACACGCTGCTGGGCGGCGCCGGCGCGGATCGCCTGGATGGCGGCGCGGGCGCGGACAGCATGGTGGGCGGGACCGGCAACGACAGCTACATCGTGGATGATGCGCTCGATGTGGTCGTGGAACTGCCCGATGAAGGCAACGACCGCGTCTTCTCCTCGGTGTCCCACACGCTCGGCACGGGTGTCGAGCGGCTCACCCTGACCGGCAGCGCCGCGCTCGACGGCACCGGCAATGCCCTGGCCAACCGCATGGAGGGCAATGCGGGGGGCAATCGCCTGGATGGGGCCGACGGCCATGACAGCCTCTCGGGCTTCGATGGCGATGATACCTTGCTGGGCGGCGCGGGCGCGGACCGGCTGGAAGGTGGCCTGGGCGCCGACAGCCTGGTGGGCGGGCTCGGCGCCGACCGCTTCGTCTTCCTGAGCGCCGCCGAGGCGGATGGGGACAGCATCGGCGATTTCAGCGCCGCGCAAGGCGACAGGATCGATCTCAACGCCATCGACTCCAATCTCCTCCTGGCGGGGGACCAGGTCTTCGTCTGGATCGGTGGCGCAGGCTTCGCCGGCCTGGCCGGGCAGCTGCGCTTCGCCGACGAGATCCTGGAAGGCGACCTGGATGGCGATGCGGTGGGCGATTTCCAGATCGGCCTCGCCGGCCTGGTGTCCCTCTCGGCGACCAGCATCTGGTTGTGACGCGCGACGGCTGAAGGCTCCGGCGCTGGGACCTGCCGGTTCATGTTCCATCGCCCGGCGTGGGAGCGCGACGATCGCCGGCGGCCCGGCACGGGGGGCGTCTGGCCGAAGATTTTGAGGGAAGCTTCCGCCCGGGGCGGGCGTGCATGGCGCCCCCTTCCCCAAAATGCCCAAGGCCCCGTCGCGGGTCCGCATGCCCAGCGGCTTCCCCCTGGCGGTAAACCTCAGGGCATGGGCGATGGCCTCGGCCAGATCATCCGGCTCGGCAAATGGGAGGTCGGGCGCGGTCACGCGGGGGTGTCCCGCTCATCCAGCACCGCTTGCACCGCCTCGGAGATCATCCGGGCCGGGAGGGCGGGGTAGAGTGCCCAGGCCACGTTGCGGGCCTCCGCCGCCCCATCCAGCCGGCGGGCTGTGGCCAGGGCCGCCGCTCGCCGCATGGCGTCGGCAGCCTGTGAGCTCAGCCAGGGCGGTCGGGGATGGGGTGACACATCTAGAACATAAAGCGAACATGCGAGCCTTCGCAAGATGAGCGCCCTGCCACTGCCCTGGCCCGCGCGCCAGATTCGCGCGACGACTTGCTTCCGATGGCGGCGAAGCGGAGCGCTCCGTGACCGTCGCGGACGCAGGACGCGCTGCCGGTGGCGGCCAGCTTCTGCGTGATCCGATGGCCTGCCGTCCCTGGCCCCTGCCGGGCGTGAGGCGCGCGTGCCGGGCCAGTGCCCAGGAACGCGAGGCGCAAGCTGGGCACGGTGCATGCATCCTGCCGCCCGCGATCGGGAGGTGCTGCCAAATGACTCATATTCCCGGTGACCCGCCCATCGGCGTCATCGCCTCCCGGGTCATCGCTTTCGATGGCAGGCCACGATTCCAGGTCAGGATGGGCCGTCCGACGCTGGCGCCCAAAGGCGACCTCTGGTTTCGCGCCCACGAGATCGTCGGTCCGCTGACGGGCCGAAAGGAGCGGCTCGGCGCCGTGGATGCCATGCCGGCGCTGGCGAATGCGCTCGGCCGTGCTTCTGTTGGCCTGGGGATCTGCGCGAAAAAGGCGGAAGGGCGATGTCCCGGTCGGACAAGGCGCGGCATGCCGGCTTGCCCGCGCTGCCGAAACGCGCCGCGCGTCAGGTCAGCGGCCCGACCGGTTTGCCACACCGCAGCCCGCCAGGCCGAAGGCTTGCCTCCGGCCTGGCGTCTGCGGGGGTGTCACGTCAATGAATGTCGTCGGACTTGCTGAGCGCCTCGCGCAGCTTGCCAATGTCGAAATCCGGCCGCTTCGCCATCTCCAGGATGACGGCTTCCTTGCGGCTCAGCAGGTCGATCGCGGGCAGCAGGCCCTTCACCGCCTCGGCCGGGATGGTCACGGCGCCGTGGCGGTCGGCATG
>JAIYDS010000183.1 GCA_027487385.1 Acetobacteraceae bacterium | reverse complement strand
TATGCGGTGATCCTGCAGGTGACGCCCATCGTCGCCATCGCGCCGCTCATCATCATCTGGGCTGACAACCTCTGGCTCGCCTTGCTCATCTGTGCCTGGATCGTCGCCTTCTTCCCCATTCTCTCCAACACCACCACCGGCCTCAACAGCGTGGACCCGAACCTGCGGGACCTGTTCCGGCTTTACCGCGCCAATCGCTGGCAGGTGCTGGTGCGCCTCCAACTGCCGACGGCCCTGCCCTATTTCCTCGCGGGGCTGCGCATCTCGGGTGGGCTCTCGCTGATCGGCGCCATCGTCGCGGAATTTGTCGCGGGGACGGGCGGCTCCTCCTCGGGCCTCGCCTCGCGGATCCTGGAGACGGGATACCAGCTGCAAATCCCGCGCATGTTCGCGGCGCTGGTGCTGGTCTCGGGGTTTGGAATCCTGATCTTTCTGGCGCTCTCCCTCATTTCACATCTGCTGCTGCGGAGGTGGCATGAAGAACAGAAGTAAGGGGCGCCGCCCCTTGGACGAGCAATCGCGCAAGGGGCGCCGCCCCTTGGACGAGCAATCGCGCAAGGGGCGCCGCCCCTTGGACCCCGGCAAAGGACTCATCCTTTGCAATCCCTTTTGATTCCGCGGCCCGGCGGCAGCCGGTTCTGGCTGCGGGATGCGCGGGCGCCGGCCTGTCTGCTGGATGCGCCACCCGAACCAGCGGACCGCGAAGGACTCACACGCTTCGACCTGAAGGTCGAGGACGGGCGCATCGCCGCTGTCGCACCGCTGGGCACAGCGCCCGTTGATGCGCCCAGCCTCGATGGCGGCCAGCTCTGGCCCGGTTTCGTGGATGCCCACACCCATCTCGACAAAGGGCATATCTGGCCGCGCGCGCCCAATCCCGCGGGCGATTTCGCCGGCGCCGTCAGCTCCGTCATGGCCGATCGCGACGCCCATTGGGCCGAAGCCGAGATGGAAGCCCGCGCCGATTTCGCCCTGCGCGCGGCCTATGCCCACGGCACCACCGCCATCCGCACCCATCTCGACAGCTACCTGCCCCTGGCGCGGATGAGCTGGCCGCTCTTTACCCGGTTGCGCGAGGCCTGGGCCGGGCGCATCACCCTCCAGCTCTGCTCCATCGCACCGCTCGAGCGTTTCCAGGGCGAGGAGGGCGAGGCGCTGGCCGATATCGTGGCGCAATCCGGCGGCGTGCTCGGCATGGTGACACGCCTCGGCGGCGATTTCAGCGCGCCGCTGCCCGCCGATTTCCAGCCCATGCTGGACCGCTTCTTCGCGCTCGCCGAAGCACGCGGCCTCGATCTCGACCTGCATGTGGATGAAAGCGGCGAGACCGGCGCCCGCGCCCTGCGCGAAATCGCCGCCACCGCGCTGCGCCGGCGCTTCAAGGGGCGCATCCAGCTGGGGCATTGCTGCGCCCTCACCCTCCAGCCCGAGGCGCATCAGCGCGAAACCCTGGCCCTGATGGCCGAGGCGGGCCTGCGCGTCGTCGTCCTGCCCATGTGCAACATGTATCTGCAGGACCGCATGCCCGGCCGCACGCCGCGCTGGCGCGGGGTGACGCTGGTGCAGGAGATGCGGGCGGCGGGCATCACCGTCTCCCTCGCCTCCGACAACACGCGGGATGGGTTCCACGCCTATGGCGATCTCGACATGCTGGAAGTCTATCGCGAGGCCACGCGCATCCTGCATCTCGACCACCCCTTTGCCGCCTGGCCGCGCGCCGTCACGGCCGAACCCGCCGCCGCCATGGGGATCGAAGCGGGCCGGCTTCGCGTGGGCGCCCCGGCCGACCTGGTGCTGTTTCGCGCGCGGCACATGACGGAGCTGCTCTCCCGCCCGCAATCCGACCGCGTGTTGCTGCGCGGCGGGCAAGTGAGCGACGCCACCCTGCCCGATTGGCGCGAGCTAGACGCCTGGGTCACGCCCGCGCGGGCGTGACCTCGAAAGGATGGGCGGCGAGGAAGGCGGCGCCCACGCGCAGCACCAGCGCATCTGTCAGGCGGGGGCCGGCGAATTGCAGCCCGACCGGCAGGCCTTCCCGGCTGAAGCCGCAGGGCACGGAAATCGCCGGGCCATGCGAAAGGTCGAAGGGGTAGGAGAATTCCGCCCAGACCAGCCAATCCCAGGCATGCTGCGGCCAATGGGCGGGAATCTGCCGCCCGACGTCGAAAGCGGCGACCGAGGCGCTGGGCGTCACCAGCAGGTCGAAGCCGGCCTCCCCGAACCAGGCATTCACCGCGGCGGCATAGGCGATGCGGCGGCCCTGCGCGGCATGGGCGTCCATGAAGCCGTAATGGCGATAATCCTCGGTGCAGGCGACGAGGCCCGGATCCATCTGGGCCGCTTCCTCGGGCGTCTTCGCCAGGAAGGGGCGCATGCCGAAGCCCCACATGTCGCGCTCCAGCGCGGGGCCGGTCGGCCCCCAGGGCGGCGTCACCTGCTCGACGATGGCGCCCATCGCCTCAAGCCGCCGCACGGCGGTGGCGACGGCCTCCGCCACATCCGAGTCCACGCGCGCATGGCCGAGATCGGGGCTATAGGCGATGCGCAACCCGACCAGGCCGCCCGGCTCGATCTCCGGCGCGAAGCGATCCGGCAAGGTGGTGTGGTCCAGCGGATGCGGGCCGGCGATGACGGAGAACATCAGCGCCGCATCCTCCACGCTGCGCGTGATGGGCCCGGCATGGGAGAGCGCGCCATTGTTCGGCACGGGCACATAGGGCACGCGGCCATAGCTCGGCTTGAAGCCCACCACGCCGCAGAAATGCGCGGGGATGCGAATGGAGCCCGCGCCATCCGTGCCGAGATGCAGCGGCCCGCAACCCGCGCCACAGAGCGCCGCGGCACCGGAGGAAGAGCCGCCCGCCGTGCGCCCATGCATCCAGGGATTGTGCGTGCTGCCGGTCAGCGGGCTGTCGCTCACCGCCGTCCAGCCCTGCTCGGTGCTGGTGGTCTTGCCGAGCAGGATGGCGCCCGCCGCGCGCATCCGCGCCGAGACGGGGGAATCCGCTGGCGCGGGCGTCGGGTCCGTGAGGCGCGAGCCGCGCCGCGTGGGCAGGCCCGCGATGGATTGCACATCCTTGATCGTCGCGGGCACGCCATGCAGCGGGCCCAGCGCCTCGCCGCGCATCACGGCATCCTCGGCCGCGCGGGCGGCGGCGCGGGCGCCCGCCTCATCCAGCGCGGCGAAGGCGTTCAGGCCGGAGTTCTTGGCCGCGATCCGCGCCAGCACCGCCTCGGTGATCTCCACGGGCGAGGCGCGCTTGCCGCGCACCATCGCCGCCAGTTCGACCGCCGAGGCGGTGGCCAGGTCACTTGTCGCCATAGGTGGTTTTGTAGCTCTCGCTCATGATCTCATCGAGCCTACGACCGGGGGTGAAACCCGCAAGGCCCGGCGGGAAAGCCACGCCCTCCAGCAGGCGCGGGCAGGGTTCGGCGGCGCCGATCACCTGCGTGACCGGGAAGCGCGCGGCGTAGATCGGCAGCGCGTAATCCTCCTCCTCATCGCCCACGCCCTTG
>JAIYDS010000080.1 GCA_027487385.1 Acetobacteraceae bacterium | reverse complement strand
TATTACCACTACAGCTACTCCGTGGTGCGCGGCTGCGACCGCATCGTGCCGGTGGACATCTACGTCCCCGGCTGCCCGCCCACGGCCGAGGCGCTGGTCTACGGGATCCTGCAATTGCAAAAGAAGATCCGCCGCACGGGGACCATCCTCCGTGGTTGATTCTCTCGAAGCCGAGCTGCGCGCGCTGATCGCCGACCGCCTGCCGGTGGAATACACGCGGGAGCGATTCGGCGCGGAACTCGTGCTGCATGTGCCGCGCGCCGCCCTGCTGCCGCTGATGGCACTGCTGCGCGACACGCCCTCGCTCGATTTCGCGCAGCTCATGGATGTCTGCGGCGTGGATTGGCCGGAGCGCGTGGAGCGCTTCGACGTGGTCTACAACCTGCTCTCGCTGACGCGGAATGAGCGCGTGCGCGTCGTGACCACCACGGATGCGGTGCAGCCCGTGCCCAGCGTCGCCGGCCTCTGGCCCACCGCCACCTGGTTCGAGCGCGAGACCTGGGACATGTATGGCGTGGTCTTCGCGGGGCTGGATGATCTGCGCCGCCTGCTGACGGATTATGGCTTCGAGGGCCATCCGCTGCGCAAGGACTTCCCGCTGACCGGCTTCGTCGAGATGCGCTACGACGCCGAGGCCGGGCGCGTGGTGCAGGAGCCGGTGCAGCTGGTGCAGGATTTCCGCAGCTTCGATTTCCTGAGCCCCTGGGAGGCGATGACGACGCTGCCGGGCGATGAGAAAATTCACCTCAATCGCATTGAGGGCGATAAGCCATGAGCGACCTCAGCCCGATCGGCGAAGTGCCGCAGAACGAGACCGAACGCCGCATCGTCGAGATGGACAGCCACACCATCAATTTCGGCCCGCAGCACCCGGCCGCGCATGGCGTGCTGCGCCTCATCCTGGAGATGAAGGGCGAGGTGGTGGAGCGCGCCGATCCGCATATCGGCCTGCTGCATCGCGGCACCGAAAAGCTGATCGAATACAAGACCTATATCCAGGCGCTGCCCTATTTCGATCGCCTCGATTACGTCAGCCCGATGTGCATGGAGCACAGCTTCGCGCTCGCCACCGAGCGGCTGCTGGGCATCGAGAAGGATGTGCCGGAGCGCGCGCAATATATCCGCGTGATGTTCGCGGAGATCACGCGCATCGCGAACCACCTGCTGAACGTGACGACCTATGCGCTCGATTGCGGCGC
Source organism: Acetobacteraceae bacterium (assembly GCA_027487385.1). Taxonomy (GTDB): domain Bacteria; phylum Pseudomonadota; class Alphaproteobacteria; order Acetobacterales; family Acetobacteraceae; genus Roseococcus. Next base: position 1,811 of record JAIYDS010000080.1, on the reverse strand, counting down.
GATCACGCCCGCCCTCTGGGGCTTCGAGCAGCGCGAGCATCTGCTTGAGATGTACGAGATGACCTCGGGCAGCCATTACCACGCCAATTACTTCCGGCCTGGCGGTGTCGCGAAGGACATTCCGGCCGCGCTGCCGGACAAGATCGAGCGCTGGATGGCGCAGTTCCCGGCCTTCCTCGATGAGCTGGAAGGGCTGCTGACCAACAACCGCATCTTCAAGCAGCGCACCGTGGATATCGGCGTGATGACGGCCGAGCAGGCGATGGAGTGGGGCTTCTCCGGCCCCTGCCTGCGCGCCTCGGGCGTGGCGTGGGATCTGCGGAAGTCGCAGCCCTACGACGTCTATGACCGGATGGAATTCGACGTGCCGGTCGGCCGCAATGGCGATTGCTATGACCGCTATCTGCTGCGCATGCAGGAGATGCGGCAGTCGCTGCGCATCATCCGGCAATGCCTGGACCAGATGAAGCCGGGCCCGATCAAGGTGCTGGACAACAAGATCGTCCCGCCGACGCGCGGGCAGATGAAGCGCTCGATGGAAGCGCTGATCCATCACTTCAAGCTCTACACCGAGGGCTATCACGTGCCCGCCGGCAGCACCTACACGGTGACCGAGGCGCCCAAGGGTGAGTTCGGCGTCTATCTGGTGGCCGACGGCACCAACAAGCCGTATCGCTGCAAGATCCGGGCGCCTGGCTACGCGCATCTCCAGGCGATGGAGGTGCTGAGCAAGGGCCATATGCTGGCCGATGCGGTGGCCATCATCGGCAGCCTCGACATCGTCTTCGGGGAGATTGATCGGTGAGCGGGGACGTCCTTCTCAGCTTCATCGGCTTCTACATTCCGGCGATCATCGCCGGTGTGCTGTTCCGCTGGCTCAAGCCCGCCTGGGGCTGGACGCCGCTTTGGCTCGCGGTGATCCTCACCGCGGCCGTCTTCTTCGTGCAGAAGCTGTAGCCCCATGAGCGAGCCCACTTCCTTCGAATTCGACGCGGAGAGCGAGGCGCAGATCGCCAAGGTCCTGCCGCGCTACCCGGCCGGCAAGCAGGCCAGCGCGGTGATGCCGCTGCTCTATGTGGCGCAGAAGCAGATGGGGCGGCTGACCGGCTCGGCCTGGGTGCCGCGCGTGGCGATGGATGTGATCGGCGCGCGGCTCGGCATGGCGCCGATGCGCGTCTATGAGGTCGCGACCTTCTACTTCATGTACAACACCAAGCCGATCGGCCGCTTCCATCTGCAGGTCTGCGGCACGACGCCCTGCTGGCTGCGCGGCTCGGATGATGTGCTGCGCGCCTGCAAGGATGCGGGGCATCTCAAGGGCTATGGCGATACCAGCGCCGACGGCAATTTCACGCTGACGGAGGTCGAGTGCCTGGGCGGCTGCGTGAACGCGCCGATCCTCCAGGTGGATGACGACTACTACGAGGACATGGATTACGACAGCACGGTGAAGCTGATCGAGGCGCTGAAGCGCGGCGAGCGGCCGAAGCCGGGCTCGATGATCGGCCGCCAGACGAGCGCGCCCATCGGCGGGCCGCAGGTGCTGAACGGGGCGGAGGACTGAGACATGGCGCTCTCCGACAAGGACCGCATCTTCACCAATCTCTACGGCACGCAGCCCTGGAACCTGGCCGCCGCCCGCATGCGGGGCGACTGGGACGGCACCAAGGATATCCTCGCCAAGGGCAGGGATGCGCTGATCGAGGAGGTCAAGAATTCCGGCCTGCGCGGCCGCGGCGGCGCCGGCTTCCCGACCGGCATGAAGTGGTCCTTCATGCCCAAGGCGCCGATCGAGGGCCGCCCCTCCTACC
>JAIYDS010000174.1 GCA_027487385.1 Acetobacteraceae bacterium | reverse complement strand
TCGGCCAGGGCGAGCGAGGAGAAGGGGCTGTAGAGGATCTGCCCCGCCTCCATCTGCGCGGCCGCGGCCGAGCGGTCGGTGATGACGCGCCAGACCACGCGGTCCAGATAGGGCAGGTTCGGGCGCCAGTAATTCGGGTTGCGCTCGGCGATGATGAATTGCCCGCGCTCATATTGCACGAAGCGGAAGGGGCCGGTGCCCATCGGCGCGGTATTGGCCGGATTCTGCCGGATATCCGTGCCCTCGTAGATGTGCTTGGCCGAGACATAGCCGAGATCCGGCAGGGCGCGCAGCAGCAGGTTCAGCGGCATGGGCTGGCTGTAGCGGAAGATCGCGGTATGCGCGTCGGGCGTGTCCACCGCATCCAGGAATTGCTGGAGTGCCGTGCCGTAGTTCAGGATCTTCTTCCACATCTCCATGGCGGTGAACTGCACATCCGCCGAGGTGAAGGGCCGCCCGTCATGCCAGGTCACTCCCTGGCGCAGGCGGAAGGTGATGGTCTTGCCATCGGGCGTCGCTTCCCAGGAGGTGGCCAGGCAGGGTGCGGGGTTGCCCTGCCCGTCCAGATCCACCAGCGGCTCCTGGATCTTCCCACCCACGATATAGACGCCGGTCGAGGCCTGGAGGCTCGGGTTCAGGATGCGCTGCTCGGTGGCGAAATGCACCGTCATGGTCCCGCCCCGGCGCGGCGTTTCCTGCGCGAAGGCGGTCTCGGGGGCGTTCACGCTGGCGGCCAGGGCGGCCGAGGTGAGCATCGCGGCGCGGCGGGAGAGATCCATGCGCTTGGTCCTCATTTGGGTGCGGCGCAGCATGGGCGCGGTCAGCGGCCCCCGTCAATCATTGGCGCGGCGGCGCGAAGCGTGGAAACATGAACGGCATGAAACGCCCCCTGCTTGCCCTCGCCCTGCTGCTGGCCGCCCCCGCCGCCCTGGCGCAGAACGCCGCACCCTCCGGCGACGCCTTCTACGCTGCCCCCTCCCCCCTGCCCTCGGGCAGCGCCAATGCCGTGCTGCGGCAGCGGCCGCTGAGCGGCACCATGGCCCTGCCCTCCGCCGCGCGAAACACGCTGCTGCTGTATCGCTCCAGCGACCCCCGTGGGCGGCCCGTCGCCGTCTCGGGCAGCGTCAGCATCCCGCCAGGCGCGCCGCCGGCCGGCGGCTGGCCCGTCATCACCTGGACGCATGGCACCACCGGCATCGCGCCCCTTTGCGCCCCCTCGCTCGACACCGCGAGCGGGCCGGAGCACCCCTATATCGCCACCATCGCGACACTGCTGGATGGCTTCATCCGCGCCGGCTTCGCCATTGTCGCGACCGACTACCAGGGGCTCGGCGCCGGGGATTTCCACCCTTTCCTGCAAGGCGTGCCCAATGCGCGCAACGCGCTCGACATGATCCGCGCGGCGCGTGAGGTGGAGCCGAGCCTCGGGCGCCGCTTCACCGTGATGGGCCATTCCCAGGGCGGGCATGCGGCCCTCTTCACCGCGGCCGAGGCGCCGCGCCACGCGCCGGAGCTGGAGTTGCTCGGCACCATCGCCATGGCGCCCGGCTCGCAGATCGCGGCGCGGCTGGCGCTGGTCATGGCCTCGCCCCGCAATGAGCTGGCGCTGCCCTATGTGCTCTATGTGCTGCAATCCTACGCGACGACGCACACCGAGATTGACCTCACGCGCATCCTGACGCCCCAGGCCATCGCGCATCTGCCCGATCTGCGGGTGCAATGCATGACGCATGCGCTCAGCACCGGCTATTGGGCCACGGCCATCGCGAAGGACCAGTTCCTGCCCAATCCGGTGCTAGGGCCCTTCCTCGCCATCGCGGCGCGCAATGAGCCAGGCGCGCTGCGCATCACCACACCCACCCTGGTGATGCAGGGCAGCGGCGACGTCACGGTGCGGCCGCAGGACACGGATGCCACCGTCCGGCGCCTTTGCGCCGCCAGCACGCCGCTGGCCTACAGCGCCTTTCCGGGCGTGGACCACAATGGGGTGATGGTCTCGGGCGCCTCGGCCGCGCTGGATTGGATGCGGGCGCGGTTTGCCGGGCAGGCGGCGGCGGGGAATTGCGGCGATCTGCCGCGGGCGGGGGGGTAAAAAAGGGGCCTCCGGCGGCTGGGGCCGAGGGGCCCCAGACCCCAGGACTTAGACCGCCAAGAATCTGAGCAGGACGCCCGTCGCGCGGCTGGCGGGGATGCCGACGGCGCCTTCCACCGAGACACCCAGGGCGCGGGCCGCGCCAGCGTAATCGCGCGTGCCGAGCACCAATGCCGCGGCGCCCTCCTCCGGCAATCCCTCCAGCGAAATGCCGGGATGGCGGGCGGCGAGGATGGCCTGGTCCAGAAACACCAGATCGGCCCGGCCCGGGCCCGTGGGCACCACCCAGGCGCCATCGGCATCCTGGCGCGGCGCCTGGTCGATCAGCGCGGCCATTTCGGCGGCGGCGGCACGCGGATCACGGGTCAGCATCTCCAGCCGCAGGATGCAGGCCGCGCCATTCGCGTGCTGCTGCAAGACCGGCACCCAGACATTCTCGCGCGTCAGATGCTGGCAGGCGAAGATGCGCAAGCCCCCGGGCCGCAGCCCGACCGGCCAGCGCATCACGTTGAACCGCGCCTCGGCCATGCGCCCATCCGGCAATTCCACCGGTCGGCCAAAGGCCACGGGGCCGATCGCCGCGATCCCGCGCGCCTGCAATTCCGCCACACCCGCCGCCGCATCCAGCGCGGTGAAGGCCGCGCGCTCGATCCCTTCCCCGGTCTTCAGCCATTCGCGCATCGGCGCGTTGTGCTCCGTCGGCGCCAGCACGCCGAGGAGTTCCATGTAATCCTCGCCGAACATGATGGTGTAATTGGCCGAGCCCATATGCGGGCTATGCGTGCCGCGCGGCGAGACGGTGAAGCCGAGCGCCCGCCAGGCCTCCGCCGCCGCATCCAGGTCACGCACCGAGACGACGACGTGATCCAAGCCGACAACATGTTGCAGCGCCATGGGAACCTCCTGTGTTGGGGAGAGCTTACCCCGATCCCCGCTTCTGCGATAACAGGCCCCATGCCGATCAGCCCCGCCTTCCGCCCCGCCCGCACCCATGCCGCCCTCGGCGGGGAGTTCTTCGATGTGGTGGAGGCCGCGCGCTTCCCGAAACACATCCTGCGCCACCGGGACCAGCGCCAGGCCGCGCGGCTTGGCCTGGATGGGCTGACCGATGAGGAATGGATCGCGCATTTCGGCCGCTTCGAGCCCCTGCCCGGCAGCTTCGAGCAGCCCTTGGCGCTGCGCTATCACGGCCATCAGTTCCGCCACTACAACCCCGATCTGGGCGATGGGCGCGGCTTTCTCTTCGCCCAGATGCATGATCTGGAAGATGGCCGCCTGCTGGATTTCGGCACCAAGGGCAGCGGCCAGACGCCCTGGTCCCGCACCGCCGATGGCCGCCTCACGCTCAAGGGCGGCGTGCGGGAAATCCTGGCGACCTCCCTGCTGGAGGCCTTGGGCGTCAACACCTCCAAGAGCTTCTCGCTGATCGAGACCGGCGAGGATCTGCACCGCAATGACGAGCCCTCGCCCACGCGCTCCTCGGTGCTGGTGCGGCTCAGCCACTCCCACATCCGCATCGGCACCTTCCAGCGCTTCGCCTATCTGGGCGATGCGGCCTCCATCAGCGCGCTGGTGGCGCATGCGGTGCGGCATTACCTGCCCGAAGCCGACGCCGCGGATGAGCCCGAGCGCGCGGCGCGCTTCTTCACGGAAGTCTGCCGCCGCGTGGCCCGCATGGGCGCGCAATGGATGGCCGCCGGCTTCGTCCATGGCGTGCTGAACACGGACAACATCAACATCACCGGCGAGAGCTTCGACTACGGCCCCTGGCGCTTCCTGCCCAGCTACGACCCGAAATTCACCGCCGCCTATTTCGACTATGGCGGGCTCTACGCCTTTGGCCGCCAGCCGGAGACGCTGCTGTGGAACCTGGCGCGCCTCGGCGGCTGCCTGCTGCCGCTGGCGGGCGAGACGGACCTCAAGGCGCGGCTGGAGGAATCGCTGCACGGCTTTGGCGCGCTGGTGCAGGCGGAGTTTTCCCGAGTTGTGCTGTGGCGGCTGGGCCTCAAGCCGATCGAATCCGAGCGCGACGCCGCCCTCTCCGGCCTGTTCTTCACCGCGCTGCTGGAGAGCGAAGCGCCCTTCGAGCGCGCCTTTTTCGACTGGCGCGGCGGGCGCCTGCGCGACTATCCGCATGCGGCCTGGGCGCCGGTGCGCGCGGCCCTGGCCAGCTACGAACGCGCGGCACCCGATCACCCCTATTTCGACGGCGATGGCCCGGCCACGCTGCTGATCGAGGAGGTGGAGGCGCTTTGGGCGCCGATCGCGGAGCGCGACGATTGGGGCGCGTTTCACGCGAAGCTGGCGCAGATTGAGCAGGCGCGGTTGGCTTATCGCGGGTGATGCGAGGGGCTTTGCCCCCCAGCAGGGTGAAAACCTGCTTGGTTTTCACGGCCTCCTGCCCCCCTATTCGTCGGAGATGCAAGAACCTGAGGTTCTTGCTGGGGAGTTTGAGGGGCAAAGCCCCTCAAGGCATCACTCCGGCGTCGCCCCCGAAACCCGCACCATCTCCGCCCAACGCGGCGTCTCGCGCGCCAGGCGCTCCGCCGCCTGCTCCGGGGTGGAGCCGGTCAGCCGCGTGCCGATGGTCAGCGCCCGCTGCTGAAGTGCGGGGTCCGCGAAGGCGGTGCGGATTTCCTGGCTCAGCCGGTCCACCACCGCGCGCGGCGTGCCGGCGGGTGCGGCCCACAAATGCCAGGGGCTCACGTTGAAATTGTCGAGCCCCGCTTCCGCCATGGTCGGCACATTGGGCAGCGTCGGCCAGCGCTCGGGCGTGGTGACGGCGAGTGCCCGGATGCGCCCTTCGGCGATGACGGGCGTGTAGCTGGCCAGGTTGTCCACCGCCACCTGGATATCGCCCGAGAGCATGGCCGGAATCGTCTGCGCCGCGCCGCGGAACGGCACATGCGTGCCCTGGATGCCGCCGCGGTTCAGCAGATAGGCGCCGGAGAGATGGATCGTCGTCCCCACGCCGGAAGACCCATAGCTGATCCCGCCCGGCCGCTCCCGCGCCCAGGCCAGGAACTCGGCCACGGTGCGCGCCGGCACATGCTGCGCCGGCACCACCGCCACATTGGGCAGGTCCCACATCGCGCTGATCCATTGAAAATCCCTCGCCGGATCAAAGGGCAGGCGCGTGAACAGCATGGGGTTGATGACCACATTGTGCATGCTGACCGTGCCGATGGTGTAGCCATCGGGCGTCGCGCGCGCCAAGGCCTCGGTGCCGATATTGCCCGAGGCGCCGCTGCGGGTTTCCACCACGAAGCTCTGGCCCAGGCGCTGGGTCATCACCTCGCAGGTCAGGCGCGTCATCACATCGAGCGAACCGCCCGGCGGGAAGGCCACGATCACCCGCACCGGACGGTTGGGCCAGGCCGCCTGGCCCAAAGCAGGCGTGGCCAAAAGCGTGGGGGCGAGCAGCATCGCGCGGCGTTGGATCATCGTTTCATCTCCCTTTGGCCGGGAGGGTAACAGAGGCCCGGCGCGCGCCGCACAAAAAAACAGGGCCTCCGGCAGCTGGGGCCGGGGCCCCAGACCTCGATCCTGAGGGGGGGCCTATTGCGGCTGGATGCCGGCCGCGCGGATCACCGTTGCCCAGCGGTCTACCTCGCTGCGGACCAGGGCCTGCAAGGCCTCGGGGCTGCGCTGGTCGGGGCGGGCGGGGATGGAGCCCAGCTCCTCGATGCGGCGGATAATCGCGGGGTCCTCCAGCGCGACACGCAGCGCCTGGTTCAGGCGGGCCACCACCGCGGGCGGCGTGCCGCGCGGCGCGAAGATCGCATTCCAACCCTGGAACACATACTCGGGCACGCCCGCCTCGACGGCCGAGGGCACACCCGCCGCATTGGGGTTGCGCGTGGTGGCGGCGACGGCCAGGCCGCGCATGGTGCCGGCGGCGATCTGCGGCACGGCGGCCGGCGCCAGCAGGCAGGCGCTGTCCACCTGCTGGGCCACGATGTCATTCAGCGCCGGGCCCTCGCCGCGATAGGGGATCTCATTCATCCGCACGCCCGTCACATGCGCGAACAGCGCGCAGCCCAGATGGTTGGTGCTGCCCACGCCCGCATTGGCGTTGGAGACGCGGCCCGGATTCTCGCGCGCCAGGGCCAGGAATTCCTGCATCGTCCGCGCCGGCAGCCCGTTGCGCACCACGAAGAACATCGGCGTGCCGGCGATCAGGCCGATCGGCTGCAACTCCCGCGGGTCATAGCCCGGATTGCGGTAGATGGAGGCCGAGGCGGAATGGCTGCCGAGGCTGCCAACCGTGAGCGTATAGCCATCCGGCGCCGCATTCGCGCCGCGCGTGCCGCCAATGGTGCCGCCGGCGCCGGTCACATTCTCGACCACCACGGACTGGCCGAGCGTGCGGGACATGCTCTGCGCCACGATGCGCGCCAGCACATCCGTGGCGCCGCCAGGCGCGAAGACGACGATCATGTTGACGGTGCGGCTGGGGAATTCCTGGGCCTGGGCGGGCGGCGCGAGGCCCAGCCAAAGGGCCGCCGTGGCGGCAAGGACGCGCTTCATCATCCGGTCTTCTCCCTGTGCGTGGGGCGTCTTTGGCCCCGCTTGTCTGGACGTGGACATCATGTTGCGGGTGAGCGCGCTCTGCGTCCACCCGTTTCTGACAGCGAAACCCTTTTCGCTGGCTGTGGTCAAGTGTACCATTTCCGAGCGATGTTCCGCCAAGCGAAAGGATGCCATGCCCCCGGGCGCGAAAGACCCCTACCACCTCGCCTCGCTCCACCGAGGGCTGGAGGTGATCGGCTGCTTTGCCCGCCGACCCTCCTGGAGCCTGGCCGAACTCGCCGCCGAACTCGGCCAGAACAAGGCGACGCTGTTCCGCGTGCTGCACACTCTGGAATCGGCAGGCTTCCTGGCGAAAGATGCGAATGGCCGGCATGTGCCGGGCCTCGCCCTGCATGCGCTGGGCAATGCCGCCGTCCGCCAGGAACAGCTGCGCTGGCAATCCCTGCCGCCCATCCAGGCTCTGGCCGAGGAGACGGGCGAGACCGTGCATGTCGGCATCCTGCATGAGGGCGAGGTCGTCACGGTGCAGGTGGTGGAGGGCACGCATGCGGTGCGCATGCATTCGCGCGTCGGCAAGCGCAGCCCGGCCCATGCCAGCGCGCTGGGCAAGCTGCTGATGGCCTATCTGCCGGATGCCGAGGTGGAGGCCATCATCGCCCGCCACGGCCTGCCTGGATTCACGCCCGCCACCATCACCACACCCGAGGCGCTGCGCGAGGCCCTGCATCAGATCCGCCAGCAGGGCTGGGCGCCCGATGCGGAAGAGATCGAGCCCGGGCTGCGCTGCCTGGCCGCCCCCATCACCGACCAGACGGGCCGGCCCAGCGCGGCCCTGGGCATCTCGGCGCCCGCAAGCCGCATGGCCGCCGAACGGCGCGCCCTGCTGCTGCCGCGCGTGAAGGCCGCGGCCCTGCAGGTCTCGCGCATGCTCGGCAGCCCCTCCGCGGCCGCCGCCTGATTTCAACGACAATGACACTCCCGAGAGGAAACATCATGGACAGCCAAAGCCGCGCGACGCTGATGAACGGCGCCGACATCATCGTGGACCATCTGACGAAGCAGGGCGTGCCCTACCTGTTCGGCCTCTGCGGCCATGGCATCACGGGCTTCATGGATGCCGCCTTCAAGGCGCAGAACCGCATCAAGACCATCTCCACCCATCACGAGCAGACGGCCGGCCACATGGCGGACGCCTATTACAAGGTGAAGGGCGAGCCGGTGGCGACCTTCACCTCCTG
>JAIYDS010000199.1 GCA_027487385.1 Acetobacteraceae bacterium | reverse complement strand
GGTACCAGGCGGGGACGACGAACATCCCGGAGCTCTCGGAGTTCGACATCCCGTTCAACATGCAGGTCTGGCTCTTCCTCGCCTTCTTCGCGAGCTTCGCGGTGAAGGTGCCGATGTGGCCGGTGCACACCTGGCTGCCGGATGCGCATGTGGAAGCGCCGACCGCAGGCTCCGTCATCCTGGCCGGCGTGCTGCTGAAGATGGGCGCCTATGGCTTCCTGCGCTTCAGCCTGCCGCTGCTGCCGGAGGCCTCGCAGTATTTTGCGCCCTTCATCTATGTGCTGAGCATCGTGGCCGTGGTCTATACCAGCCTGGTCGCGCTGGCGCAGACCGACATGAAGAAGCTGATCGCCTATAGCTCGGTCGCGCATATGGGCATCGTCACGCTCGGCATCTTCACCTTCAACCAGCAGGGCATCGAGGGCGCGCTCTTCACCATGCTCTCGCATGGCGTGGTCTCCGGCGCGCTCTTCCTTTGCGTCGGCGTGCTCTATGACCGCGTGCACAGCCGCGAGATCGCGCGCTATGGCGGTGTCGCCAAGATCATGCCGGCCTATGCCCTGATCTTCATGCTCTTCACCATGGCCTCGGTCGCGCTGCCGGGTACGGCGGGCTTCCCGGGCGAGTTCCTGGTCATCATCGGCGCCTGGGCGGTGAACCCCTGGGTGGCCTTCGGCGCGGCGCTGGGCATGATCCTGGGCGCCGCCTATATGCTGACGCTCTATCGCCGCGTCGCCTTCGGGCGGATCCTGCGCGAGGATCTGAAATCCCTGTTGGATCTCAGCCCGCGCGAAGTCGCGATCTTCGCGCCGCTGATCGCGCTCACCCTCTGGATGGGCGTCTATCCGCAATCCTTCCTTTCCTTCTTCTCGGTGACGGTGGCGGAGCTGGTGCAGGAGCATCAATCCGCGATCAGCGCCGCCTCGCGTCTGGCAGGCCTCTGATGAACTGGACTCTCGCCCTTCCGGAACTGGCGCTGGCGCTCTCGGGCCTCGCGATCCTCGTCTTCGGCGTCATCCCCAAGCGCGACACGACCTTCCCCTGCACCATGCTGGTGCTGGGCGCCTTCCTGCTGACGGGCGTGCTGGTGCTGGCCCAGGGCGAGGGAACGGCCTTTGGCGGGCAATATGTGGCCGATGCCTTCTCGGCCTTCATGAAGCTGCTGGCGTTGGGCGCTGCGGCGCTCGGCCTGCTGCTGGCGCTGGATTGGAACGAGAAGCAGCGCCTCTCGCGCTTTGAATTCCCCGTGCTCGTCCTCTTCGCCACGCTCGGCATGATGGTGATGATCTCGGCGAATGACCTGATGAGCCTGTATCTCGGGCTCGAATTGCTCTCGCTGCCGCTCTACGTGCTGGCGAGCTTCGACCGCGACAATCCGCGCGCGGCGGAGGCGGGCCTCAAGTATTTCGTGCTGGGCGCGCTGGCCTCGGGCCTGCTGCTCTATGGCGCCTCGCTGGTCTATGGCTTCGCCGGCACCACGAATTTCGACCGCCTGGCGGATGCGCTTTCGAGCCCACAGGATGTCTCGGCGGGCGTCGTGGTGGGTATCGTCTTCATCATCGCCGCCATGGCCTTCAAGATCGCGGCCGTGCCCTTCCACATGTGGACGCCCGATGTCTATGAGGGCGCGCCCACGCCGGTGACGGCCTTCTTCGCCTCGGCGCCCAAGGTGGCCGCGGTCGCGCTGCTGGTGCGGCTGCTGGCCGGGCCCTTTGTCGAGGTGAGCGGCCAGTGGCAGCAGGTGATCGTGCTTGCGGCGCTCGGCTCCATGATCCTGGGTGCCTTCGCCGCCATCGGGCAAAGCAACATCAAGCGGCTGATGGCCTATTCCTCCATCGGCCATATCGGCTTCGTGCTGATGGGCCTGGCCGTGGGCGGCGAGAGCGGGCTGCGCGGCGTGCTGGTCTATCTGGCCATCTACATCGCCATGAATATCGGCGCCTTCGCCGTGCTCATCGCCATGCGGCGCGAGGGCCGCGCGGTCGAGGGTGTCGCGGATCTCGCGGGGCTGGGCCGAAGTGATCCCGGCATGGCGCTGGCCATGGCGATCTTCATGTTCTCCATGGCGGGCATCCCGCCCATGGCCGGCTTCTTCGCCAAGCTCTACGTCCTGCTGCCGGCCATCCAGGGCGGCTTCTGGCTGCTCGCCGTGGTGGCGGTGCTCTCCTCCGTCATCTCGGCCTATTATTACCTGCGCATCGTGAAGGTGATGTATTTCGACGCGCCCTTGCCCGCCTTCGACGCGCGGCCGACCAGCGTCTCGGTGGTCTTGGCCGGCACCGGCGCCTTCACCCTCTTCTTCTTTCTCTTCCCCGCGCCGCTGCTGGCGATGGCGCGGCAGGCGGTGGCGGCGCTCATCGGGTGACGGGCGAGTTCCGCCTTCGCATTCACGAAACCCTGCCCAGCACCCAGAGCCTCGCGATGGAGCTTGCCGCGCGGGGCGAGCCCGCGGGCCTGGCCATCCTCGCCCGTCGGCAGACCGAGGGGCGAGGCCGGGCCGGCCGGCCCTGGCAATCCCAGGCCGGCAATCTGCACATCTCCATCCTGCTGCGCCCGAGTGGGCCGGCACGAGACATCGCGGGCTACAGCCTCCTCGCCGCCGTCGCGCTCCATGAGGCGGCGCTGCATCACGCGCCGGGCCGGCCGTTGGAGCTGAAATGGCCGAATGACCTGATGGAGGGCGGCGCCAAGCTCGCCGGCATCCTGACCGAGGCGGCGCTGGATGAGCGGGGCGGCATTGCCCATCTGGTCTTTGGCATCGGCGTGAACCTCGCCCATGCGCCGGAGGTGGAGGGCCGCCGGGTCACCGCCCTCGCTCCCATCCCGCCCGAGGATTTCGCGGCAACCTTGCTCGGGCGCCTGGCCCATTGGCGCAAGCTGCGCCTGACCGAGGGCTTCGCCCCGATCCGCGCCGCCTGGATGGAGCGTGGACCGGAACGCGGCACAGTCCTGACCTTGCGGCAGGGCGACAATCCGGTCTCGGGCCGCTACGAAGGCCTCGCCGAGGATGGCGGGCTGCTGCTCGCCACCGGCGGCCGCCTGCATGCCTTCCATGCGGGCGAGCTGATGGAACGACACGATGCTTCTCGCGATTGATGCCGGCAACACCAATGTCGTCTTCGCCGTGCATGACGGCGCGGAATGGCGCGGGCGTTGGCGCATCGCGACCGACCCGAACCGCACCAGCGACGAATATGCCGTCTGGCTGCTGGCGCTGATGTCCTATGCCGGGCTGAAGCCCGCGGATGTGAATCGCTGCGTGATCGGCACGGTGGTGCCGGTGGCGCTCTACAATCTGCGCCGCCTCTGCCGTGACTGGTTCGGCAATGAGCCGCTGATCGCCCGCTCCGTCCTCAATTGGGGCTTCGAGATCAAGGTGGATCAGCCGCAGGAGGTGGGCGCCGACCGTTTGCTGAACGCGCTCGCCGCCCATCACCATTATCGCGGCCCGCTGATCGTCATTGACCTCGGCACCGCCACCACCTTCGATGTGGTGGATGAGAAGGGCGCCTATCTCGGCGGCGTGATCGCGCCCGGCATCAACCTCTCCATCGAGGCGCTGCACCGCGCCGCCGCCCGCCTGCCGCGCATCGGCATCGGCCGCCCCCAATCGGCGATCGGCCGCAACACCGTCTCGGCGATGCAATCGGGCATCTTCTGGGGCTATGTGGGCATGATCGAGGGCATCGTCACCCGCATCCGCAATGAGGCGGATTTCCCCCGCATGAAGGTGATCGCAACCGGGGGCCTGGCACCGCTGCTCGCCGAAGGCACCACGCTCATCGAACGCATCGACCCCGATATCACGTTGGAAGGCCTTCGCCTGTTGGCGGAACGCAACCCCAGCCCCATCTCTCAAAAAGACCTATTGTGAAATCAACAGAACCCCCAATGCAGATACCGGACGACTTCGCCTTCATCCCGCTCGGTGGCACCGGCGAGATTGGCATGAACCTCAACGTGTATCGCTGCGACGGGAAGTATCTCGCGGTGGATTGCGGCATCGGCTTCGGCGGCTCGGAGAACCCGGCCGTCGAGATCATGGTGCCCGATCCCGGCTGGCTGGCCGACCGGCGGGAGGATCTGCTCGCCCTCGTCATCACCCATGCGCATGAGGACCATATCGGCGCCGTCGCGCATCTCTGGCCCAGCCTGAAATGCCCGGTGATCGCGGGGCCCTTCGCCACCAATGTGCTGCGCCGCAAGCTGGCCGAGGCCGGGCTCGGCCAGGATGTGAAGATCATCACCAACACCCTGCCGGGGAAGCACAAGGTCGGCCCCTTCGACCTGGAGTTCATCCAGGTCACGCATTCCGTGCCGGAGGCCAGCGCGCTCGCCATCCGCACCCGGCATGGGCTGGTGCTGCACACGGGCGACTGGAAGCTCGACCCCACGCCGATGATCGGCCCGCCCACCGACGAGTCCGCCTTCGCGCGTCTCGGCGCCGAGGGCGTGCTGGCCATGGTCTGCGACAGCACCAATGCCATGGTCGAGGGCCATTCGGGCAGCGAGGCCGAGGTGCGGCGCAACCTGAAGGCGCTGATCAAGGGGTTGCGTGGCCGTGTCGCCGTCACCTGCTTTTCCACCAACCTGGCACGCATCGAATCCATCGCGCTCGCCGGCCAGGCCGCGGGGCGCGAGGTGGCGCTGTTCGGCCGCTCCCTGCGCAATGCCGTGCAGTCGGCGCGGGATTGCGGCTATCTCTCCAGCGTGCGGGATTTCATCAGCGAGGAGGAGGCGGATCGCCTTCCCGATGATGACCTGCTGATCATCTGCACCGGCAGCCAGGGCGAGGAGCGCAGCGCGCTCGCCAAGATCGCGGCCGACACGCATCCCAACATCTCGCTGGGGGAGGGGGATACGGTCAT
>JAIYDS010000003.1 GCA_027487385.1 Acetobacteraceae bacterium | reverse complement strand
GCCAAGGGCTTCATCCTGGATGGCTTCCCGCGCACCGCCCCCCAGGCGGCCGCGCTGGATGAGATGCTGCGCGAGAATGGCATGGTCCTGGACCATGTCATCGAGCTGAAGGTGGATGACGCGGCCCTTGTGGAGCGCATCTCCGGCCGCTTCACCTGCGGCAAGTGCGGCGAGGGCTATCACGATCACTTCAAGCAGCCCAAGGTGGCCGGCGTGTGTGACGTGTGCGGCAGCACCGAGTTCACCCGCCGCGCCGACGACAAGGCGGAGACGGTGGGGGCACGCCTGGCGGCCTATCACAGCCAGACGGCGCCGCTGCTTCCCTATTATGCCGCGCAGGGCAAGCTGCGCAGCGTGGATGGCATGGCGGACATGTCCGAGGTGACCGTCGCTTTGACGAGGATTCTTGCGCCGGCGTCTTGACGGCGGGCAAGTCTTGGTTCTATCTCCGCGCCTCTCACGGGCGTGGCGTGTCGCAGAGGCAGCCTTCGGCCGCGTTCGGCTTTGGCTTTCGCGGCCCGGTTGAGTGAAAATTTTCGCCGTAAGGCCGGTGTTCCGGAACCGCGGTAACCATTGGACGGCCCCCCTCGGGGGGCACAGGAGCTTGAACGTGGCGCGTATCGCTGGCGTGAACATCCCCACCAACAAGCGCGTGGTGATTTCGCTGCGCTATATCTATGGCATTGGCCCGCAGAACGCCGTGACGATCTGCGAGCAGGTGGGGATTCCGGCCGAGCGCCGCGTGAACCAGCTCACCGACGAAGAGATCGTGAAGCTGCGCGAGGTCATCGACCGCGACTACCGCGTGGAGGGTGACCTCCGGCGTGAAGTGGCGATGAACATCAAGCGCCTCATGGACATGGCCTGCTATCGCGGCCTGCGGCATCGCCGCGGCCTGCCGGTTCGCGGCCAGCGCACGCATACCAATGCCCGCACGCGCAAGGGCAAGGCCGTGGCGATTGCCGGCAAGAAGAAGGTGACGAAGTAAGATGGCCCGCACCCCTGGCGGTTCCCGCCCGAAGAAGAAGGAACGCAAGAACATCAGCTCCGGCGTGGCGCATGTTCTGGCGACCTTCAACAACACCATCGTGACCATCACGGATGCGCAGGGCAATTCCATTGCCTGGTCGTCCTCCGGCGCCAAGGGCTTCAAGGGCAGCCGCAAGAGCACGCCCTATGCCGCCCAGATGGCCGCCGAAGATGCCGGCATGAAGGCCCGCGAGCATGGCATGGAGACCGTCGAAGTGATGGTTTCCGGCCCCGGTTCGGGACGCGAATCCGCGCTGCGCGCGCTGCAGTCCGTGGGCTTCCACGTGACCGCCATCCGCGACGTGACGCCCATCCCGCACAATGGCTGCCGCCCGCGCAAGCGCCGGCGCGTCTGAGTTTCGCGCATTGAGACCGCGGGCGCGCCGGTGACGGCAGCACCCGCGGATTTTTGGTTTTGCGAGCATCCTCATCCCCTCCGGCGCCCCGCGCCGAGGCCTGATCTGCTCTAGGAGAAACACCCTTGCTCGAACGCAACTGGCAATCCCTGATCAAGCCCGAGAAGCTCCAGGTCGAGTCGGGCAGCACCGATCTGCGCCAGGCCACCCTGGTCGCCGAGCCGCTGGAGCGTGGCTTTGGGCAGACGCTGGGCAATGCGCTGCGCCGCATCCTGCTCTCCTCGCTGCAAGGGGCCGCCGTCACGGGCGTGAAGATTGACGGCGTGCTGCATGAATTCAGCAGCCTCACCGGTGCGCGCGAGGATGTGACGGACATCATCCTGAACCTGAAGCAGCTGGCCATCCGCTACCATGGCGAGACCACCAAGCGGCTGATGCTGACGGCGACCGGCCCCGGCGAAGTGACCGCCGCGATGATCCAGACGACGGGCGATATCGAGATTGCGAACCCCGAGCTGGTGATCTGCACGCTGGATGACGGCGCGAAGCTCTCCATGGAGCTCACCGTCCAGGTCGGCCGCGGCTATGTGCCCGCCTCGATGAACCGCGCCGAGGATGCGCCGATCGGCATGATCCCGGTGGATGCGATCTACTCGCCGGTCCGCAAGGTCTCCTACCGCGTCGAGCCGACCCGCGTGGGCCAGGTGACCGATTACGACCGCCTGGTGCTCTCGCTGGAGACCAATGGCACCATCGTCCCCGAGGACGCCGTGGCGCTGGCCGCCCGCATCCTGCAGGACCAGCTCTCGCTCTTCGTCACCTTCGAGGAGCCGCGCGAGAAGATGCGCGACGAGGTGGAGGACGACCTCCCCTTCAACCGCAACCTGCTGCGCAAGGTGGACGAGCTCGAGCTCTCCGTCCGCTCGGCGAACTGCCTGAAGAACGACAACATCGTCTATATCGGCGACTTGGTGCAGAAGTCCGAGCAGGAAATGCTGCGGACGCCGAATTTCGGCCGCAAGTCGCTGAACGAGATCAAGGAAGTGCTGGCCTCCATGGGCCTCTCGCTGGGCATGCCGATCATCGGCTGGCCGCCGGAGAACATCGAGGACCTGGCGAAGAAGATCGAAGAGCCGTTTTAACCGCCCTCAAGCGCCGGGCGGCGGCTCCGCCGCCTTGGCTTCGCCGCGCCGCTGTAGCGCGGGCGAATAGGGCGGTTGGGCGGCGCCGGCCGCGGTGCGGCCGGATACTCGGGTTGAGGCGCCTGGTTCTGGGTGCTTGGTGATTTGGTGATTGCGGCCGAGGCCGCTGATGGAGACTTGTTATGCGTCACGGTATGGCCAATCGGAAGCTGAACGTCACCTCGACCCATCGGGCGGCCATGTTCCGCAACATGGCGACCAGCCTGCTGAAGCACGAGCAGATCACGACCACGCTGCCCAAGGCGAAGGAGCTGCGTCCCTATGTGGAGCGCATCATCACCCTGGCGAAGCGCGGTGGCCTGCATGCCCGCCGCCAGGCCTATGCCGTGGTGATGGATGAGGCTGTGGTGGAGAAGCTCTTCACGACCATCGCCGAGCGTTACAAGGACCGCCAGGGCGGCTATTGCCGCGTGCTCAAGGCCGGCTTCCGTTATGGCGACGCGGCTGCCATGGCCGTGATCGAGCTGGTGGACCGCGATGTTTCGGCCAAGGGCCTGGACAGCGGCCCGAAGCCGGAAGTGGCCGAGGAGCAGGAGGCGGCGTAAGCCCGCCCTTCAGCGCAAGCCCGAACAGGGGTGAGGGGGCAACCTCTCGCCCCTTTTTCTTTGTCAAATTGCGCTGTCCGCGTCTCACCACATAGGTTGCTTCCCCCTCGCTTCGCCGTGTACCGTTTCGGAAACCGGATAAAGGAACGCGGCGAATGTCCCAGGCGCTCGCAGCGACGCCGATGATGACCTGCCCCGCCCATCGCGTGGCGGAGTTCCGACAAAGGGACCTCGTCCGGCGCGCGCCGCAGGATATGAGCTACGGGATGTGCGTGGGGTTCAGCATCGCCTGGCTGCTCCGCCACCGCAATTACAAGGCGCAGAGCGCGCGGGAGCGGCTGGAGTTTCTGCGCCAGGGCGGGGCGGCGGCGGCCGAGCGCGATCAGCGCGCCTATCTGGCGGCGCGGACCCGGCAGGACGGCGTGCAGGTCACCGGCCAGGCGGGGGCGATCACGGCAGGCTTCGCCGCGGGCGGCAGCACCGCGCGGATCGTGGCGACGCACTTCATTCGCCTCGACAGCGAGAGCCTGACGGATGAAATGAATGACGTCTTCGTCCATACCGCCGGCATCCACAACTATTATGTGCTGGTGCTGTCCTTCGGCGCGTCACGGCTGTCCATCGATGACGACAACCATGTCATCGCCGCCTACCACTCGAACGGGAAGTTTCGCGGTTGGGGCTCGCACCTCTATGCGTTCGAGCCGAATTTCGGTGAGTTCAAGCTGTCGGGCAGCGAGGTCAGGGACTTCTTCCGCCAGTTGATCGCCGCCTACAAGGGCTACGTTGACACGCAAGGGCATGGGTCGCCGAAGATCATGCGGATGATCACGATCCATCAGGTCCATGTCGCTTAATTTTTCGGCCGGTGTCGAAAACAACCCATGGCGCGGCTCATGGCGGTGAGGGGATGATCCCTCCTGCCTGTTGGAGACCGCCATGCAATACGCCCTGATCTTCGCCGAGCCCGCCAGCGAATTCGAGAAGCGCAACGACCCCGCCCAGGCGCCTGCCTATTGGGGCGCCTGGATGGGCTATATCGGCGCCATGCAGGAGGCCGGCATCATGCGCGGCGGCCATGGGCTGGAGCCGCCGACGCTCGCCACCACGCTCCGCCTGCGCGACGGGCAGCGCCATGTGCAGGATGGCCCCTATGTGGACAGCAAGGAGCAGCTCGGGGGCTTTATCGCCATCGAGGTGCCGGACCTCGACGCCGCCCTGGAATGGGCCTCGCGCAGCCCGGCCGCGGCGGTGGGCTCCGTGGAGATCCGCCCGGTCCTGCCGCCCCCCGCCGAGGGATGACCGAGGTCTCACACGCCACGAATGGGGTCCGGGGCCTTTCGGCCCCGGCCGCTGGAGGCCCGTTTTCTTTCGCGGCATCGGCGGCGGACCTGGCCGCCCGCCAGGCCTATGGCCGCCTCGTCGCCATCCTCGCTGCCCGCACCCGCGATGTGGCAGCGGCGGAGGACGCGCTCTCCGACGCCTTCCAGGCCGCCCTGCGCCGCTGGCCCGAAATGGGCGTGCCGGACAACCCTGTGGCCTGGCTCCTCACCGCGGCCCGCCGGCAGCACGGCCACGCGCATCGCCACAACCAGGTGCGCGCGGCGGCGGAGCCCACGCTGCGCCTTCTGCTGGAAGAAGCGCCGGAGATGACGGAGATCCCCGATCGGCGGCTGCAGCTCCTCATGGTCTGCGCCCATCCGGCCATCGCACCCGAGGCGCAGGCACCGCTGATGTTGCAGACCGTGCTGGGCCTGGACGCGGCGCGCATCGCGGCCTGCTTCCTCACCTCGCCGGCCGCCATGTCGCAGCGCCTGGTCCGTGCGAAGACTCGCATCCGCGATGCCGGGATCGGCTTCGAACTGCCCGGCGCCGCCGAATTGCCGCCCCGGCTGGAGGCGGTGATGAGCGCCATCTACGCCGCCCATGGCACGGGCTGGGCCGATCTGTTGGCGGATGGCGAGGGCGGCCATGGCCTGGTGGGCGAGGCGATCTGGCTCGCCCGGCTGCTGGTGGCGCTTCTGCCGGAGGCGCCGGAGCCCAAGGGCCTGCTGGCGCTGATGCTCTATGCCGAGGCGCGGCGCCCCGCGCGGCGTGATGCGGCGGGTCGCTTCGTGCCGCTTTCCGTGCAGGACCCGCTTCTCTGGTCCCGCCCCATGGTGGCGGAGGCCGAGGCCCTGGTGCGGGAGGCCGCCCGCGCCGCGACGCTCGGCCGCTTCCAGATCGAGGCGGCGATCCAATCCGTCCATGTCGAGTCGCGCCTCACCGGGGCGGATCGCGGGCTGGCCTTGCTCGCGCTGTATGACCTGCTGGCGCGGCTCTCGCCCACGGCGGGCGTTCTGGTGGCCCGCGCGGCCGCGATGGCCGAGGCCGGGCAAGCCCATGCGGCATTGCGGGAGCTGGAGGCGATGGCCGAGCCGCTGGCGGGCTACCAGCCCTGGTGGGCGACGCGCGCCCATGTCCTGGCCCTGCTGGGCGAGGCGGAGGCGGCGCGGGCGGCCCGGCAGCGCGCGGCGGGGCTGACCGAGGACCCGGCGGTGCGGGCCTGGCTGCTGGAGCGTTGAGGCGGCCTCACCGCCCCGGCGGATGACGCTCAACCACCAAAGCGCATCTGTGCCGCCATCTCGGGTGCGAAATCGCGGATGGCGGGTTGCAGCGCGGCCGGCCAGGGCGCCATGCGCGGCGGGATGAAGAGGGAAGGGCGCCCGCCCTGCAGCAGGAGGATCACGACGGATTCGGTGTGGGTGTCGAAGCCCAGGAAGACCCGCGCCTCCTCGGTCACGCCATAGCCATGCACCCAATGCCCGTCGGTGACGGTCAGCGGCGGCCCCGCGCCCCGCAGCGCATCGCTGACGATGCGCTGGCGCCCCGCCGACATGGAGCGCAGCCGCGGCCCGACAGTGGGGTGGCGGGCCAGTTCCAGCACGGGTTGGCCGGCGAGCAGCAGGACCTCGGGGGCCTGGGCCCAGGCAGGGGCCGGGAGCAGGCCCAGCGCCAGGAGGGCGCGCCTATTCAATGCGGATATTCGCTGCGCGCACCAGCTCGGCCATGGCCGCGCGGCCCTGGGTGACGAAGCGGGCGAATTCCTCGGGGCTATTGCCGACCGGCACGGCGGCGAGCTGCGCGAGGCGCGCCTGGACCGGCGCCTCGGCCAGGGTGGCGACCAGCGCGCCGTGGATCGCGGCGATGGGGGCGGCCGGCGTGCCGGCGGGGGCGAACATCGCCACCCATTCGCTCAGCTCGATGCCCGGCGTGCCGAGCTCGGCGAAGGTGGGGACATCGGGGCGGAGCGGCACGCGCTGCGCGGCCGAGACGGCGATGAAGCGCGCCCGCCCGCTATCCACGATCGGCCCGGCCGAGAGCATGGTGATGAAGCAGCCATCCAGCGTGCCTGCCGCGAGGTCCCGCGCCGCGTCGGCGCCGCCGCGATAGGGAACATGGGTGGTCTCGATCCCCGCCACGCGGTTGAGCTGCGCGAGGCCCAGATGCCCCGCCGTGGCATTGCCCTGGGTGCCGATGTTCAGCGGCTGGCGGCGGGCGAGCGCGATGAACTCGGCCAGGTTGCGCGCCGGCAGGTCCGCTTTCACCGCCAGCACCTGCGGGAAGGTGCAGACCAGCGAGATGGGCGTGAAGGCCGTCGCGTAGTCGAAGGGCAGGCCGCGCAGCAGGCTCGGGTTCACGATATGGCTGGAGGCATCCATCAGCAGCGTCTGGCCGTCCGGCGCGCTGCGCGCCACCTCGCCGCCGCCCACCGAACCGCCGGCGCCGGTGCGGTTTTCCACGACGATGGAGGTGCCCAGCCGCTCGCCCATGCGCGGCATGATGCTGCGCGTGGCGCTGTCGGCCGCGCCGCCGGCGGCGAAGGGAACAACGACGCGGATCGGGCGCGACTGCGCCTGGGCCAGGCCGGGAAGGGCCAAGGCGGGCAGGGCAAGGGCAAGGCGGCGGGGCAGGGTCATGGCGGTCTCCCGGGGCTTTTGCGATCACATCGGCCGCGCCGGCCGGGGCGTCAAGCGCAGCTTTGACGCCAGGCCCGGCGCATGGGAGGGATTTGCCTGTGACCGACCCCTGGCAAAGCTTCGATGAAGCGCCCGATCCCGGCCCGCCCTTCGGCGCGCGCTACCCGGCCCCCATGCCGGATGGGCGCTTCCTGCATTTGCCCATTCGCCCGATCGGCGTGGCCGGGCTGATCGCCACCCAGGCCAGTTTCCCGGTGATCCACGCGCTGGTGGGCTGGATGGCGGCGGCCGCCCGGCCGCTGGGCGCGGAGATGGTGCTGGGCCTGCCCACCCTTGGCCATGTCTTCGCGCCCTTGCTGGCGGAGTGGCTGGGCCATCCGAACTGGGTCGCCGCCGGCTACTCGAGGAAACTCTGGTATGAGGAGCGGCTGAGCGTGCCCATGCGCTCCATCACCACCACGGCCGAGCGGCGGCTGTGGCTGGATCCGCGCATGCTGCCGCGCCTCGCCGGCAGGCGGGTGCTGCTGGTGGATGATGTGATCTCGACCGGCTCCTCGGCCCAGGCCGGCCTCGCTTTGCTGGCGGCGGCGGGGATCCGGCCGGTGGGGCTCTGCGTCGCGATGATCCAGACCCGCGCCTGGTCCGCGGCCTGGCCGGCCGACATCCCCGTGGCGAGCGTCTGCGAGACGCCAGCGCTGCGCCAGGTCGAAGGCGGCTGGGTGCCCGCCTGACGCCTGGACGCAACCCCGGCCGGGGTGCAGCCTGCCGAAGCGCAGCCAGGGGAGGAGAGCGCATGGCCCAGCCCGCCTGGATCGCCAGCTTCACCAAGAATGACGAGAACCCGAATTACCGCGCCTTCCTGCTGGGCGTGGAGCGCGCGGCGGCCGATGTGGGGGCACGCGCCACCCGCCATGTGCCTCGGCAGCCCGATGATCCGGTGGAACAGGCGCAATTGCTGCGCGCGGTGATCGCCGCGCGGCCCGATGCCATCATCTTCGCCCCGGCCGATGACCGCGCGCTGGAAGCCCCGGTGGCGGAGGCGAATGCGGCGGGCATTCCGCTCATCGGCTTCGTGAACCGCATGGCCGGTGATTTCGTGACCTTCATCGGCGCCGATGACGTGGCCATGGGCCGCCGCATCGCGGAGGTGATGGTCGAGGCGCTGGGCGGCAGCGGCGATGTCGTGCTGATCGAAGGCCCGGACACCGCGCCGACCAGCCGGGATCGTGGCCAGGGCTTTCGCGAGACGCTGGCCCGGCATCCGGGAATCCGCCTGCTCGGCACGGCGCCCGGCCGCTACCTGCGCGGCGCGGGGCGGGAGGCGATGGCCGG
Organism: Acetobacteraceae bacterium; assembly: GCA_027487385.1. GTDB lineage: Bacteria > Pseudomonadota > Alphaproteobacteria > Acetobacterales > Acetobacteraceae > Roseococcus. The sequence continues at coordinate 20,774 of JAIYDS010000003.1, read as the reverse complement.
CCTGCTGGCCCACCACCCCCGCATCGATGGCGTCATCTGCACCAATGACCTGATGGCGCTCGGCGCCCTTGATGCGCTGGAGGCCGCCGGCCGCCAGGCGCTCGTGGTCGGCAACAACGGCACCATCGAGGCGGCCCAGGCGGTGGGCGAGGGGCGGCTGCTGGCCAGCATGGATTATGATGGCTTCAAGATGGGGGCGTTGGCCGCCATGGCCGCGCTGCGCCACCTGGCAGGCGAGGCGGTCCCGCGCCTGATCCTGCTGCCGGTCGAGGTGGTGCATCGCGGCAATCACGCCGCTTGGCTTCTGCCCATCGAGCAGCGCAGACTGCCGGAGTGGAAACACGCCACCGCCGGATGACACGGCGGGGCGCAGCAGGGAAGAAACACGCATGGCGCTGCATCGCCGCATCCTCGGCGCGGGGCTTCTCGCGGCACTCGCCGCGCCCGCGATCGCCCAGAACCAGGCCTGGCCCAACCGGCCCATCCGGCTGATCAGCCCCTTCGCGCCGGGTGGCCCGCAGGATGTCCCGGCGCGCTATTTCGTGGACTACCTCACGCCACGGCTCGGCCAGCCCGTGGTCTATGACAGCCGCGCCGGCGCGGGCGGGGCGCTGGGCATGCAGCATGTCGCCACCGCGACGGATGGGCACAGCTTCCTCATCACCTCCAATGCCGTCGCCACCTTGCCGGCCATGCGGCGCGAGCTGGGCTTTGATCCGCTGAGCGACCTGCTGCCGGTGACGCTGGTGAGCGAATCGCCGCTGGTCCTGGCCGTGCGGGCCAATGGGCCGGCCGATCTGCCCGCCTTCCTGGCCCGCGCGCGGGAAAATCCGGGGCGCGTCTCCTGGGGCAGCTCGGGCATCGGCTCGGCCACGCATCTGGCCGGAGCCCTGCTGATGCAACGCGCGGGCGTGGAGCTTCTCCACGTGCCCTATCGCGGCACGACCATCGCGCTGAACGCCATGCTGGCCGGCGACATTGACTGCTTCATGGGCGACATCTCCATCGCCATCGAGCATGTTCGGGCGGGCACGGCACGCATCATCGCCGTCACCACCGAGCGCCGCTCCGCCCTGCTGCCTGAGGCGCCAACCGTGGCCGAGACCGTGCCGGGCTATGCCGTGCCCTTCTGGTTCGGCCTCTTCGCCGCCAGGACCACCGCGCCGGAGGCGGTGCGGCGCATGCTGGCCGAGCTGGAGCCGCTGGGCGCGCCGGGCAGCGATCTGCGCCGCCGCATGGCCGATCGTGGGGCGGAGGTGCTGCTGAACGGCCCCGCGCCGCTGACCGCCCGGCTTTCGGCCGAAATCGGTCAATGGCGGCAGGTGGTGGCGGCGGCCGGGATCACGCCCGAATAGCCTCGCCCTCGGCGGCAAATGGCGTAAGCTCCCCCTGACCGAAGGAGACCCGCCATGCGCCCCAATTCCCTGCACGCCGCCGACATCGCCCATTTCATCCACCAGCAGACCGACCTGGCCGATCACAATGAGCACGGCGCGGTGCTCATGGCGCGCGGCGAGGGCGTGCATGTCTTCGACACGGAGGGGCGCGAATATATCGAGGCGATGGCCGGGCTCTGGTGCGCCTCGCTCGGCTTCTCGGAGAAGCGGCTGGCGGATGCGGCCTACAAGCAATTGCTGGCGCTGCCCTACTACCACACCTTCTTCCAGAAGGGGCATGAGCCCGCCGTCCGCCTGGCCGAGAAGCTCATCGAACTGGCGCCGCCCGGCCTGACGCATGTGCTGTTCCAATGCTCGGGCAGCGAGGCGAATGACGCCGCGATCAAGCTGATCTGGTATTACAACAACCAGCGCGGCAAGCCGGCGAAGAAGAAGCTGATCGGCCGCATCCGCGGCTATCACGGCAACACCGTCGCCACCGCCTCGCTCTCCGGCCAGCCGCACATGCAGGCGGATTTCGACCTGCCGCTCGGCGACCGCTTCCTGCATGTCTCCAATCCGAACTACTACCGCTTCCACGAGGCGGGCGAGAGCGAACTGCAATTCTCCGCGCGCATGGCGGCGGAGCTGGAGGCCCTGATCGAGCGCGAGGGTGCGGACACCATCGCCGCCTTCTTCGCCGAGCCGGTGCAGGGCGGCGGCGGCGCCATCACGCCACCCGAGGGCTATTTCCAGGCCATCCTCCCCATCCTGAAGAAGCATGACATCCTCTTCGTCGCCGATGAGGTGATCTGCGGCTTCGGCCGCACCGGCAACATGTGGGGCTGCGACACCTACGGCATCACGCCCGACATCCTGACCTGTGCGAAGCAGCTGACGGCCGCCTACCAGCCGCTTTCGGCGACGCTGATCTCCGCGCCGATTCAGGAAGCGCTGATCGCGGGCTCCAAGAAGCATGGCAGCTTCGGCCATGGATTCACCTATGGCGGGCACCCCGTCGCCTGCGCCGTGGGGCTGGAGACGCTCGCCATCTACGCCGAGCGCGACATGGTGGGCCATGTGAAGCGCGTGGCGCCCGCCTTCCTCAATGGCCTCGCCGCCTTCCGCGACCATCCGCTGGTGGGCGATGTGCGCGGCGTGGGGCTGATCGCGGGCGTCGAGCTGATGGCCGACAAGAAGACGCGCACACCCTTCGCCCCCAGCCAGAAGATCGGCATCCTGGTGCAGCAGAAATGCCATGAGGCGGGGCTGGTGGTGCGCGCCATCGGCGACCGCATCGCCTTCACCCCGCCGCTGATCATGACCGAGGCCGAGATCGCCGAGATGTGCCGCCGCTTCGGCCAGGGGCTGGACGCCGCCTGGATGGCGATGAACGAGGAGGCCGCCGTGCCGGCCTGAATTTCCGCCGCCCCTTTACCCGCCGGTAAGCCTGGCGGGTGGAAGATGGCGGCATGAGAAACGCCCTCCCCCGCATGCCCGCCCTGAGCCTTGCGACGCGCATCGCCGTCGCCGGGACCTTTGCCATCGCCCTGGCCATCATCGGCCTGCAGGTCTGGTCGTTTCAGCGCTTCCACGCGGCCGAGACGGCGCGGCTGGAGCAGCGGCTGGAGCGCGATCTGCAACTGCTCGAAGCCACCACGGCCCAGCTCTCCGGCGGCGCGGCCTGGCGGCTGACGCCGGAGGGGCGGCTGGCGCGGGGCGAGCGCGTCTTCGACGGCGCGAATGATGTGGTGGACATGGTCTCCCGCGCCGGCGGCGGCGTGGCCACCCTGTTCAAGGGGGATGAGCGGGTGGCCACCAGCGTGGTGCGGCCCGACGGCACGCGCGCCACGGGCACGCGGCTGGCGGCCGGGCCCGCCTACACCGCCGCCATCACGGGCGGGCAGACCTATCGGGGCGAGAACATCATCCTCGGCCAGAACCACATCACCATCTATCAGCCGATCCGCGATGCCGCAGGGCGGCAGCTCGGACTGCTCTTCGTCGGGCAGTCCACCGCCGTGCTGGCCGCGGCCGAGGCCGCCCTGATCCGGGACTCGCTGTTGACGGGCGGCGCGACTTTGCTCGTCATGGGGCTGCTCGGCTGGTGGCTGATCCGCGGGATGCTGCGCCCCATGGGCCAGCTCTGCACCCGCGTCGCCGGCATGACCGAGGGGGACCTGGACTCCGCTGTGCCGCATCTGGGCCGGCGTGACGAGTTGGGCGAAATGGCCGCCGCCATCGAGACGCTGCGCCAGTCGCGCCTGGAAACCCAGCAGGCCCGGGCCGAGGCTGAGGCGGAGCGCAGCCGCCTCGAACTCATCCGGCGCGAGGCGGCGCTGGCAAATGCCGCCGCGCTGGAGGCCGCGCTGGCCGAAGCCTCGAACAAGCTGGGTGAGCGCGCCGCCCATACCTTGACCGCCGCCTCCCGTCTTTCGGATCTCGCCGAGCGCGCCACGGCCCAGGCGCGCGCGCTGGGCGCGGGCTCCGAGGAGGCGACGGCGCATGTCCAGGCGGTGGCCGCGGCGGCCGAGGAACTGGCCAGTAGCATCGCCGAGATCACGCGCCAGGTGACGGACGCCTCCGGCATTGCCGACCGCGCCTTGCAGCAGGCCATGCAGACCGACACGACGGTGCGTGGCCTCTCCAGCGGCGCGCAGCGCATCGGCGAGGTGGTGCGGCTGATCGAAAGCATCGCGTCGCAGACCAATCTCCTCGCGCTCAACGCGACGATCGAGGCGGCGCGGGCTGGCGATGCGGGCAAGGGCTTCGCCGTGGTGGCGGGCGAGGTGAAGAGCCTGGCCCTGCAAGCCGCGAAGGCTACCGAGGAGATCGCGAGCCAGATCAGCGCCATCCAGGCGACGACGGAGGGCGCCGCACAGGCGATCGGCGGCATCGGCCAGACCATCCAGGAGTTGCACGCCATCTCCGCCGCCATCGCCGATGGCATGGCCCAGCAGGGCGAGGCGACGCGCGAAATCGCGCGGGGCGTCGCGCAGGCGGCGGCCGCCACCACCGGCGTCTCGGGCGGCGCCCATGCGCTGAGCGGCGATGTGACGCAGACCGATGCCTCGGCGCGGGAGCTGCGCGGGCTGGCCGGTGAGCTGGATGCCTCCAGCCGCTACCTGCGCGATGAGGTGACGGCGCTGGCGGCGCGGCAGCGCGGGGCCTGATTGCGAGGCCCGTAAGCCGTGACTCTCAAGAAAAATAGCCTCCGGCGACTGGGGCCGAGGCCCCAGACCCCTTTCCCTCAAGACGATCCATACTCGTCAAGTCATTGGCAAGAATGACAAATTGAAAGGGGTCTGGGGCCCCGGCCCCAGCCGCCGGAGGCCTCATTTTCCAGACGTTTCGTGATCCGCAAGTTTAGGAATCAAGCCGGCCCCGGGCGGACGCGCCGGCCGCGTGCCACCAGGCTGACCGCCACCACCAGCCCTGCCAGCGTGCCGATCAGCCCCGCCGCGTTCAGCGAAAAGCTGAGGCCGAGCGCGGCCGGCACGGGCCCGGCCAGCAGCACGCCCGCCGCACCGAGCCCCGCGCCCAGCGCGGCGCCCCCCAGCACCTGCACGCGGTAGCGGTCGGTCATCAGCCGCAGCGCCACCGCCGGGCAGACCAGCATGGCCACGACCAGGATGCTGCCCACCGACTCGAAGGCGGCGACGGCGGCCGCCGCGATCAACAGGTTCAGCCCCATCTCCCAGCGCCCCACCCGCAACCCGAGCGAGGCGGCGAAGGCCGGATCAAAGGCGATGAGCTGCAAGGGGCGCCAGAAGACGGCGACGGCCAGCCCCGCCACCAGCGCCACCGCCGCCAGCAGCCCCAATTGCCGGGGCAGCCCGGCCAGCGCCAGCGGATCGAGCAGGGAAGACAGGCCCGTCGCCTCCAGCCAGACCAGGGTTTCCAGCTGGCCGAAGAGCACGCAATCCACATCGAAATCGGCGCTGCGCGCGCCGGTCACCTCCAGCAGCACGAGCCCCGCCGCGAAGAAGCCGGTGAAGACCAGGCCGGTGGCCGCGCCGCTTTCCAGCCGCGCGGCGCGCTTCACCCAGCCGATGGCCAGCGTCGCGAGCAGGGCGGCGCCCAGCGCCCCCAGCAGCATGGGCCCGGCGCTGCGCAGCCCCGTCAGCGCAAAGCCCACCACGATGCCGGGCAGCACGGCGTGGGAGAGCGCGTCGCCCAAAAGGCTCTCGCGCCGCAACACCAGGAAGGAGCCGAGCAGGCCGCACGTGCCCCCGGCCAGGATGGCGGCCAGCAGGGCGGGCAGGTCGAGGCGCAGGAAATCGGTCATCGGCGCTGCAACACCACGGCGATGGTGAAGCCGACCAGCCCGGCCAGGACGACGGCCGCGCCGGTCGGGATATGGTCGAAGCGGGTGGAGATCAGCGCGCCGCTGGCGCCAGCCGCCGCCCCCAGCAGCCCGGCGAGCGTGACCATGGCGGGCAGGCCGCGCGTCACCAGCCGCGCCGCGGCGGCGGGCACGATCAGCAGCGCCACCACCAGCAGCAGCCCGACGGCCGGCAGCCCGGCCACGCAGACCGCCAGCAGCAGCGCCAGCAAGGCGAGGTCCAGCGTGCGCACCGGCAGGCCCTGGCTGCGGGCGAAGGCCTCGTCGAAGCAGAGCGCGCGCAGCGGCTGGAACAGCGCCGCCGCCGCGCCGATGCAGGTGAGTGCGAGAGCGCTGGCCAACAGCACATCGCCCTCCGTCATGGTGGCCGCCTGGCCCAGGATGAAATGCGAGAGCCCCGCCTGGGCCGCCCCCGGCATGGCCTGGGCGATGGAAAGCCCCACCGTGCCCAGCGCATAAAAGGCCGAGAGCACCACGCCGATGGCCGCATCGGGCCGGATGCGGCCGCTCGCCGTCAGCGCCCGCAGGGCCAGCAGGCCAAGCCAGGCGGAAAGCGCCGCCCCCAGCAGCAGCGGCGCGAGGCTGCGCGCCGGCCCGCCAAAAGCCGCCATCAGCAGCGATGCGGCGACCACGCCCGGCAGCGCCGCATGGCCGATGGCATCCGCCAGCAGCGCCCGCCCGCGCAGCAGGGCGAAGCTGCCCACCACGCCGGAGGCGGCGCCCAGCGCGGCGCAGCCCAGCAGCACGACCAGGGTGTTGTGCCCAATCATGAGCGGCCGGGCAGCCCGCCAAAGGCGCGGGCGATCGCGTCATCGGTGAAGGCCTCGGCCACCGGCCCGGTCGCCACGACCTGCCCGGCCAGGATCAGCACCGCATCGAAATGCGCGGCGATGAGGGAAAGGTCATGATGCACCATCAGCACGGTCTTCCCCTCCTGGGCCAGGCCATGCAGCACGGCGAGGATCGTCTGCTCCGTCACCGCATCCACTGCGGCCATGGGCTCGTCCATCAGGAAGAGATCGGCGCCCTGGGCCAGCGCCCGGGCCAGGAACACGCGCTGCTGCTGTCCGCCGGAGAGCCGGCCGATCTGCCGATCCGCGAAATCGGCCAGGCCGACCGAGGCCAGGGCGGCGTGCGCCGCCTCGCGCTCGGCGCGGGGCACCGGGCCCCACCAGCGCATGCGCGGCAGCCGCGCCATGGCAACGATGTCCAGCGCCGAGGCCGGGAAATCCCAATCCACGCTGGCACGCTGCGGCAGATAGGCGATGCGGGCACGCGCTTCCTCCAGCGGCAGGCCGAAGAAACGCGCCGTGCCGGAATCGGCGGGGATCAGCCCGAGCGCCGCCTTCAGCAACGTGGATTTGCCGGCTCCATTGGGGCCGAGAATGGCGGTGAGCCCCGGGCTGGCCTGCCAGGTCACATCCCGCAGCGCGGGGCGCCCGGCATAGCTGACATTCAGCCCGGAGACGGAGAAGGGTGCGGTCACAGGCGTCCGTTCATGCCGCGCTCGGGCGCCGAGCCGCCCAGCGCCCGGGAGATGGTGGTGATGTTGTGGTCCATCATCCCCTCATAGGTGCCGCGATAGGTGCCGGGCCGGCCCATGGAGTCGGAGAAGAGCGTGCCGCCCAGCCGGATCTGGTGGCCGCGCGCAGCCACCCCCTCCATCAGCGCGCGCACCGCGCGATCCGGCACGGAGCTCTCGGTGAAGAGGGCGGGCAGCCGCCGCTCGACGATCAGCCGCACCATGGATTCGATGCGGGCGAGGCTGGCCTCCGCTTCGGTGGAGAGGCCCTGGATGGATTCGAGCTGGAACTGATAGCGCAGGCCGAAATAGGCGAAGGCGTCATGCGCCGTCACCAGCACGCGGCGCTCGGCCGGGATGGGGGCCAGGACGTCCCGCGCATAGGCATCCAGCCGCGTCAGCATGTGCCGCGTTTCGGCGACGCCGGCCGCCAGGTCGCGGTTCAGACGGGGCAGGCGGCCCAGTGTGGCGGCGATGGCGGGCAGGGTCTCGGCCCAGAGGGCGGGGTCCATCCAGAGATGCGGGTCGGCCGCGTCGGGATAGTCGTCATTCTGCCGCAGGCGGGAGCGCGGGACGGATTCGGCCACGGCCAGCGCCGGCTTCCCTTGCGCTGCGGCGCGGTCCAGCACGTCATGCATGCGGCCTTCCAGGCGGTGGCCGTTGAAGAACAGGGCATCGGCCCGCAGGATTCGGGCGATGTCATTGCGCGTGGGGCGGAACAGATGCGGGTCCACGCCTTCGCCGATCAGGGTCTCGGTGGTGATGGCCAGGCCGCCCACGCCGCGCACGAGATCACCGACCATGCCGATGGTGGCGAGCGCCGTGGGGCGGCCGGCCGTCTGGGCCATCGCCGAACCACCCAGGGCCGGCAGCGCCAGGAGGCTTCGGCGAGCGATGGCTGAATAGGTATTCATCTATTCAATCCTCCAATGAATTCAGCGACTTGTCTCCATCTACTTGCCCCTGGCGCGGCGCACGTCAAGGTTCGGTCTCTGGCGGCCTCGCTTGGTGCTGCCGCGCAACAAGGCTTGTATCCCGCGCCGACAAGGCCGAAGCTGCCCGAATGGCAACGGGCGTCCGCATCAACGAAGATGAGGTCATGGAGCTGGCGGAGATGTTCCGCCTGATGAGCGACCCCACGCGCCTCAAGATCATCCTGGCCTGCCTGGACCAGCCGGTTTCGGTCGGCGCGACGGCGGAGATGCTCTCCATCTCGCCGAGCCTGGTGTCGCACCACCTTCGGCTGTTGCGCGCGGCGCGACTCCTGATGGCGGACCGGCGCGGGCGGCAGGTCTTTTACATGGTGGGGGACCCGCATATCCGCTCCATGCTGACGGACATGGTGGACCATGTGGCCGAGGGCGGCGAGAGCGAGATCATCGAGGGCGGCTAGCCGCTGCTTGCGGGATCAAGATTATTCTTGAATGAGAATGATGTTGCTGCTTGCATGCATTCCTTGGCAAGCGGAGAGCATGCGTGATGTCGAACATCCGACGACTGGCCTTGGGGTTGGTCGTTCTGACCGCTTTGGCAGCCTGCGCGAGCGGCCCCCAGGGCGAAACGCCGCGAACAGCAGTGACGACACCCGCAGTCGTGCCTGGGCAGGCGCATTGGCTGATCGGCAGCTGGACGGGCGAACTCGTCGCCTACAGCGGGAACAGCAGACGCACCTTGGTCGTCGCCTCGGTCGAAGCTTCGGGGTCCCGTGGAACGGGGCGTTGGTCCGGCGCACCGGTTGAAATAGAAATCAGCGGTACCGCGGTTCGGCTTGTCACAAGCGCTGCAAGTGCGGTTGACCTGAGTTATGTGGCGCCTGACACCTTGGAAGGAACGGTCACCTTTGCGCGCGCGAGACGAGGTGGCGCCTCAGCCATCACGATGAGACGCCAGGCGTCTTCACCAAACTGAGGCTCGCTCCAAAAATCCCCATGCTGCACCGCCGCGAGGCTTGTGGCGTTTTCGCCCGCCGCCTATGGTCCGGCCGCGGCGCCGGGCCGGCCCCTTCAAGAGGGCATGCCATGCTGCGTCGGCAGGTGGCCGATGGGGTCACCGGGCGATGGCCCCGGGCTGTCGCTTCAGGTTTTGGGGCAAGGTGCGGCGCGTGATCGGGCGTATCGGACGAATCTTCGGAATGGCAATGCTGGGACTGGTGGCGGCGGGTGGCATGGCCCTCGCGCAAAGCCAGGCTCCCATGGTGGGCGCTCCCGCGCCCTGGGGCATGGGGCTCCAGGAATCGGGCGGTCCCATCAAGGACGCCATCTCCAGCTTCAACGAGCTGGTCTTCTGGCTGATGGTGGCGATCACGATCTTCGTCGCCATCCTGCTGGCCTGGGTGATGTGGCGCTACAATGAAAAGGCGAACCCCGTCCCCTCGCAGACCAGCCACCACACCGGGCTGGAAATCGCCTGGACGGTGATCCCGGTGCTGATCCTCCTGGTGATCGCCGTGCCCTCCTTCCGGCTGATCTATTACCAGGACCGCGCCCGTGACGCCGATCTGACGATCAACGTCACCGGCCATCAGTGGTACTGGAACTACCGGTTCCCCGATCATGGCAATTTCGCCTTTGACAGCCGCCCGATCCAGGATGAGGACATCCGCCCCGGCCAGATGCGCAGCCTGGAAGTGGATGAGCCCCTGGTGGTCCCCGTCGGCCGCACGATCCGCGTCATGACCCAGGGCGTGGACGTGATCCACAGCTTCTTCGTCCCGAGCCTGGGCGTGCAGCGCTACACCATCCCCGGCCGCACGCTGGAGACCTGGATGCGCGCCGACCGCGTGGGCACCTTCTACGGGCAGTGCAACCAGATCTGCGGGGTGAACCACTGGTTCATGCCGATCGTCGTGAAGGCGGTGCCGCAGGCCGAGTTCGACGCCTGGGTGGCCAGCGCCCGCACACGCTTCGCCCGCGAGGACGCTCCGGCCGCGCCCGCCCTTGCGGCCACCGAAAACGACACCATTCGAATCGCAGCGGCGCGTCAGTAACGCAGCCCGCGCAAGGTCAAGGAAAGGCACCCGGGACATGGCATACGCAGACGCGCATGGGCATGACGACCACAAGCCGAACTTCGTGAATCGGTGGCTGTTCAGCACCAATCACAAGGATATCGGCACGCTCTACATCATCTTCTCGCTCTTTGCGGCGATCATCGGCATCGGGCTTTCCGTGCTGATGCGCATGGAGCTGCAGCACCCTGGCCTGCAGATCTTCGCCGATGGCCAGATGTGGAACGCCTATGTCTCCGCCCACGGGCTGATCATGGTGTTCTTCGTGATCATGCCCGCGCTGATCGGCGGCTTCGGCAACTGGTTCGTGCCGATCATGATCGGTGCGCCGGACATGGCCTTCCCGCGCCTGAACAACATCTCCTTCTGGCTGCTGGTGCCGGCCTTCCTGCTGCTGGGCGGCTCGCTCTTCGTGGGCGGTGGCGCGGGCGCGGGCTGGACGATCTACCCGCCGCTCTCGGATGACACCTACCAGTCGGGCCCCGCCATGGACATGGCGCTCTTCGCCCTGCACCTGGCCGGCGCCTCCTCGATCCTCGGTGCGGCCAACTTCATCACCACCATCTTCAACATGCGCGCCCCGGGCATGACGCTGCACAAGATGCCGCTCTTCGTCTGGTCCATGCTCGTCACCGCCTTCCTGCTGCTGCTGGCGGTGCCGGTGCTGGGTGGCGCGATCACCATGCTGATCACGGACCGCAACTTCGGCACGGCCTTCTTCGACCCGGCCGGCGGTGGTGACCCGGTGCTGTTCCAGCACCTCTTCTGGTTCTTCGGCCACCCCGAAGTGTACATCATGATCCTGCCGGCCTTCGGCATCATCAGCCACGTGATCTCGACCTTCTCGAAGAAGCCGGTCTTCGGCTACCTCGGCATGGCCTATGCCATGGTCGCTATCGGCGTGGTCGGCTTCGTGGTCTGGGCGCACCACATGTACACCTCCGGCATGGATGTGGACACGCGGGCGTACTTCATGGCGGCGACCATGGTCATCGCCGTGCCGACGGGTGTGAAGATCTTCTCCTGGATCGCGACCATGTGGGGCGGCTCCATGCGCTTCGACACGCCGATGCTTTTCGCCATCGGCTTCATCTTCCTCTTCACCATGGGTGGCGTGACGGGCGTGGTCCTGGCCAATGCCGGCATCACGCAGATCCTGCACAACACCTACTACGTGGTGGCGCATTTCCACTACGTGCTGAGCCTGGGCGCCGTCTTCGGCATCTATGCCGGCATCTACTACTGGATCGGCAAGATGTCGGGCCGCCAGTACCCGGAGAAGCTGGGCAAGATCCATTTCTGGCTCACCTTCGTCGGCGTGAACCTGACCTTCTTCCCGATGCACTTCCTGGGCAACCAGGGCATGCCGCGCCGCTACCCCGATTATCCTGACGCTTTTTGGGGCTGGAACTTCATTGCCTCGATGGGCGCCTATATCTCGGTCGCGGGCTTCCTTTTCTTCTTCTATGTCATGTACGTGACCTTCAAGCGCGGTGCGACCGTCCCGGCGAATTACTGGGGTGAGGGTGCGACGACGCTGGAATGGCAGATCAGCAGCCCGCCGCCCTTCCACAGCTTCGACGAGCTGCCGAAGATCCGGTGATCCGGGCGAGGGGGCTTCGGCCCCCTCGGTCCATCAGGCCTGAAACGACGAAACCCTGCCAGCACGCTGGCAGGGTTTCTTGTTTTGGGGCTGGCGGGCGGCTCAGCCCTTGTCGCCATAACCGAAGGGCGCGGCGGGATCGGCCGCCGTCTCGGTCCAGACGCTCTTGGTCTGCGTATAGGCCATCAGCGCCTCCCGCCCGGAGGAGCGGCCGAAGCCGCTCTGGCCGAAGCCGCCGAAGGGCGACATCACGCTGATCGTCTTGTAGCCATTGATCCAGAAGGTGCCGGCCCGCACCTGCGCCGCCACGCGATGCGCGCGCCCGACATCCCGCGTCCAGACCGCGCCCGCCAGGCCATAGGGCGTGGCATTGGCCAGCGCGATCGCCTCCTCCTCCGTCTCGAAGGTCAGCGCGGCGAGGACGGGGCCGAACACCTCCTCCAGCGCGATTTCCGCCGCGGGTGGAACACCGTCCAGGATGGTCGGCGCGTAGTAGAAGCCGCCCGTCCCGCGCAGCGCCTCCGGGCAGCCGCCGCCGGCGGCGAGCCGCGCCCCCGCCGCCTGCGCCGCGCCCACCATGCGCGTGATGCGCTCCAGCTGGCGGCGGTTGTTGATGGGGCCGATCTGCGTGGCGGGATCGGTCGGCGCCCCCACCGGGATGCGCCCGGCGGCGCGGGCCAGCCGCTCCAGGAAACGGTCCCGCACGTCCCGCTGCACCAGCAGGCGCGATCCGGCGACGCAGCTCTGCCCCGCGCCGCTGAAGATCGCCGCCTGCGCGCCGAGCAGCGCGCGGTCGAGATCGGCATCCTCGAAGACGATATTGGCCGATTTGCCGCCGAGTTCGAGGATGCAGGGCACGATGTTGCGCGCCGCCTGGGCGGCGATGGCCGCGCCACTGGCGGCGGAGCCCACGAAGACCACGAGCCGCGTCTCACGATGCGCGACCGCCGCGGCACCCGTCGTCAGCCCCGTCCCTGCCAGCACCGAGACCAGGCCGCGTGGCAGCCCCGCCCGGTCACAGATCGCACCGAGCGCGAGCGAGGTGAGCGGCGTGAGCTCCGAGGGCTTCAGCACCGCCGCATTGCCCGCGCAGATGGCGGGCGCGATCTGCCAGCCGGCCGTGAAGATCGGCGCGTTCCAGGGCGTGATCTGCACCACCGTGCCGAAGGGCTCGGGCCGCGTGTAGTTCAGATGGCTGGTGGGGACGGGGATCACCTCGCCATGCAGCTTGTCGCACCAGCCGGCATAGTATTCGAACATCTCCGCGACCTTGGTGACCTCGCCCGTCGTGTCGCGGATCGGCTTGCCGGCGGAGAGCGTTTCCAGCTCCGCCAGCAGCGCGGCCTCGGCGCGGACCAGCCGCGCCACCTCCCACATGGCGCGGCCGCGGGCGGAGGCCGCCATGCCCCACCAGGCGCGCTGGCCCGCGCGCGCGGCGGCCATCGCGGCCTCCACCACCGGGGCGCCGGCATCGGCATAGGTGAGGAAGACCCGGCCATCCGCCGGGTTCACCAATTCCAGCGCCGCGCCCGTGCCGGGCAGGATCTCGCCCGCGACCAGGCTGCCGACGCGGCCGCCCGGCAGCAGGGCGCCCAGCAATTCCGAAATGCGCGTGGTGCTGTCGGCCATTTCAGTATTCCCTCTCCATCCGGTGATCCGCCATGCGGGTGAAGTCCTCGGCATCGGCGATGCGGTCCCGCGTCTCGGCCCAGATTCGGGCCACCGCCTCGGAGAGCGGCAGGCGCGTGCCGGTGGCCTCGGCCAAGGCGGCGGCGAGGCCGACATCCTTGCGCATCAGCCCGGCCGAGAAGCCGCTGTCGAAGCCTTCGGTGAGCACCCAGCGCGGCACCATCAGCTCGCTCACCGCGCTGCGGCCGGTGGCGGCGTTCACCACCTTGAGCGCATCCTCGGCCGGCAGGCCCGCGGCCTCGGAGAGGCGCATCGCCTCGCCCGTCGTGATCAGATGCGCGGCCACCAGCATGTTGTTCACGAGCTTGGCGATATTGCCGGCGCCCGAGGGCCCGACATGGATCGCCGTGCCCGACATGGCGGCGACCACAGGCTGCACCAGGGCCAGATCCTCCGCGCTGCCGCCGATCATCATGGTCATCGTCCCGGCGGCAGCGCCCGCAGGCCCGCCGCTGACGGGCGCGTCCAGCAGGCCGTGCCCGGCCTCGGCCAGGCGCGCGGCCAGCCGGCGTGAGGTCACGGGGTCGGAGGTCGAGGTGTCGAGCACCACCACCTTGCGGTCCCGCCGCTCCAGCAGCCCGCCCGGCGCGGTCACCACCGCCTCCACATCGCGCGCATAGGGCAGGGAGAAGACGAGGGCCTCGGCACCGTTCAGCACGGGCGCCAGGGTGTCGTGGAAGCGCACGCCGGCCGCCTCGGCCGGCGCCCGCCGCGCGGCGCTGAGATCCGTGCCGAGCACGGTGAAGCCGGCGCGGGCCAGCCTCCCCGCCATGCCGAGGCCCATATTCCCGAGGCCGACCACCCCGACCGTCGTGATCTTCATGCCGCTGCTCCTCGCTGGTGCGAGGGCAAGCATCGAGGCGGCTCTGCGTTGCCACAAGACGAGAGTTCAGAACGGAGCCATCGCAAAGAGGCAACGCGGCAATTCACGCGGCGCGGAACGCCTCCAGGGCCGTCGCCAGCCGGGCGGCGAGGCCTTCGACGGCCTCCGGCAGGCGCCGCCCGGCCCGGACCAGAAGATGGGTGGTGGCCTGGGCGAGCAGCGCATCGGCCAGCGGCACCGCCAGCAGCTGGCCCGCCTTCACCTCGGTGGCGGCGGCGAAGCCGGGCAGGAAGGTCACGCCCATGCCCGCGAGGACGAAGCGCCGCTGCAACTCGATGGAGGGGGTTTCCAGCCGCACGCGCAGGCGAAACCCGCCATCCGCCTCGACACGGCCCAGCAGGCGGCGCACGCCATGGTCGGGCGGCAGCACCGCGCAGGGGGTCTCGCAAAAGTCGCGCAGGGCGGGCGCCGCGCGGGGCCTGGCCCGCGGGTGTTCGGGGCGGAGCAGGGCAGCGAGCGGCTGCCGCGCGCTGGCCATGGAGCGGAGATCCGGATGGGCGGGCGGATTGTAGGCGAGGCCGAGATCCGCCTCTCCCTCCGCCACCGCGGCCAGGATGCGGTCGGTGCCGCCCAGGGTCACGCGGTAGGTGATGCCCGGATGTGCCTGTGCGAAGCCCGCGAGCGCATTGTCCACCAGATCGGTCAGGAAGCCTCCGCCGCAGCACAGGCGCACCGTGCCGGACTGCACGCCGCGCAGCCGGCCCAGCCTTTCCGCCAGCAGGGCGCCATCATCGGCCTGGCGCTGCGCGTGGTCGGCGACGATGCGGCCCGCCTCCGTCAGCGCCACGCCGCGCGGCAGGCGTTCCAGCAGCACCATGCCGCAGCCGGCCTCGAGCTCGGCCACCTGCCGGCTGACAGCCGATGCGGCGACGTTCAGCGCCTCCGCCGCGCCGCGGATGGAGCCCGCCCGTGCCACCGCGAGGAAGTAGCGCAGGGCGCGATCATTCATCATCCGGGACCGGGGCTCCTCGATCGGCCGGCCGCGCCGCCGCGAAGCGAGCCTAGCAGGATTCCCGGCCTGGCACGCCCGGCCCACATGGTCGCCTCCGCACAATCCGGGTTGACGCTGAGGCCTCTCCGGGCCATCGAGAGCCCACCCAGCAGAGCTCGAAAAAAGACCCGGGGGGCAAGGCCCTCCATTGAGGAATCTCGATGAGTGACGTCACCACATCGGAAATCGCCGGCGCCTCCGAGGTGCGCGACTGGATCACGCTGCTCAAGCCGCGCGTGCTCACGCTCGTGGTCTATACCGGCATCATCGGACTGCTGGTGGCGCCCGGAACGCTGCATCCCGTCCTCGCCGTGACCGCCATTCTCTGCATCACCATCGCGGCGGGCGCCGCGGGGGCGATGAACATGTGGTACGACCGTGACATCGATTCCGTGATGCGCCGCACGATCAAGCGCCCCATCCCGACCGGGCGTATCAGCGCCGATGCGGCGCTGACCTATGGCGTGGTGCTGGCCGTGGGCTCGGTGGCGCTGATGGGGCTTGCCACCAATTGGCTGGCGGCCGGTGTGCTGGCCTTCTCGATCTTCTTCTACGTCGTCATCTACACCATGTGGCTGAAGCGCCGCACGCCGCAGAACATCGTGATCGGCGGCGCGGCGGGTGCCTTTCCGCCGCTGATCGGCTGGATCGCGGTCACCGGCAGCATCGAGCCGCTGCCCCTGGTTCTCTTCGCCATCATCTTCATGTGGACGCCGCCGCATTTCTGGGCGCTGTCGCTCTGGGCGCACCAGGATTACGAGCGCGCGGGCGTCCCCATGCTGCCTGTGACGCATGGCGCGCGCGAGACGCGCCGGCAGGTGGTGATCTACACCATCCTTCTGGTGCCTCTCACGCTCGCGCCCTGGCTGATGGGCTTCAACACCTGGGTCTATGGCCTGTTGGCCGCGCTGCTGGGCGCGAATTTCCTGCGCCACGCCTGGCTCACCTGGCGCGACTCGCAGGATGAGGCGGGCGTCTCGCTCACCAAGGACATGCCGGCGAAGCGCTGCTTCAAATACAGCATCTCCTATCTGTTCCTCCTCTTCGGCGCGCTGGCGCTGGACCGGCTGATCCTCGCATGACCCCCGAAGAGAAGGCGATTTTCGAGCGCCGTCGGAAGGCGCGGAACTGGGCCATCCTGGCGGCGCTCGCGGGGCTGTCGGTGCTGTTCTATTTCATCTCGATCGCGCGTTTGCTGCGGGATTGAAGAGGCCTCCGGCGGCTGGGGCCGAAAGGCCCCAGACCCCAATCCTTTGGCGCTTCTTGCTGTGGGGGGGGGCGGGCACCCTCAGCGGGCTCTGCCGCCCGAGAAGAAGTATTCTCGCAATTCCGCGCGGGCATCCCCGTCCAATGCGCGCACCAGGACAAGCTCAAGCCTCGCCCCCGGCGCCACGCGATAGAGATGCGTCCATGCGCCTCCGGCGCGAGAGACGTGCGTCCACGCGCCTCCGGCGCGATGCAGCACCAGGTAGAACTCCGCCCAGCGTGAACGGCCTGTGCGGTCCTCCCAGGGCCTTCCGCCCAGATACGTGACCTCATCGCCGGGGCGGAGGCAGGGGGACAGATCGTGCGGGGCGGACAACATGCGCTTCTCCTCGTGTCGAGGGACGGCGCTTGGCGTGGAAGACCCGTATCATTGCCGGGACCGGCCACATCCTCCCCTCACGGAGAGCGCCACCTTGCCCGGGAAGGCAGGTTGGCGTTGGGCGCCGGCCCAACTCTTGATGCATGGCGGGGATAGCGCAGCGTGGATGGCGCGCGCAAGAGGCGCGCCGCGTCGAAGCATCAGTTTTTGCGGAAGTGGCGCACCCGGAAGGACTCGAACCTCCAACCCCCAGATTCGTAGTCTGGTGCTCTATCCATTGAGCTACGGGTGCTTGCCGTGGGCGGGGAGATACCCTTCGCGGCCATGCCGCGCAACCCCCCGGACGACAGCTTTATGACGTTGTTTGCACGCGTTGCATGGAGGCGGCCATGCACAAAGCGCGCATCACGCGGCGAGCTTGTTCAACTCCCGCACCACGCTCTCACCCATCACGGAGCAGCTGATGCGCGCCATGCCGGGCTGCATGATGTCGGCCGTGCGAAGCCCGCCGGCGAGCACGCGCTCCACCGCCTGTTCGACGAGCCGCGCCTGCTCCTCCATGCCGAAAGACCAGCGCAGCAGCATGGCGAAGGAGAGGATCTGCGCCGAAGGATTGGCGATGCCCTTGCCCGCGATGTCGGGCGCCGAGCCATGGATCGGCTCATACAGCGCATGGCGGCGGCCATCCGGCTGCACCGCGCCCAGCGTGGCGGAGGGCAGCATGCCCAAGGAGCCCGTCAGCGCCGCCGCCAGGTCGCTCAGCACATCGCCGAAGAGGTTCGACGCCAGGATCACGTCGAACTGCTTCGGGCGGGAGCAGAGCTGCATGGCGGCATTGTCCGCATACATGTGCTCCAGCTGCACGTCCGGGAATTCGGCGGCGTGCACCTCGCTCACCACGGCGCGCCAGAGGCGGCCGGACTGCATGACATTCGCCTTCTCGGTGCTGGTCACCTTGTGGCGGCGCTTGCGGGCAAGGTCGAAGGCGACGCGCGCGGCGCGGGCGATCTCGTCCTCCGAATAGACCTCGGTATCAATGCCGACGCGCTTGCCATTCGCATCCGTGTGGATGCCGCGCGGTTCGCCGAAATAGATGCCGCCCGTGCTCTCACGCACGATCATGATGTCGAGACCGCGCACCACATCGGGCTTGAGCGAGGAGGCATCCACAAGCGGATCCAGCACAATGGCCGGGCGCAGATTGGCAAAGAGCCCGAGCTCCTTGCGCAGCCGCAGGATGCCAAGTTCCGGCCGTTGCTCGAAGGGCAGCTTGTCCCATTTCGGGCCGCCGACGCTGCCGAAGAGCACCGCATCGGCGTCACGCGCGGCATTCAGCGTGCGGTCGGGGCAGGGGACGCCCTCGGCATCGATCGCCGCACCGCCGACCAGGCCCTCGCCGATCTCGAAGCGCACCATGCGGCGCTGCTCCATCCAATCGATGACGCGGCGGACCTCGTGCATCACCTCGGGGCCGATGCCGTCACCCGGCAGGACAAGGAGCTTCTTGTTGGCGATCACAGTTGGTTCTCCGCGCCATGCAGCCAGGGCTGGGCGTTGCGCTGCTTGCTCTCGTAGCTGTCGATGGAGCCGGTGTGCTGCATGGTCTGCCCGATGTCATCCAGGCCGTTCAGCAGGCAGTGGCGGCGGAAGGGATCAATGGCGAAGGGGATTTCCTCGCCATTCGGGCGGACGACGACGTTGCGCTCCAGATCCACCGTGATGCGCGCATTGCCGCCGAGCTTGGCGTCCTCCATCAGCTTCTCGCAGATTTCGCGCGGCAGGCGGATGGGCAGCAGGCCGTTCTTGAAGCTGTTATTGTGGAAGATGTCGGCGAAATCCGGCGCGATGACGCAGCGTATGCCGAAATCCAGGAGCGCCCAGGGCGCATGCTCGCGGGAAGAGCCGCAGCCGAAATTCTCGAAGGCGATCAGGATTTCGGCCTTGCGGTAAGGTTCCTGGTTCAGCACGAAATCCGGCTGTTCCGAGCCATCCGCATTGTAGCGGAAATTGGCGAAAAGGTTCTTGCCGAAGCCCGTGCGCGCGATGGATTTCAGGAAGCGTGCGGGGATGATCTGGTCGGTGTCCACATTCGCCTTGGGCAGCGGTGCGGCAATGCCGGTGAGGGTGGTGAAGGCTTGCATCTCAGAGGCTCCCTGCCGGCTGCCAATCGCGCACATCGGTCAGGTGGCCCGCGATCGCCGCCGCCGCCGCCATGGCGGGCGAGAGCAGATGCGTGCGGCCTCCAGGCCCTTGGCGCCCTTCGAAATTGCGGTTGCTGGTGCTGGCGCTGCGCTGGCCGGGCTTCAGCTTGTCCGGGTTCATGCCGAGGCACATCGAGCAGCCCGCCTCGCGCCATTCGAAGCCCGCTTCCTGGAGGATGCGGTCCAGCCCTTCCTC
This sequence comes from Acetobacteraceae bacterium, assembly GCA_027487385.1. Classification (GTDB taxonomy): domain Bacteria; phylum Pseudomonadota; class Alphaproteobacteria; order Acetobacterales; family Acetobacteraceae; genus Roseococcus. The sequence goes on along the minus strand of JAIYDS010000003.1, from coordinate 1,376 downwards.
CTCGGCCTGCGCCTTCACCAGGCCGGAGCCCGGCACCACCATGGCGCGCACGCCATCGGCCACCTTGCGGCCCTTGGCGATGGCGGCGGCGGCGCGGATATCCTCGATGCGGCTGTTGGTGCAGCTGCCGATGAAGGCCACGTCAATCTTGAGATCCGTCAGCTTCTGGCCGGGCGTCAGGCCCATATACTCGACCATACGGCGCAGCTGGGCGCGGCGCGCCTCATCCGCGGCTTCCTCGGGGTTGGGCACGATGCCGGTGATGGGCAGCACATCCTCGGGGCTCGTGCCCCAGGTGACCTGTGGCGCGATCTCATGCGCGTTGAGCTTCACCACGCGGTCGTAATGCGCGCCGGCATCGGTCGGCAGGCTGCGCCAATATTCCATGGCGCGCGCCAGCGCCTCGCCCTTTGGCGCCATGGGGCGGCCGCGGATATAGTCGAAAGTGGTTTCGTCCGGCGCGATCAGCCCGGCGCGCGCGCCGCCTTCGATCGCCATGTTGGAGACGGTCATGCGGCCCGCCATGTCGAGCGCGCGGATGGTGTCGCCGCAATACTCGATGACATGGCCGGTACCGCCCGCCGTGCCGATCTTGCCGATGATGGCGAGCGTGATGTCCTTGCCCGAGCAGCCGATGGCGAGATTGCCCTCGACCAGCACCTGCATGTTCTTGGCCGGCTTCTGCAGCAGCGTCTGCGTCGCCAGCACATGCTCCACCTCGGAGGTGCCGATGCCGAAGGCGAGCGCGCCCATGGCGCCATGCGTGGAGGTGTGGCTGTCACCGCAAACGATCGTCATGCCCGGCAGCGAGCGGCCCAGCTCTGGCCCGATGACGTGGACGATGCCCTGGCGCTTGTCGAGCAGCGGGATGAGCGGCATGCCGAATTCGGCCGCGTTCTTCTCCAGCGTCTCGACCTGCAGGCGGCTCTCATCATCCACGATGCCCGTGTAGCGCGAGGCGTCGGTGGCGATGTTGTGGTCGATCACGCCGAGCGTGAGGTCGGGGCGGCGGATCTTGCGGCCGGCCAGGCGCAGGCCCTCGAAGGCCTGCGGCGTCGTCACCTCATGGGTGAGGTGCAGGTCGATGTAGAGGAGGGCCGTACCGTCCGGCAGTGTCTCGACCACATGGGCGGCCCAGATTTTGTCGAACAGCGTGCGCGGCTTTCCATCGCTCATTGGCGATCTCTCCCTCTACAAAGCGGCAGTCTGGCGGAGGGCCCGACCGGCCCTCCGCAGGCATCGGGCCGGGGGCGAAGGCCCCCGGCGGGCGGCCTCAGCCCTCGGCGGCTTCCTTGGCAGCGGCGCCGGCGGGCGCACGCAGGCCAAGCTTCTCGGCGATGCGAGCCGACTTGCCGGTGCGGCCACGGAGGTAATAG
>JAIYDS010000275.1 GCA_027487385.1 Acetobacteraceae bacterium | reverse complement strand
GCCGTTGAAATTCGCGAAGATGAAGGGCACGCCCTCGGTGGGGAAGGAGGTGCAGAAGCCGCCCCCCGCCTTGCCCGGCCGGTTCTTCAGATCGAGGAAGCCGCCCGCCTGCATCAGCCGGTAGAATTCGCCGAGCCGCGGGTCCATCCGGTCGAACATCTCCTGCGCGGCGGTGACCAGCGTGTCGTGGTCGCCGATCGGCGCGGGATTGCCCTGCGGGTCAATCAGCGCCTCATCCCAGTAGCGCAGCCGGTCCCAGCCGAATTCGGCGCGGCGGGCCTCCAGCAGCTTCGCCACCAGCGGCACCACATGCTCGGCCACCTGGTCGCGATAGCGCGCCACATCCGCCGCGTCGTAATCCACGCGCCGCATGCGGCGATAGGCGAGCGGGATAAAATTCGCATCGCCCAGCTTGACCGCCATGCCATGGCGCAGCTTCACCAGCGCGTCGTAGATCTCGTCCAGCTCCGCGCCATTCTTCTCGAAGAACGCCCAGCGCGCGGCTTCGGCCGCGTGGCGCATGGCGCGGTCGGCATGTTCCGCATAGGGGGCGAGGCCGGAGAGGTTCAGCACTTTCCCGTCCAGCTCGATCTTCGCCGAGGCCAGCAGCGCCGTGTAACGCGCGGAGAGTTTCGACTCCTCCTCCAGATCACCGGCGATGATGGGATCGAAGGTGGTGATGTCCGTCTCCCAGAGCCGCAGCACATGGGCGCCGACCAGCGCCTCGACGGAAGCGCGGTCGGGGTCGGCCAGGAGCCGGCGCTTGATCGCCACCTCATGCCCGGTGGCGACGGGCGAGAGCTTGTCGGCGTATTCCCGCGCCGCCTTGGCTTCCTCGTTGGTCGTGTCCTGCGCGAAGCGCAGATGCACCAGGGCGGACCAGGTGTCATAGGCGCGGCGCGCCGCATCCCATTGCGCCACGGCCTTCGCGCGCTCGCCCGCATCGAGCCACGCCATGATGGCTGCGGCCTCGGCGGCCAGGCTTTCCTCGGTCGGCGTCGGCGCCTTGATGTCCTGGAATTGCATGTTCAGAACTCCGCCATCAGCCGGCCGAAGCCGTCCATCTTCTCGGTGATGCCATTGGCGCGCAGCGCATGCCACCAGGTGGCCGTGTTGATGGCGATGACGGGCTTGCCTAGCCACATCTCGGCCGCGGCGGCGAGGCGCACCATGGAGAGGTTCGTGCCCACCTGCACGATGGCGTCCACGTCATCGCCATCCAGCTCCCGCAGCACCGGCACCAGTTCGGCCGGCGTGACTTCGGCGATGGCGGTCCAGCGGCGGCATTGCAGCGCGCGGTCGCGCACGGTGGTGTAGCCCATATCGCCGAAATATCGGATCACTTCGCTGTTCATGCTGGGCCAATAGGGCGAGAGGATCGCGAGCCGCTTCACCCCGCCATAGGCCTGGAGTGCCGCGTGGCAGGAATGCGAGCCGACGGAGAGCTTGAGGCCGCTCACCTCCTCCACGCTCTTCACGAAGCGGTCCGCACCGGTGGCGCCATCGAAGAAGGTCACGGCGCTCATGCCCATCACCAGGTAGTCGGGCTTGCAGGTCATCACGCTGCGCACGGCATCCAGCGTATTCGCGCCGATCAGCTCGGCTCCGGCGCGGAAGGTCTCGTTGCTGACGGCGTCGGAATCGGGGGTGAAGATGCGGCTGTAATGGGCGGTGATCCCGGCCGGGCGCATCATGTCGAAATCCGGCTGCACCACCGTGTTGGTGGAGGGACCCATCACGCCGAATTTCTTCCGCCAGCCCAGAACATCGCGCATCGCCATCACCCCATTCATGCCCGGAGCGAGTCTCGCGCCGCGCGGCCCTGGGCACAAGACGCGCTTGCGGGGGGGCGAGGCGCCGCCTATTGCGGGCCGGTCATCGGAGTCCCGCCATGCCCCTCTCCCGCCGCCTCATGCTCGCCACCCCCCTGCTGCCGCTGGCGGCTGAGGCGCAGGAAGCCTGGCCCGCGCGCGGTCCCGTCCGCTTCATCGTGCCCGGCCCGGCCGGCGGGGCGGGCGATGTGACGGCGCGGCTGGTGATGGAGCGCGTGGCCGCGCGGATTGGCCAGCAGATCCTCATCGAGAACCGGCCGGGGGCGGGCACCAATATCGGCATGACGGTCGTCGCCCGCGCCGCGCCGGATGGCTATGTGCTGGGCCTGGCCAGCATCGCCAGCCATGCGGTGAACCGCACCCTCTATCGCAACCTGCCCTTTGACCCCGTGGCGGATTTCGCGCCGATCAGCCTGATGGCGGTGGTGCCCAATCTGATGGTGATTCCGCCCAGCCTGCCGGTGACCAATCTGCGCGAATTCGTGGCCTATGCCCGGGCGCGGCCGGGGCAGATCAATTTTGGCTCGGTCGGCGCGGGCTCCTCGCAGCATCTGGCGGGCGCGCAATTCTCCCAGGCCACGGGCGTCGAGATGACGCATATTCCCTACAATGCGGGCGGGCAGATGAACACGGATCTGATCGAGAACCGCATCCAGGTGCTGTTCCAATCCGTCAGCGCCGTGGCGGAACTGGCCCGCGCGGGCCGCGTGCGCGCCATCGCGGCGACGGGCACCGAACGCATTCCCGCCTTCCCCGATGTGCCCACCCTGCGCGAGGGCGGCGTGGATATCGTCTCCACCGGCTGGTTCGGCGTGGTGGCCCCGGCGCAGACGCCCGAGCCCATTCTGGAACGCCTGCACCGCGAGACGGTCGCGGCCCTGGCCGAGCCCGAATTGCAGGCGCGCCTCTCCGCCGGCGGCAGCCTGCCCCGCCCCTCGGCGAGCCGCGCCGATTTCGCCCGCTTCATGGCCGATGAGACGGCCCGCTGGGCCCCCGTGGTGCGCGCCTCTGGCGCCAGCGTGGATTGAGGGCGCTGACCGGGCTTGGGTGTTGCGGGAAAAAGAGCCTCCGGCGGCTGGGGCCGGGGCCCCAGACCCCGATCCTTGGCGCCGACCTTGCAAGGCCGCGCGGTGCTGGGGTCTGGGGCCTCTCGGCCCCAGCCGCCGGAGGCCGCTTTTTGTTTCGCCGAAGGCCTCTTAACGCCGCAGCAACCCCCGCAGCAGGTCATTCAGCGCCGGCTGCCCGCCAGCCGGCGGTGGCGGCGCGGCCTGGGGCACCGGCCCTTCGCGCCCGCCTCGCGCCAGGCGCAGCGTCGTCGCGCAATCCGGCATGGCCTGCTGCGTTGGCGGCGGGGCGCCCAGCACGCTCCCCAGCGCGCCCTCGGTCAGCCCGGCCATTTCCAGCCGGGGCGCGGCGAGGGTGCCGGTCAGCGGCACCGGCGCGCGCACCCGCACGCCGGCCACGCGCAGATCGGCCTGCATGCGGATCGCCAGGGTTTCGTCGCGCAGGCTGAGGCCGCCCTCGCCGGCCAGCCGCCCCGCCGCGCCATCCAGGTACAGCGCCGAGAAGCGCACCAGGCCGCGATCGGCGGCGCCCCGGATGGCGAGGCAGGTGAGCGGCACGCCGCTGGCGAAGCCGGGAAGCTGCGCCAGAATCCGCGCCGGGCCGGCGGCCAACCGCCCTTCGATCACGGCAAGCCCGAGATGCCCGGAGGCATTCGCTGCCAGCGCCCGCCAATCCGCGCCCTGGCCGCGCAGGTCCAGATCGAGATCGCCGCGCCCGGTCACCGGGCTGGCCACGCCCAGGCTTGCCAGCAGGGGCGCGGTCTCCAGCCCCTGGCCGGTGGCGCGCAGATGCAGGGCGGGGGTGGCGCCCGTCGCATCGGCGGCAAGGGCCAGGCTCAGGCGCCCGCCGGGCAGGGTGGCGGCGAAGGGCTCCAGCCGGGCGCGGCCGGCCGCATTCACCAGCCGGCCTTCCACCTGGCGCAGCGTCATGTCCCCTTGGATCAGCTCGGCCAGGGCGAATTCCAGATCGGCGTCAAACAGGTTCAGCGCCGAGAGATCGAGCGGCGTTTCCGGGATCAGCCGGCTTGCGGGGGCAGGGGCCGGGGGCGCGGCGGTGGGCGGCGCGGCCGGCGCCGCGGCGACAGGGGGAAGGCGCAGCGCCGCGAGGTCGAGCCGCGTGGAAGTGATGCGGCCGGCGAGGCTCGGACGCGGCGCCCAGCGCCATTCCAGCGCGCCGGCGAGATCCCCCGCTGAGGAGGCGAGCGCGAATTCACCCAGCCGCACGCCCTCGCCGAAGACAGGGCCGATGGCGGTGAAGCCGGCGCGCAGGCTGGCGTCGCGCAGCGGGGGCAGGGGGCGGCCGGCGAGGCCGGAGAGCGCCGATACATCCGGCGCGGCGGCCTCCAGCCGCAAGGCGCCCGGCCATTCGCCGCTGAGGCTGGCGGTGGCGGTGCCGGCGCTGGCGGTGAGCGCGATGGGGGTCGGCTGGCCCTGGATCAACGCGGCCGGTCGCGCCTCGCCCGCCAGGGTCACGGCCTGGCCGCGGAAGCTGCCGCTGGCCTCGGCGCGCAGGGGTGCGTCCAGGCTGGCCTGGGTGAAGCGGGCCTGGGTGAGGGTGAGGCCGGCAAAGCTGCCTCCGGCGATGCGGCCCTCAATGGCCGAAAACCGGGCCACGCCGCCGGTCAGCGCCGCCTCGGCGCGCAGGCTCACGCCGGTCAGCGGCGGCAGGCTGCGCCCGGCGAGCGCGCCGAGCCCGTCGAGGCGCGGAATCTCGGCGGTGAGGGCGGCGGTCCAATCGCCGCCGCTGGCCTGGCCCGTGGCGGCAAGCCGCGCACCCGGCAGGACCACGCCAAGCCGGAAGGGCCAGGGGGTGGGACCACCCAAACCCGTGGGGGCGCCGAGCCGGCCTTCGATCAGCGCCTCGGCGCCGCGCAGGATGAGCGTGGCGGTGACATCAAGCGGCTGATCCGGCCCGCTGCCGGTGAGGCGCAGCTGCGGCAGGCGGAATTCCTCGCCATTCGCCGTCACGCGCCAATCGCGCAGGGTGACGGCGCGCAGGTCGAGGGCGAGGGGGCGGCTGGGGGCGGCGCTGGGCGCGGCTGGGGCCGGGGTGGCGGGGGCAGGGCGCTGGAAGCGCCAATTCTCGCGCTCCAGCAGCAGGCGGCCGCCCTCCAGGCGCAGATTCGCGACTTCGATCCGGCCGGAGAGCAGCGGCAGCAAGGCCAGGCGCAGCTCGGCATGGGCGATGCGCAGCATCTCGGGCGCGCTGCCGCCGGGGAGATTGGCCAGCACCAGCCCGTCGGCGGCGAGGGTGGGCGTCAGGGCGGGGGTGAGGTGAAGCTTGCCCTCGATGCGGAATTCCCGGCCCGTGGCGCGCTGCACCGCCTCGGCCAAGCGGGGGCGGAAGGCATCGGCGTCGAAGAAAAGCAGGAACCCGGCCAGGGCCAGCACGGGCAGCGCGAGCAGCGCCGCGAGGGCGAGCAGCAGCGCCCGCTTCATCGGGTGCGCCGGGGCGGCTTGGCGGCGGGGTTGTCGAAATCGAAGAAGCGCATCGTCTCTTCGAAATGCGGCGGCGGCGGCGCCGTCACATCCAGCCAGCCGCCCTCGGGGTGGGGCAGGCGCAGGCTGCGGGCGTGCAGATGCAGGCTGCCGGAGAGCCCCTCCAGATGGGCCGCCTCCAGCCCGTATTTGCCATCACCCAGGATCGGGGTCTTCAGCGCCTCGGCGCAATGCACGCGCAACTGATGGGTGCGGCCCGTCAGGGGGTGCAGCTCCAGGAAGGCGGCGCGGTGCTTGGCAACTTCGAGCGTCTTGTAGTCGGTTACGGCGCGCTGGCCGGCATCGCCCTTCTCGGCGGGCGCGGTCCTTTCGCCACGCGGCCCGCCCACGCGCACCAGCGGCATGGTGATGCGGCCCATGTCGAGCTGGGGCTCACCCACCACCACGGCCCAATAGGTCTTTTCCATGTCGCGCCCGCGAAAGGCCTTGGCGAGATGCGCGGCGGAGGAGACGTTGCGCGCGACGACCAGCACGCCCGAGGTGTCACGGTCCAGGCGGTGCACCAGGCGGGGCTTCTCGCCATCCTCCGAAAAGGCTTCGAGCAGCCCGTCCACATGCTTGTTGATGCCCGGGCCGCCCTGGACGGCGAGGCCGGGCGGCTTGTTCAGCACGATCAGGCTGTCGTCGCGATACAGCACCATGGCCTGCATCTCGGCCACCACGGCATCGGCGAGGGGCCGGGGCGCGGCCTTGGGCGCCTGCTTTGTGGGCATGGGCGGGATGCGGAGTTCCTGGCCGGAAAGCAGGCGCGTATTGGCCTCGGCCTTCTTGCCATCCACGCGGATCTGGCCGGTGCGGAGCATCTTCTGCAAGGCGCCCTGGGTGAGCGCGGGGAAGCGGCGCTTCAGCCAGCGGTCAAGACGGGTGTCGTCCTCGGCGGCGGGGACTTTGAGGGTGGTGATGGACATCGGGGGAGCATAGCACGTTTCAGAGGAGAGTGGGCTCCGCCCATGCCCGCCGGGGGCCGAGAGGCCCCCGGACCCCCATCACCTGGGTCTCAGCCGACGCTGAGGCGGCGCTCCACGATCTGCTGCTTCATGCTCTTCTGCAGCTTCTCGAAGGCGCGCACCTCGATCTGGCGAACGCGCTCGCGGCTGATGTTGTATTGCTGGCTGAGCTCCTCCAGCGTGGTGGGCTCATCCTTCAGGCGCCGCTCGATCAGGATGTGGCGCTCGCGCTCGTTCAGGGTGCGCAGCGCGCCGTTCAGCATGTCCTTGCGGTTGGACATGTCCTCGCGGTCGGCCAGCTCGGTTTCCTGGCTCTCGGCATCATCCACCAGCCAATCCTGCCACTCGCCCTCGCTATCGGCGCGGACGGGGGCGTTCAGGCTATTGTCCGGTGACGCGAGCCGGCGGTTCATGCTCACCACATCCTGCTCGGGCACGGCGAGCGTCTTGGCGATCTTGGCGACGACTTCCGGCTGCAGGTCGCCATCCTCCAACGCCCCGATCTGCCCCTTCAGGCGACGGAGGTTGAAGAAAAGCTTCTTTTGCGCGGCCGTCGTCCCCATCTTCACCAGCGACCAGCTGTGCAGGATGTATTCCTGGATGGCGGCACGGATCCACCACATGGCGTAGGTCGCCAGGCGGAAGCCGCGATCGGGGTCGAAGCGCTTGACGGCCTGCATCATGCCGACATTGCCTTCGGAGATCAGCTCGCCGACGGGCAGGCCGTAGCCGCGATAGCCCATCGCGATCTTCGCCACGAGGCGCAGATGCGAGGTGACGAGCTTGTGGGCGGCCGCCTCATCGCCGGCATCGCGCCAGCGCTTGGCGAGCTCCAGCTCTTCCTCGGGGGCGAGCATGGGGAATTTCCGGATGTCCTGCAGATAGCGGGACAGGTTGCCTTCCGGGGCAAGCGGGATACTCAAAGAAGCCATCGTGTCAGACGAGCCTTCCATTCGCGCCGTGCCCCACCCCGTGACGGCGGCGGGCGCACGGCCATACTGGCCTTACGCGTCTCGGGCCCACCCGGTTGCATCCGCCCCGGTCACGGAAGGGGCGGTGGCAGCAGCCGGGGTTCTAGCGGCACCCCAGATCGAAGTTCCAGAAGAAAAATAGCCGGGTCGCCCGATGGGCGCAAGCGAAACCGAACCAAACTGGTCCAGTTACTCGATGTTACAAGCGAGGAGGGTCAGGAGTTTTGCGAAATCTTCCGGCGGATTGGAACGGAAGGAGAGATTTTTCCCGGTGATCGGGTGTTTGAAGCCCAGGCTGGTGGCGTGCAGCGCCTGGCGCGGGAAGGCCAGCAGTGCCTCCCGCAGGGGGGGCTCAAGGGTTTTGCTGGCCGCCGGGATACGTCGCAGATACACGGGATCCCCCACCAGTGGGTGGCCGATATGCGCCAGGTGCACGCGAATCTGGTGGGTGCGCCCTGTCATCAGCTTGCAGCGGACCAGCGTCACCGCGTCATGGCAGGCCTGGATGGTGCTGTAGTTGGTGATGGCGTGCTTGCCGGCGCTGGCCCCGGCCATTTCGCCGCGCTGCACCCCGCGCGTCCGCTGTTCCACCACCGCCATGCGCTTGCGGTCCGTGGTGTGGCGGCCGATGGCGGCATTGATCTCGCCGCTCGGCGGGTTGGGCACGCCCCAGGCCAGGGCCAGGTATTCGCGGTCCAGGTCCCGCGCCACAAAGGCATCCGACAGCACGCGATGCGCCTGCTCGGTCTTCGCGACGACCATGATGCCGGAGGTGTCCTTGTCCAGCCGGTGCACGATTCCCGGGCGCTTCTCGCCGCCGATTCCCTCCAGCTCCTCGCCCGCATGGGCCAGCAGGGCATTGACCAGCGTGCCGTCGAGGTTGCCGGGTGCGGGGTGGACCACCAGCCCCGCGGGCTTGTCGAGGATGATGAGGTGCGCGTCCTCGTACAGGATATCGAGGTCCATCGCCTGGGCCTCGGGCCGGGCCGGGGCGGGCGGCGGCGGGGCCACGCGATAGGTGCTGCCCGGCCGCACGGCCTGGGCGGGCTCGGTGAAGGCCTCGCCATCGCGCGTCACATGGCCCGACTCGATCAATGCCTTGACGCGGGAGCGCGAGAGATTGCCTATCCGTTCCGCGAGGAATCGGTCCACGCGCTGTCCGTGATCGGCTTCCGTCGCGGTGATTTCATGGGTTTCTGGCAAATGCAGGCACTCAAATTCCTGGTTGTGGCGATGGGCGTGCTGATCGTCGCCGGCACCGTGACGCTCGTTGTGCTGCTCGTCCAGCGCGCCGGTGGCAGCCGGACGGGCGTGAGCCTGCCGCCGATGAGCCTCAACCTGCCGGCGGGCAGCCGAATCCTGGGCCTGGCGGGCGCGGGCGACCACTTCGCGGTGCATGTGCAGCGCCCGGATGGCGAGCGCATCCTGCTGCTGGAGCCGCGCAGCGGCCGGGTGGTGGGGGAGGTGCTGCCCCAGGCCGCGGCGGTGCCGACGCGGTGACGCACAAGAAGCCGCATCTGCCGGAGAAGGTCTGCGCCGCCTGCGCGCGCCCCTTCGCCTGGCGGAAGAAGTGGGCGCGCCACTGGGATGAGGTGAAGTTCTGCTCCGATGCGTGTCGGGATGGGAGATATGCGAAGGCGCGGCTTGCCCCCCCGCCGCGCCGGGGCTAAGACCGGGTCTCTGGCCACGTCCCTTTCGTCTAGAGGCCTAGGACACCGCCCTCTCACGGCGGCAACAGGGGTTCGAATCCCCTAAGGGACGCCACTCCCACATCGTCTGAACATCCCTCCCGTCCCGGTGTCCGTGCCATCGGGTGTAGATGGTCGGCCTCGGGCGCGACGTGGCGCCAGCCGAATGGCCGATGCCCGTGCAGAGCAGTCAGGCCAGGCTTGGCCCGCCGCCGCCCCTCAGAGCGGCGCAGCTTGTGCCAGCGCCCATGCGCGGCGCGCGCCGGTCCCCGGGACAGCGCGCGTGCCATGGCGGCCCGCATCCGGCCCCACGCGCAAGTCCACTCGCACCAGTGCCGCGGCGCGGGATTGCGGGTCCGACCCCCCGCGGCGCTGCCAAAAGCCGGGAGACTCGGCGGCGCGCAACGCCCAGCCGCCGCAGGTCTTTTTTGTCATGGACGCCGCGCAAATCCCGTGCTGCGCTTCCCCCATGCCCCTCGATCCCACCTCCCTCGCCGGCAAGACCTTCCCGCTGCGCGCGGTGTTCGACCGTGCCGTGATCGGCGCGGGCGAAGCTGGCATCGCCGCCGCCCTGGCCGCCGTCCAGGCCGGCGAGAGTGTGGCGCTGCTGGATGAGCAGCCGCTCGATCCGGGACTGATCGGCCTCGACATCCCCTTCCTCTTCGGCGGCCGCATCGGCGCCGCCGTGCAGAATCCGGCGCGGATGGAGGAGCGCGTGGTCGCCGCGCGCCCCGGCCTGGAAGCCGCGATGGAGGCGGGGGTCGAGGTGGTGCTCGGCGTTTCCGTCTGGGGCGGTTTCCCGGGCTCGCCCTTCATCCTGGGCCTCGCGGATCGCGCCACGGCCTGGCTGATCGGCGCGCGCCAGATCACCATCGCGGCCGGCGCGCGCGATGTTGTGCTTCCCTTCGAAGGCTGGGAATTGCCGGGCGTGATGGGCGCGCGCGGGCTGGATGCGGCGCATCGCGTGCTGGGTGATTTCACCGGCAACCGCGTCGCCGTGATCGGCGCGGGCGAGGTGAGCTGGGGCGACATCGCGCTGCGCCTCGCCGAACCCTGCGAAGTGAAGGTGCTGGGCGCGCTGGAAGTCGAGGGCATCGCCTGGAAGGACGGGTCCTGGCGCGAGCTGGCCTGTGACACGGTGGTGCTGGCGGTGGATGCCGCGCCCAATGTCGAGATGGCCGATCTGCTGGGTGCGGGCATCGCCTGGGATGCGGCGCGTGGCGGCTTCGTCGCAGCGGCGCTGCCGCCGGGCGTGACCATCGCCGGCGATGCGGCGGGCACGGCGCCAGTGGCGCGCGCGCCCTGGATGCAGCATGCGCTGAGCGACCCCGCGCGCATGATCTGCGCCTGCGAGGAGGTGCGCGCGGGCGATCTGCGCGCGCTGCGCCCACCGCGCTATCTCGGCGCCGAGGGGCCGGAGGCCGGGCTCGCCGCCATCGGCACCGGCTCGCAGGACCAGGTGAAGCGGCTGACCCGCGCCGGCATGGGCCCCTGCCAGGGCCGGCGCTGCCGGGATTCGGTCCAGGCGCTGCTGGCGCAAGAGGTGCCGCGCATGGCCAGCTATCGCGCGCCCCTGCGCCCGCTGCCGCTGGCTGTGCTCTCGGCGCTGGAAGAAGACCCGGCGCTGCGGGCGAATTGGACCGGCTGGTTCGGCATCGCCGAGCAATGGCTCCCGCATTGGGAGCCCGTGCCGGAGAATGCGGTCTTCATCGGTGGGCGATTGAGCGAGGTGGGAAAGTGAGCGCCTTCATGCGGGCACCGGACCTCGAGAATCCAGCCGCAACGCGGCCGGCGCCGCCAGACCGTCTTGGCCACCCGCACGACCGTGGCGCGGCGGAGCCCAGGCGGCGGAGCCGCTGCCCGTCATGCCGAAGGCATGCCTCTGGCATGACGTCTGAGGGCCAAACATGATCATCATCATTGGCGGCGGCGTCACCGGCCTTTCCACCGCCTTCTGGCTGACCCGGGCGGGCCATCCGGTCACGCTGATCGAGAAGGGCATTGTCGGCTGGGAGGCGAGCGGCCGGAATGGCGGCGGCTGCACCCACCCCTACTCGCCGCTCTTCCGTGAGGAGCAGCGCCTCTGGCCGCAGATGGATGAGCTGCTGGGCCACCCCACGGAATGGCGCCCCCATCGCATCAAGGTGGCGCTCGATGAGGGCCAGATGGAGCGGCTGCGGGCGAGTGCGAAGATCGCGACCGACCAGGGCTTTCGCGCCGAGGAACTGGACGCGAAGCAGCTGCGCGAATTCATCCCCTGGGTGGCGGATGACGTGCATGGCGGGATGTTCTGGCATTATGGCGGCCACGCCAATCCGCAGCGCACCAGCCAGGCCTATGCCTGGGCGATCGAGCGCCAGGGTGGGCGCATCCTGCAGCACACCACCGCGCTCGGCCTGGTGCAGCGCGGCGGCAAGGCCGTCGCGGTCAGGACCAGCGCGGGCGAGATCGGCTGCGATGCGGTGCTGCTCGCGGCCGGCCCGCACACCGGCGTCCTGGCCGGGCAATTCGGCGTGCGCGTTCCGGTCGCCCCCGCGCGGGCCGAAATCATGGTGACCGAGCCGCTGCCGCTGCTCACCCATGGCGGCGTGGATGGCAATGGCATCTATGGGCGGCAGACGCTGCGCGGCAACCTCGCCTATGGCGGCGGCCCGCATGAATGGCTCGACCTCGACGGCGCCGCCACGCCGCGCGCCGGCAATACGCCCGTGGTGGCAAGTCTCGCGCGGCGGCTGACCGAGATGTTCCCCAGGCTCGGCCATGTGCGGGTGATCCGCAGCTGGGGCGGCATCATCGAGAACACGCCGGATGGCCGCCCCATCCTGGACCGGCTGACCGACCCCGAGAATGTCACCATCGCCAGCATGTCCTCGATCGGCTTCGGCCTTTCCCCCGCCGTGGGGCGGGCTTTGTCGCAGCTGATCCTGGAGGGCGCCTGCGACTTCGCCGATCTTTCGCAGCTCAAGCTCGCCCGCTTCGGGAACCTGCCGCGGGATTGGCGGGCGCGGCAGGGCTGGGTGCCTGCGTGATGGGCGCTCCCTTTGTCACGAATAGTCGCAATGCGAGGCCTGCACGGCTTTCGCCTTGATTGCGCCATCTCCCGCCGCTAGGGACGCAACATCTCATGTTGCGGCTGCGAAGGTGTGGCCGCGCCGAAGTCCAGGCGCCCCAGCGGCGCCGTGCCAGCAAGGAGTTGACCATGGCCGCCACGAAATCCCTTCTCGCCGTCCTCGCGGCCGCGGGCCTGCTTGTCGCCTGCTCGTCCGATGCCGACAACACTGCCAACACCGCCGGCGCGGGCGCCGGTGCTGGCCAGATCCGCCCGGGCAGCCAGGAAGACTTGGTCGCCAATGTGGGGGACCGCGTCCTCTTCGACACCGATCGTAGCAATATCCGCGCCGACCAGCGCCCCGTGCTGGAGCGCCAGGCCCGCTGGATGGGCCAGTATCCGCAGGTGCAGGTGATGGTCGAAGGCCATGCCGATGAGCGCGGCACGCGCGAATACAACCTCGCCCTTGGCCAGCGCCGCGCCAATGCGGCGCGCGACGTGCTGGTGGCGGGCGGCGTCGCCGGTACGCGCATCCAGACCATCAGCTACGGCAAGGACCGCCCGGAGGCGCTGGGCTCCAACGAGGCCGCCTGGGCGCAAAACCGCCGCGCCGTCACGGTGGTTCGCTGATCGCGCGGGGCGGGGGGCGCCGTGTTTCCCATGGAATGGGGCGGCCGCCTGCGCTGCCTGATGCTGGTCGCCGCGGGGCTGTCGCTGGCATGGCCCGCCGCTGCCCAGATGGACAGCCGTGAGGGCATCGCCCTGCAGAACCAGATCCTGCAATTGCGGCAGGAGATGGAGCAGTTGCGCAGCCGTGGCGGTGGCGCCGTCGCCCCGGCGCCGGTCGGCCGCGCAACGGCTGGCGGGGGAGAACTTGTCGGCCAGCTGCTCGACCGTGTGAACACGCTGGAGGAGGAGGTCCGCCGCCAGCGTGGCCGGGTGGATGTTCTGGAAAATCAGAATCGCCGCCTCGCCGAGGATCTGGAAAAGCTGCGCGGCGACATGGAGTTTCGCCTGGGCCAGGGTGGTGGCGCCGCGCCGGCGGCCGCGCCCGCCCGCCCGGCCCCCGCTGGCCCGCCCACCACCAGCACCGGCGCCGCCGCGCCGCGCACCCCGGACCGCGCTTTGGCCGAGGGCCAAGCGGCGCTGGGACGCCGCGACTTCGCCGCCGCCGAGGCCGCCGCGCGTGAGGCCCTGGCCGCCCGTTCCGGCGCGCCGGTCGTCGCCGGCCAGATGCTGCTGGGCGAGGCGCTGATCGGCAAGCGCGACTTCGGCAATGCCGCCATCGCCTTCAACGAGGCCTATACCCGCGCCCGCACCGGCCCGCGCGCGCCCGATGCGCTGATCGGCCTGGCCAATGCCTTCCAGGGCCTGGGCAACCGGCGGGAGGCCTGCGACACGCTGAATGACCTGCGCAGCCAGTTCCCGAACCTCTCAGGGCCGGCGCTGGAGCGGGCCAATGCGGCGCGGCAGCGGGGGCAGTGCCGGTAAGGGAGAAGGAGGGGCTCTGCCCCTCGAACTCCCCGGCAAGAACCTTAGGTTCTTGCATCTCCGACGATGAGTTTTCCGCCTTGATGGCGCCGCTCGGGCCCTTTGCGCCGCTCGTTGCGGTGGGGTGCTCGGGGGGGGCTGACAGCCTGGCCCTGACCCGGCTGGCGGATCGCTGGGCGCGGGGGCGGGGCGGGGCAGCCCTCGCCCTGATCGTGGAGCATGGGCTCCGGCCGGAATCGGCCGGCGAGGCCCAGGCGCTGGCTCAGGCGCTGCAACGGCACGGCATCGCGGCGCGCATCCTGCCGCTGAACCTCCCCGCCGGGCCGCGCCTGCAGGAGCGCGCCCGCGCCGCCCGCCGCGCCGCCCTGCTGGCCGCCTGCCGGGAGGCGGGGGCGCCGCACCTCCTGCTCGGCCATCATGCCGAGGACCAGGCGGAAACCATCATCTTCCGTGCCCTGCGCGGCAGCGCGGCGACGGGGCTGGCCGGCATGGCGCCGCTGACCATCGCGCCCGAGGCGCTGATCCTCCGCCCGCTGCTGAGCCTGCCCAAGGCGCGGCTGCGGGCCAGCCTGGTGGGCTGGAGCATCGCACCCCTGGAGGACCCCTCCAACCAGGATCCGCGCTTTGCCCGCGCGAGGCTGCGCGGGGCCGGCGCGGCCGCCTTGGATCCAGCCCCCTTCGCCCGCCGTCGTGCCCGGTTGGCGCAAGCGGTGGCCGAGCGGATGGCCATCGCCGTGCGCCTGTGCCCCGAGGGCTGCGCCGAGATCAACCCCGAGGCGCTCGGGCAGGACGCCACGGCGCGGCGGGTCCTGGCTGCGCTGATCCGCGCGGTGGGCGGCGGCGCCCATGCGCCGGCGGCGGCCGCGGTGGCGCGCTTGCTGGCGCAAGGCTCCGGCACGCTGGGCGGGGCTCTTTGGCTGAAAGGCGGCCGCTGGCTGGTGCGCGAGGCCGCGACCGGCGGCTGGGAGGCCGGGCTTTGGGATGGCCGCTTTCGCTGCTCCCCCCCGCCGGAGGGCTATGTGATCGGCCCGCTTGGCGCGGATTCCGCGCTGTTTCGGGGCCGGGCGCGGCATCTGCCCGCCGCCGCGCTCGCGGCTCTGCCAGCCCTGCGCCGGGTGGGGGATGGAAAGCTGGCTCTGGTGCCCCATCTGTTCTACGATGCAGTTGGATCGGGTTTTCTGTTTCCGGTGCAATTCGCGCCACGCGGCGGCGCCGTCACGGAATGTCACCGTTCGGGGTGACTTTCGCGACCGTCGGCCATTACTTCGCGTGGCGATGACACCATGTTCACCAAATGCCGGCCCAATGCCCGGCGAAGGGGAATGCGACACGTGAGCAATTTCGGCCGCAACCTGGCCTTGTGGGTGATCGTCGCGCTGCTGCTGGTAGCGTTGTTCAACCTGTTCCAGCCCTCGGGCCCGAGCAGTCGCGCCCAGATGCAGGTGGCCTATAGTGACTTCCTGAATGAGGTGAATGCGGGCCATGTCCGCGATGTGGTGATCCAGGGGCGCACCGTCTCGGGTCAACTCACCGATGGCCGCAGCTTCTCGACCTTCACGCCGGAAGACCCGGCCATGATCTCCAAGCTGACGGAGAAGGGCGTGCGCGTCGTCGCCCGTCCGGAGGAGAGCGAGGTCAACCCGCTCTTCCAGATCCTGATCAGCTGGTTCCCGATGCTGCTTCTCATCGGCGTCTGGATCTTCTTCATGCGCCAGATGCAGGGCGGCGGCGGCCGCGCCATGGGGTTCGGCAAGTCCAAGGCCAAGCTGCTGACCGAGAAGCATGGCCGCGTCACCTTCGAGGACGTCGCCGGCATCGACGAAGCCAAGGCCGAACTGGAAGAGATCGTGGACTTCCTGCGCGACCCCGCGAAGTTCCAGAAGCTCGGCGGCAAGATCCCCAAGGGCGTGCTGCTGGTCGGCCCGCCCGGCACCGGCAAGACGCTGCTCGCTCGCTCCATCGCGGGCGAGGCGAATGTACCCTTCTTCACCATCTCCGGCTCCGACTTCGTCGAGATGTTCGTGGGCGTGGGTGCGTCTCGCGTGCGGGACATGTTCGAGCAGGGCAAGAAGAACGCGCCCTGCCTCATCTTCATTGACGAAATTGACGCGGTGGGTCGCCATCGTGGCGCCGGCCTCGGCGGCGGCAATGATGAGCGCGAGCAGACGCTGAACCAGATGCTGGTCGAGATGGACGGCTTCGAATCCAACGAAGGCGTCATCATCATCGCGGCCACCAACCGGCCGGACGTGCTGGACCCTGCGCTGCTGCGCCCCGGCCGCTTCGACCGCCAGGTGGTGGTGCCCAACCCCGATGTGAACGGGCGCGAGAAGATCCTGCGCGTGCACATGCGCAAGGTGCCGCTGGCGTCCGATGTGGATCCGAAGACGATCGCGCGCGGCACGCCGGGCTTCTCGGGTGCTGATCTCGCAAACCTGGTCAACGAAGCCGCCCTGCTCGCCGCGCGCACCGGCCGCCGCACCGTCGGCATGGCCGAATTCGAGGCCGCGAAGGACAAGGTGATGATGGGTGCGGAGCGCCGCAGCCTCGTCATGTCCGACGACGAGAAGCGCATGACGGCCTATCACGAGGCCGGCCACGCGCTGGTCGCCATGCATGAGCCCGAGTGCGACCCGGTCCACAAGGCCACCATCATCCCGCGCGGCCGCGCGCTGGGCCTGGTGATGAGCCTCCCCGCCGGCGACCGTTACTCCAAGCACAAGTCCAAGATGAAGGCCGAGCTCGCCATGGCGATGGGCGGCCGCGTCGCGGAGGAGATCGTCTTCGGCTCGGACAAGGTGTCCAACGGCGCCTCGGGCGACATCAAGATGGCCACCAACATGGCCCGCATGATGGTCACCGAGTGGGGCATGTCGGACAAGATCGGCATGGTCGCCTATGGCGAGAACAGCCAGGAGGTCTTCCTCGGCCATTCCGTCACCCAGTCGAAGAACCTCTCCGAAGAGACGGCGCGGATCATCGACAGCGAAATCCGCGGCATCATCGACAAGGCCTATGCCCGCGCCACGCAGATCCTGACCGACAACCGGGATGAGCTGGAGCGGCTGGCCAAGGGCCTGCTGGAATACGAGACCCTCTCGGGTGATGAGATCCGGACCGTCCTGCGCGGTGAGCCGGTGGTGCGCAATCGCCCCGATGAGCCGACCTCGGCCGGCCGCGGCAGCGTGCCGAGCGCCGGGCGCAATCCCCGCCCGGATACGGGCGGTGGCCTGAATCCGCAGCCCGTGGGCTGATGCATCCGGAGTGGTTGGAGCCCTTGGGCCTGTTGCTGGGCCCGACGGCTTTCACCGCGATGCGTGATGGGCTCGCCCTGCCTTTGCAGGGCGGGCCCTTTGCGTTTTCGCTGCTGCGCGAACCCGCCGGCACCATCATCCCGCCGCCGGAGGATCATCCGGCGCTGGAGCGGCTGACCCGCCCCTTGCCGCCCTTCGCCGGCATCGAGCGGCATCGCGCCCGGCCACTGGTCATGGGCATCGTCAACTGCACGCCGGATAGTTTCTCCGGCGATGGCACCACGCAGGACGCCGCCATCCGCCAGGGCCATGCCATGCTGGAGGCGGGGGCCGACATCCTCGACATCGGCGGCGAAAGCACCCGCCCCGATGCGGCGCCCGTGACGCCGGAGGAGGAGCAGGCGCGCATCCTCCCGGTGATCCGGGCACTAGCCACCTCCGCCCCGGTCAGCGTGGACACGCGGCATGCACGCACCATGGCCCTGGCGCTCGAAGCCGGCGCCGAGATCATCAACGACGTCAGCGCGCTGCGGCATGATGGCGATGCCATTCGCGTGGTGTCCCAGGCACGCTGCCCGGTCATCCTCATGCATATGCGCACGCTCGATCCGCGCACCATGCAGCGGGAGGTGCGCTATGAGGATGCCGCGCTGGAGGTGGCGCGCTTCCTGGAAGGCCGCGTCGCCACGCTGGAGGCGCTGGGCATTCCGCGTGGGCGCATCTGCGTGGATCCGGGCCTCGGCTTCGGCAAGCGCATCGAGGACAATCTGGCGTTGATCGCGCGCCTGCCGCTCCTGGCCAATCTGGGTTGCACCATCCTGGTCGGCGCCTCGCGCAAATCCTTCATCGGCCGCATCACCGGCGTGGCCGAGGCCGGGCAGCGTGTCGCGGGAAGTTTGGCCATGGCCCTGGCGGCGGCCGCGCAGGGGGCGCATATCCTCCGCGTGCATGACGTGGCGGAAACGGTGCAGGCGCTGAAATGCGCCGAGGCCCTGGCCGTTGGTCTCCAAGAGGGCGGATGATGAGCGATTGGCTGGCCCTGGCGGGGTTTTTCGCCGCCTGTTTCGCCACGGCGGCTTCGGGCGCCATTTTCACGCCGGGCGCCTGGTATGAGGGGCTGAAGAAGCCCTGGTGGCGGCCGCCCAATTGGCTCTTCGGGCCCGCCTGGGGCGTGCTTTTCATCATGATCGCCTTCAGCGGCTGGCATGTCTGGCGCGAGGCGGGCTTCGGCCTGGCGCTGGCGGTCTATGGCGTGCAGCTGGTGCTGAACTTCCTCTGGTCGGCCTTCTTCTTCGGCATGCGGCGGCCGGATCTCGCGCTTTATGACCTGATGTTGCTCTGGCTCTCCATCCTGGCCTGCATCCTCGTCTTCGCGCCGATCAGCGCCACGGCGGCGTGGCTGATGGTGCCCTATCTGGGCTGGGTGACCTTTGCCGGCTGGCTGAACTTCACCATGCTGAAGCTGAACGGGCCGCGCCCCGCCTGAGGCGGACCGGCCCTCGGCCGTGATCCGCTATCGCCGGACCACGATCTCGTCTTGTTGAAGGGAGGACTCGCCACTCCGGTGGTTCTCCCTCAGCGGATCATGCTAGGCCGGGCGCAGCAGGCTCAGGCCGGACCGGCCCGAAAGGTAGCGCAGTTGCGCGTCCCGGTCAGAGGCCGCGCAGAGCATCAGCCCGGTGAAGAAGACCCGCACCGGGCGATGGCGCGTCTCGGGTGGCGGGCCAGTGTCGAATTCGATCACCAATTCGCCGGCGTCACAGGGCGGGATATCCACCCGCAGGGGGCGTGAGGTCCCGGGGGGCAATTCCTCCTGGAACCAGGGGCCAGGCGCGGCGCCGGGGGGCTGCGCCCGCAACCGGACCCGGGCTGGGGCATCCACGGGGGCGGCGACCTCAAGGGTCAGGATGAGGCCATCGGCCGGCGGGGCGGCAAGGGGGATGCGCAGCCGTGTGGGGCCGCCCGTGGCGCCGATGCCCCAGCGATCCTGCATTCCCCAACCTTCGCCCTCGCAGAGCAGTTGGTGCAGCAGGCTGAAGGCCGGCATGAGAGCCGGCAAGTCCGGAATTTGCGGGGCCTCGAAGCCGATCCGCTCGCCCATGGGAAAGAACACGCGCGCCGCGGGCTCGGGCTGCGGCGGCGCCTCGGTCGCCAATGTGGCGATCAACCCTTCCGCCACCTCGCGCCAGCTGCGCAGGCGGACCCGCTCGGGAATCCGGGCCTCGAGACGCTGGCGATGGGCAGGGTCGCGGATCAGGCTCCAGGCAAGTTCCGCCAGCTCCGGTTCGCTTTGCGGCGTGAAATAGAGCGCGGCCGAGCCACCCGCCTCGCGCAGGCTGGTGTGGTCCGGGGCGAGGGGAATCTTGCCATGCGCCAGGGCCTCGGTGACCGGCAGGCCCCAACCCTCGTAGAAGCTGTTGAAGACGGTGAAGAGGCACGCCTTGTAGAGCTGGCCCAGCAGGGCGTCGCCCACATCCTGCAGATGCGTGACCCGGCGGCGCAGCTCGGGCGCCGAGCGCAGCAGATGCAGCACCGGCTCCGACTGGAAGCCGGGCCGGCCGATCAGCACCAGGTCCGGGATCACCGCATCCCCATGCCGGCGCAGCAGGGTCAGCCAGGCATGGAGCAGCAACATGTGGTTCTTGCGCGACTCGATGGTCGCGACGCAGAGCACGAAGGGGCGCCCCTCGCGCAGCACCGCGGGCAGCATTTCCGTCGGTGGCGGCGCGCTGTCCAGCGCCGGGAACTGCGCATCAAGCGGCATGATGCCGACCGGGATGTCGAGATGCGGCAGGATGCGGCGCTGCCACAGGCGGAAATCCCGCGCGGCGCAGGCGCTGATCGCCACGGCCCGGTCCATCTGCAGGCACATGGCCAGGAAGTGTTCGGAAAAGCTGCGCGAGAGGCTGACGTCGCAATGCTCGGGCGTGGCCAGGGGAATGGCATCGTAGAACAGCACGCAGACCAGGATGCCATGCGCCTGCCGGATCTCGCGCAGGCGCCGCAGCTGGGCCGGATTGCTGCCGGTCAGCCCGAGCGCCAGCACCCGGTCGCCGCGCTGGAAGGCAAAGCCAAGAGCCCCTTGCCGGGCGGTCCGCCGGGCCTCCTGCAAGGCCAGCCAGGAGGGATCATCCTGCGCCCCACCCTCGCGCGCGCCGCGGATCATGGCGAGCAGCAGGCCGGTCGGCACCTGAACGAACCGCCCCTGCTCGGGTGAGAAGCAGGTCAGCTGGAACAGGGGCGGGGTGCCGGGCTCAAGCCCCGCCTCCAGCAACGCCATCTGGACCCGCGCCACCCCCATGGGGACGCGGTGCAATTCCAGCAGATCCAGCAGATCGGTCAGATCCACCACGAAGCGTGGCGCGGACATCCGCCCGCCCTCAGCGTCGCGCGTCAGCTGCGGCCATAATTATCCTCCAGGCGGACGATGTCATCCTCGCCCAGGTAGGAGCCGACCTGCACCTCAATCAGCGCCAGCGGGATCATGCCCGGGTTTTCCAGCCGGTGGATGCAGCCGAGCGGGAGGTAGACGCTCTGGTTCTCGGAGAGGAGCAGGCTTTCCGCATCGCGCTGCACGCGCGCCGTGCCCTTCACCACCACCCAATGCTCGGCGCGGTGATGGTGCTTCTGCAGCGAGAGGCGGCCACCCGGCAGCACCACGATCTGCTTCACCTGGAAGCGGTCGCCCATGATCAGGCCTTCATAATGGCCCCAGGGGCGATACATGCGGCGATGCTCCACCGCCTGCTTGATGCCGCGCGCCTTGAGACGCTCCACCACGCGCTTCACATCCTGGGCGCGGGAGCGGGGCATGGCGAGCACGGCGTCATCCGTCACCACCACCACCACATCCTGCAGCCCCAGCACGGCGGTCAACATCCCCTCGGATCGGACGTAGGAGCCGCTGGTCTCCACCAGCTCCACCGGGCCCTTGGTCACGTTGCCCGCACCATCCTTGGGGGCGGTCTGCCACAGCGCGTCCCAGCTGCCGACATCGCTCCAGCCCAGGTTGGCGGGCACCACGGCGGCGTGGCGGGTGCGCTCCATCACGGCATAATCGATCGAGATGGCCGGCGCCTGGCGGAAGGGATCGGCCCCCAGCCGGATGAAGTCGAGATCGCGCGTGGCGGCTTCGAGGGCGGCGCGCGCCGCGGCCAGGACCTGGGGCGCGTGCTCGCGCAGCTCGGCGATCAGCGTCCCGGCCGTCGCCACGAACATGCCGCTGTTCCAGACATGGCGGCCATCGCTGGAGAGGCGCTGGGCGGTGGCGAGATCGGGCTTCTCGGTGAAGCTCTGGACCATGTGCACGCCCGGCACCTCGGCCAGGGGCTCGCCCATCTCGATATAGCCGAAGCCGGTATGGGCTTCGTGCGCCTGCATGCCGAAGGTGACGATGCGCCCGCCACGGGCGGCCTGGGCGGCCAGCTCAAGCGCGGCATGCAGGGCGCCGACATCGTTGATGGCGGCATCGGCCGCCATGATCCAGAGGACGGCATCGGGCTGCGCCTCGGCCACCAGCAGCGCGGCGACGGCAATGGCGGGCGCGCTGTTGCGCCCTTCCGGCTCCAGCACGATCCGCGGCATGGCGATGCCGACCTCGCGCAGCTGCTCGGCCACCAGGAAGCGATGCGCCTCACCCACCACGATCACCGGGGGGGCGAAGCCGGTGCCATGGGCGCGCCCCGCCGTCTCCTGCACCATGGTCCGCTTGGAGAGCAGCGGCCAGAACTGCTTCGGATTGGCTTCCCGCGACAGCGGCCACAGCCGGCTTCCAGTCCCGCCAGAGAGAATCACGGGCACAATGTCAGGAGCGCTCATCGGGGACCTTTCATGAACGGGCCGTCTTGTGGCGGAACAAGCCGGTGATTTCATGGCACCCTTGTCGCCTTGCCGCCCGAAAGGCAAGTTGGGCAGATGAATTTTGCCGCACCCCGGGTCTGGATGGATGGCTTCCCCCTCACCCTGTCCCATGGCACCGGCATCACGACCTATGCGCGGGGTCATGCTGCGACCCTGCGCAGCCTCGGCGTGCATCTGGGCATGCTCTATGGCCGGCCGCTGCCCCGCATCACCGACCCTGGTGAGCGCGAGGTGCGCTTCTTCGATGCCCGGGTGCTGGCCGGCCGCAGCCTGCCGCAGCGCCTTCTGGCCCTGATCCGTGACCCGCGGGGCCCGCTGGCCCAGCCGATCCCGATCTCGCGCATGGTGGACATCACGGCCACCTCGGCCATCACCTACGAGAGCTTCGCCACCGCCAACCTGCCCGACCTTGATGAACTGTGGAACGGCGACGACATCTTCGGCCGGGCGCAGTTGCATTTCGCGCTGCGGCGCAGCCTGATGCCGGTGCGCCTTCCCGAGCCGCCGCCCCCGCTGATGCACTGGACGCATATCCACCCGATCCGCCTGGCCGGAACGCGCAACATCTACACGGTGCATGACCTCATCCCGCTGCGCCTGCCCTGGGCCACGCTCGACTTCAAGGCGAATTGGCTGAACACCGTGCGCAAGCTGGCGCAGGAGGCGGATCACATCGTCACCGTCTCGGAGCATGCCCGCCAGGACCTGATCCAGCAGATCGGCATCGCCGAGGAGCGGATCACGAACACTTACCAGGCGGTGTTCCCGCCGCAATACGGCATGGACGAGGCGATGTCCGTGGCCCGGCTGCGGCGCGCCCACCAGTTGGAGCCGCGGGGCTATTTCCTGTTCCTCTCTCGCGTCGAGCCGCGCAAGAACCTGGTCCGGATGCTGGATGCCTATATCGCCTCCGGCTCGCAGAGGCCCTTCATCATCGTCGGCGGCCTCGCGCATCACGGCAAGCAGGAGCTGCGGCTGTTGACCGAGGCGGGCAACACACGCTCGGCCGATGGCCGCATCCGCTACCTGGGCTATGTGCCGCAGCTGGATGTGGAAATCCTGCTGCGCCATGCCCGCGCGCTGTGCTTCCCCTCCCTTTATGAAGGCTTCGGGCTGCCGGCGGTGGAGGCGATGCAGATGGGCACGGCGGTGCTCACCTCGAACACATCCTGCATGCCCGAGGTGGTGGGTGATGCGGCCTTGACGGTGAACCCCACTGATACCCGCGCCCTGGCCGAGGCGCTGCGCGCGCTGGACCAGAATGACGATCTGCGGGCCCGCTATGAGGCCGCGGGCCCGGTCCGCGCCCAGGAATTCAGCCCGGCGCGCTATGCCGCGCGGCTGCGGGCGCTCTATGCCCGGCTTGGCGTCCTGCCGGCGGAGGGTGAGGCATGATCACCGCCGGCGAATTGCTGCACGGCGCCGATGAGGATTTCCTGGTCAACCTCTACCTGGCCACGCTGGGTCGCTGGCCCGATGATGCGGGGCTCGCGCATCACCGCGCGATCATTGCGGGCCGGCCCGAGCGCCGGCTGGAACTGATCCACAGCTTCCTGCAATCCGAAGAGGGGCGCCAATGCGGCCTCTCGGTCGCACCCGATCCCGGCCCGGTCCCTGTCGAGCAGGCACTGGCCGCGCAGCTCCGGCTGCGCACCCATGCGCTGCGTCAGGCCATCGAGGCGCTGCGTGAGGCTCCCGCGCTGAATGGCCTGGGGCCTGCGGTCGCGGGCGAGATCGCGGCGCTGGGCGCCAGCCTCGCCAGCCTCGGGGTGGAGTTGCGCGAGCGGATCGCCGCGATGGAGGCGGTGCTGGCAGGGCGGATACCGCCGGCGCCGAACCTCTCCCCCGCCATCTCCCTGGATCTGGTGAATGACATGGTGGAGGCGGCGCAGGCGCAGATCCTTGTGCGGCTTCGTCAGCTGGAACGGCGGCTGCTGGAACGCGACGGCCCGGCCCCGGAGCGACCTACGCCATGATCTTGCGGATGTTCACGAATTTCGCCCGCAGGCCGCGCTCGAAGAGATAGGCCGCGAATTCGTCATCCATCGTGATGAAGTAGCCCCAGCCTTCCACCTGGGTCGCCGGGTCCTGGCCGACCACGCGGATCACATGCAGATCCGGCAGCAGGGCGGCCAACTCCGCTTCGAAATCTCGGCCAAAGGTGCGATAGCGGCCGTCCGCGGGACGTGCCATCTCCACCGTCGTCGCTCGGCTATGCGGCGTCTGCACGGCGATGAAGGCGAAGCCATGGTCGCTGATGACCCGGCCGATCTCGCGCAGGGCGGGGCGGTGGTCGGGCAGGGTCTCCAGGACGTAGCTGCACACCACCACGTCCATGCCGGCATCGGGCAGGGCGATCTGGGTGATGGAGAGTGGCGCGGCCGTTTCGGATTTGCCGTCGTCATCGGCGCGGCGGAAGCTGCGGAACCAGCCGCCGGCAATGCCGCGATCGCGGCCGAATTGCAGGGCGTTGAGGGTGGCGAAGCGATGCGGGCGTATCTTGTCGAAGATGTGCCGGACGATGCGGTGTCGCTCAAAGCTGCCGCATCCGGCGCAGAGCGGGGGCGTGTTGTCGCCCACCATCCGCGCATTCGGACCGGGCTTGAAGGCCACCCCCTGGCAGATGTTGCAGGGGGCCAGGGCCGTGCCGGCTTCGCGCGGCGCGTCCGCGACCTCGGGCTTGGTGGGTGGAGCCTGGCGCCGGGCCGGCGGCTTGGTCGTCTTGGCGGACATGGGGTGATCTCTTCCGCTCACGGGCGCAACTTGTCGAAATGCTGCAGGATGGCTTGAACCCGGGAGGGCCAGCTTACGGCGGCCAGCACGCCGGGATCAACGCTGCCTCCTCGGGCTGCACCACGGGCGATGGCGGCTTCCACGGCCGCGAGGAAATCCTCATGCGTCGCCGCCACGGAGACCAGCGGGCCGATATCGCCGATATTGGCGACCTCCGTGGTGACGATGGGCACGCCCAGGGCATAATACACGTAGAGCTTGAGCGGATTCATGTTCTCGCTCAAGGCGTTGCTCAGATGCGGCATCATCGCGACGTCGAAATGCCGGATATAGGCCAGCGCCTCGTGATAGGGGCGCACGCCCAGCAGGTGGATGTTGGGCGTCCGCGCGGCGAGCGCGATCACATCCTTCGCATCATGGGCCGAGCCGACCAGCACGATGCTCCAGTCCGGATGGAGCAGGGCGAGCTTCTCGATCAGGCCGAGGTCGATGCGGTCCCGCAGATTGCCGACATAGCCGATGATGGGGCGCGGCAGGTCGGCCAGATCCTCCGGCAATTCCCATTGCTGCCCGGGCGCGAAGACCTCCGCCCCGTTGGGCACGACGATGATGTCCTGCCGCAGATCGCCGAAGCCCTCCCGCACCGGCTCGCAATTGGCGACGGCGAGATCGGCATCGGCGAGGATCTCCCGGTAGTTGCGCGCCACGCGCTCCATGTAGTCGGGCTTGGCCTGCCATTTGCGCTGGTCATCGATCAGGTCCGCGATGACCTGGGAGAAGCCGATCTCGGCCTGGATCTGCGGAAAGTCGAAGACCACGGGGCAGACCCAGGCGACGGCCGAGGAATCAAAGCCGGTCTCGCGCATCGTGCTCCGGATGAAATCGAGATATTCGCCCCGCCCGGGCAATTCGCGCCCCAGCGCGGTCTGCGGCTTGCTTCCATCGCGGCAGAGGAAGCTGCGGCGGATCACGCGCGGTGAATCCGCCATGCGCAGCACCCGGCGCACCGTGTTCAGATAGACGAGGTTGCCCTGGTGCAGCCGGGCATGCTCCCCGCGGTCCAGGTTCCGCTCCAGATCGCTCAGCGAGAGGATGCGGTCAAAATGCAGGATGCGGCGCACCCGCCCGCTTTGCAGCAGATACTTCACCATCATGTCCGAGCGCCGGCCATAGATGTCGCTGTCGTTCTGCTTCCAGAAGAAGACGAGGTCGAACGGCGCGTCGCGCCGCGCCACGGCGGGGGCGGCCAGGCCCCGGATGCGGTCGAGCAGCGGGTGCTCCACCCGGAAATGATCGGCGATGCGCAGCACCGTCTCGGCCAGCAGGGGCGAGGGCGGCAAGCGGCTCGCATCGGCGGCGATCCGCTCGGCCATCTCGATGCGCGACGCGTTCACCGCGAAGCTGAACTCGGCGAGGAAGGTGCGCCGCACCCGCGCGATGTCCGCCTGCGGAAGATCCTCATAGCGGACGGCGCTGCGCAGCACGCGGTCCAGATCCTCGTCATCATCCACCACGGTCACCGCGCCCTGGGCGATGATGTCCTCGAGCGGGGGGACGCGGGTGACGATGGCGGGCAGCCCGATGGAGAGCGCGTCGGTGAGCTTGGCCGGAATCTGGTATTCGGCGATGGGGGAGGCCGGGTCCTGCAGGATGGCCACCTGGTCGGCCATCTGGATCAGCTCGTGCAGCCGCTCCCAGGGCTGGTTGCCGAAGAAGCGGATGCGCGCCTTCTTGTATTTCGAGAAGGCGGCGCGGGTGCGCGCATCGGTGATGGTGCCGATGATGACGAAGACCAGCCGGTCATCATCGATCCGCTCCAGCGCATCGGCGATCCGGTAGATGCCCTTGTGCGGGCGCGGTGTGCCGATGAAGACGATGGCGATGTCGTCAGGGGTGAGGCCGAATTCCAGCCGGACCCGCGCACGGACCTCGGGGTCGGCGCGGAAGCTTCGCTCGTTGCGGCCGTGGCGGACGAAAAGCCCGCCGAAGCGGCGCTGCAGCGCCGCGTTGGAGACGGTGACGGCATCGGCGTGGGCGACCAGTGTCTCCCCGAGCCGGGTCCAGACCTCGCTGAAGGGCATCTTCGTGCCGGCCGGATCGGCCTTGGCCGCGGCCATCGCATCCTCGAGGCCGAGCGGCGTCTGCTCCTTGAAGAAGGAGAGCTCATGGTCATCCACATCCACCAGCAGGGCGCTGCCCTTCAGCAGGCGGAAGAGGATCCCGAGCAGGAAGGAGGGCAGGCGCGGCTTGGAGACATAGACCACATCGGGGTCATGCCGCGCGACGGCGTCCAGCGCGTTGCGCAGGAATTCGGGGAATTCGCCGCCCTCGAAGATGCTGGTCGGAATTTCACTGAGGCCTCGGATCGGCGGCCAGATGCCCGCGCCGAATTGCTTGAAGCTGGGGCCGGTGAACTCGACCTCGAAGCGCTCGCGCGCCATGTCCGCCAGGAGGTAGCTGCGGCCCACGGGGTTGTGGCCCATGTCCCAGGAAATCACGAGCATGCGCGGCGGGTTGCCGCGCTGCTCTCGGATGACCGGCGCCAAGTGTCGGACCGCCGCGCGACGTGGCCGCGCTCCGCCTGAGGCGCTGGGTTGCGCCGGGCTGATCGGGGGCGGCACCGTGCCGCGCCGGGCGCGGACCGGGACCAGGGCCTGGGTGCTGCCCGCCCCTCGGGGCGTCCGCTCGGCCGCGGTTTCGCCGGGCGGGGGTGGCGTCGCCTGTTCCGGACGCGGCTCGGCCGTGGCCACCGGCGGGGGCGCCGCCGCGGGGCGCGCGATGGATCGGATGAAATGCGCCTCGCGCGAGAAAAGCCCGCCGATCCGGCGATTGTCGAACCTGGCCCGCAGCTCGGGGTCCCAGCGGAAGCCGCGCGCTTCGAGCACGCGCTCATAGTCGCCCCGGCCCCGATAGGCGACATGCTGCACCTTCTGTTCCCGCTGCGCTGGCAGGAAATCGTGCAGGATCAATGTTCCGCCCGGCTCGACCGCATCCAGCGCGGCCATGAGCACCTTCTCCCAGGCGGCATCCTCGGGGAACATGGACAAGGTGTAGGTGCAGAGCACCAGGTCATACCGGCGCGTCGGCCGCCATTCGACGAGGTCGGCTTCCTCGAAGGCGAAGGCCGGATAGGCCTCGCGCGCCTGGCGCAGGGCGACGGGCGAGACGTCCACGCCGAGATACTGGATGGTGCCGGGGCGGAACGCGGCGCAGGCGCGGCCATAGCCGCAGCCCAGGTCCAGGATGGTGCGGGGCGCCAGATGGGCGATGACCTCCAGCAGGAATTCCGTGAAGAGGCGGTCCCCGGTCAGATTTTGCTCGTGCGAGAGGGAGAGATTGCCTACGGAGCGCGCATCGCCCGCATATTGGGCGTGTCGGCGGAGCCAATAGCTCTTCTGATCGAAAGCCTCGGCGCCTAACATCTATCCGCATTCATGCTTCGTGTCTGTCGAGCCGGGGAATTCTGGAGGCGAGGATGGTCGGTCTCGCAGCAGAGGCCCGAAGCACGCCGGCCCTCGGGTGGGGAGATGTTCCTCTCGCAAAACATGGATCGGCTCCAAATCACCACTCCGCGCAAGGGTTGGTCGCGGATAACTTAAATCCATTATCTTATTTCGGGTGTAGCGGCTTCGATCCGGGTTGGCCATACGCGTCGCCCCCGGGCAAGACTTCGCGGGCGGGGCGAGAGGAGGGTGATTGCCGATTTTTGAGGCAGAATTCCCAATCCGAGCTGTCGCCGCCCGCTGGGGCGCCATATCGCCAAAGGCGGGACGGGGGGGCATGCTTGTGCCTCCGCCGCAGGAGCCGCCATGACCCACCCCGCCCTTCAGGCCGCCCAGGCCTGGCAAGCTGAACTCGCCGCCATCCGCCAGGACATCCATGCCCATCCCGAGCTGGGCATGGAGGAGGTGCGGACCGCCGGCCTGGTCGCGCGCCATCTGCGCGACTGGGGCGTGGAGGTGACCGAGGGCGTCGGCAAGCTGGGCGTCGTTGGGACCATCCGGGGCACAAGGCCCGGCCAGCGCGTCATCGGGTTGCGGGCCGACATGGATGCCCTGCCCATCCCCGAGCAGACCGGCTTGCCCTATGCCTCGACCAATCCCGGCATCATGCATGCCTGCGGGCATGACGGGCACACCACCATGCTTTTGGGCGCCGCGCGGTGGCTCTCCCAGAACCGGGATTTCGCCGGCACCGTCCACCTGATCTTCCAGCCCGCCGAGGAGGGGCGCGGGGGCGCCCGCGCCATGCTGGCCGATGGGTTGTTCGAGCGGTTCCCCTGCGATGCCATCTACGGGCTGCACAATGCGCCGCGCCGCCCGGCCGGGCATTTCGCCATCCGCCCCGGGCCCACCATGGCGGCGGCCGACCGCTTCACCGTGGTGTTTCGCGGCACTGGCGGGCATGGCGGCTCCACCCCGCATCTGGCGACCGACATCACCATCGTGCAGGCGCATTTCGTCCTGGCGCTGCAGACCATCATCGGCCGCAATGTCGCGGCGAAGGATGCGGCGGTGCTCAGCGTGGGCGCCATCTCCGGCGGCTCGCATATCGGTGCCAATGTGATGCCGGCGGAGCTCACCATCAGCGGCACCGCCCGCAGCTACACCGAGCCGGTGCGCGGCCTGCTGGAGCGCCGCATCGCCGAACTCGCCCATGGCCTCGCTTCCGCCCATGGCTGCACGGCCGAGGTGGAGTATCGCCGCGGTGTGCCGGCCACGGTGAACCACCCGGAGCAGACCAAGCTGGCCTATGCCGCCGCCGCCGCCATCGTCGGTGCGGCCGCGGTGGACCCGAACCCCGACCCCAGCACGGGGGCCGAGGATTTCGCCCTGATGCTGGAGCAGCGGCCCGGCGCCTTCATGTCCATCGGCGGCGGCGCGCCGGATGGCTCCTCGCCCGCGCTGCACACGCCGCTCTTCGACTTCAACGACGCGACCATCCCGCTCGGCGTCGCCTATTGGGCGAGCGTGGTGGCGCAGGAATTGGGCAATCCGGAGGACTGAGCGGCGCGCGGGGCGCTGATTTCCTCGCAGCCGGGCCGCAACCTCCGCTAGCCTTCCCGCGGCAAGGCGGGGAGCGATGCGATGAGCGAGGGCCATCTGCGGGCGATGATCGCGGCGGTACAGGCCGGGGCGCTCTCGCGCCGCGGCTTCATCCGGCGGGTCGCGCCGCTGGGGCTGACGGCGCCGATGGCGACGCAGCTGCTCGCCATGACCGGCGCCGCCCCGGCCGCAGCCCAGGGGCGCCCACCCTATCGCCCGACGCGGCGCGGCGGCGGCGGGGCGCTGAAGATCCTCTATTGGCAGGCGGCCACCCTGCTGAACCCCCATTTCGCCGTCGGCACCACCAACACCGATGCCAGCCGCGTCTTCTACGAACCCCTGGCCGCCTGGGCGCAGGATGCCACGCTGGTGCCGATCCTGGCCGCCGAAATCCCCTCGCTGGAGAATGGCGGGCTCAGCCCGGATGGGCGCTCGGTCACCTGGAAGCTCAAGCCCGGGATGCGCTGGCATGACGGCGCGCCCGTCACGGCCGATGACCTGGTCTTCAACTGGGAATACAGCCGCAACCCGGCTGTGGCCGCCACCACCTCGGGCAGTTATCGCGAAACGCGGATCACGAAGCTCGATGACCTCACCGTGCGGCTGGATTTCGCGCAGCCCACCGCCTTCTGGGCCGATGCCTTTGTCGGCAATGCCGGGATGATCATCCCGCGGCATGTCTTCAGCGCCTTCAACGGGCCCAATTCGCGCGATGCGCCGGGCAATTTCCGCCCCATCGGCACCGGCCCCTATCGCTTCGTCAGCTTCACCCCCGGCGACATGCTGCGGGCCGAGCTGAACCCGCATTACCACCGCGAGAACCGGCCTTTTTTCGACACGCTGGAGATCAAGGGCGGCGGCGATGCCGTCTCCGCCGCCCGCGCCGTGCTGCAGACGGGCGATTACGACTATGCCTGGAACCTGCTGGTTGAGGACGACATCCTGACCCGCCTCGAAGCCGTGGGTCGTGGCCGGGTGGAAGTGACGCCGGGGGGCTCCACCGAGTTCCTCCAGCTCAACGTGACCGACCCGAGCCGCGAGGTGGAGGGCGAGCGTTCGCACGTGTCAACGCAGCACCCGGCCTTCTCCGACCCCGCGGTGCGCCAGGCCATGGCCATGCTGCTGGACCGCGCCTCGATCGAGCGCTTCATCTTCGGCCGCGCCGGCAAGGCCACGGTGAACATCCTCAACAATTCCCGCTTCACCTCGCCCAACACCGGCCTGCCCTTCAGCATCGAGCGCGCCAATGAGGTGCTGGAGGCGGCGGGCTGGCTGCGCGGGCGGGATGGCATCCGCGCCAAGGGCGGCACGCGGCTGAAATTCCTGTTCCAGACCTCGGTGAATGCGCCGCGCCAGCGCAGCCAGGCGGTGATCAAGCAGGCGGCGCAGCGGGCGGGGATCGAGCTGGACCTGAAGGGCGTGACGCCTTCTGTCTTCTTCTCGGCCGATGTCGCCAATCCGGACACCTTCTCGAAATTCTATGCCGACATGCAGATGTACGCGAACGGTCCCTCGGGCGATCCGCAGCGCTACATGAGCCAATTCGCCTCCTGGGAGGTGGCGAGCCGGGCCAATTCCTGGCAGGGCCGCAACATCATGCGCTGGCGCAACGCCGAATATGACGCCGCGTTTCGCGCCGCCGATGTGGAGATGGACCCCGTGAAGCGGGTGGCCCTCTTCATCCGCATGAATGATCTGGTGGTGGGGAGCCATCACCTCATCCCGCTGCTGGCACGGCCGGGCTTGAGCGGGGCGCTGAACAATCTGCGCAGCTCCCGCAGCGGATGGGACAGCACCCTGGCCTTTCTCGGTGACTGGTGGCGCGAGGCGTGACCTGCCCGGACGGCCCTTGCGCGACGGGGCTCGATTTCGCGCGCAACCCTGCTATGTGTTCCGGTAATATGTGCTTCAGAAAAGCGACGCCTTGGGCGCATCGCGGCTGGGAGATTGAGAATGGGTGAAGACGATCTGCGCCAGATGATCGGGCGCGTGAAGAATGGCAGCCTCTCGCGCCGCGGCTTCGTCCGGCGCATGGCGGCGCTGGGCCTGACGGCGCCGATGGCGACGCAGCTTCTGGCGATCTCCGGCGCCGGCTCGGCCCAGGCGCAGGGCAGCATGCCGGTCTACCGGCCCACGCGGCGCGGCGGCGGCGGCCCGCTCAAGGTGCTGTATTGGCAGGCTTCCACGCTGCTGAACCCGCATTTCGCGGTGGGCACCACCAACCAGGATGCGAGCCGCGTCTTCTACGAGCCGCTGGCCGGCTGGGCCGCCGATGGCACGCTGCACCCGATCCTCGCGGCCGAAATCCCCTCGCTGGAGAATGGCGGCCTGGCCGCCGATGGGCGTTCGGTCACCTGGAAGCTGAAGCGCGGCGTGAAGTGGCATGACGGCCAGGATTTCTCGGCCGATGACGTGCTCTTCAACTGGGAATACTCGCGCAACCCCGCCGTGGCGGCCGTCACCTCCGGCAGCTATCGCGACGTGAATGTGGTCAAGGTGGATGACCACACGGTGCGGGTGGAATTCGCCCAGCCCACGCCCTTCTGGGCCGATGCCTTCGTGGCTGCGACGGGGCAGATGATCCCGAAGCACCTGTTCCAGGCCTTCAACGGTGCCAATTCGCGCGATGCGCCCACCAACCTCCGCCCGGTCGGCACCGGCGCCTATCGCTTCGTCAGCTTCCTGCCGGGCGACACGCTGCGGGCCGAGCTGAATCCCAACTACCACATGAACAACCGCCCCTTCTTCGACACGCTGGAGGTCAAGGGCGGTGGCGATGCCGTCTCCGCCGCGCGGGCCGTGCTGCAGACGGGTGATTTCGACTATGCCTGGAACCTGCAGGTCGAGGATGACCTGCTCCGCCGGCTGGAGGCCGCGAATCGCGGCCGGGTGAACATCGTGGAGGGCGGCGGCATCGAGTTCGTCCAGCTCAACGTCACCGACCCCAACCGCGAGATCGATGGCGAGCGCTCGCATGCCAGCACGCAGCACCCGGCCTTCACCGACCCCGCGGTGCGCCAGGCCATGGCGCTGCTGATCGACCGCAACGCGCTGGAGCAGTTCATCTATGGGCGCGGCGGCCCGGCCACGGCCAATTTCCTGAACAACCCGCCGCGCTTCACCTCGCGCAACATGCGCTGGGAGTTCAACATCGCCCGCGCGAATGAGATCCTGGACGCCGCCGGCTGGGTGCGCGGGCGGGACGGCATCCGCGTGAAGAACAATGTGCGGCTGCGCTTCATCTACCAGACCTCGGTCAATGCGCCGCGCCAGCGCACCCAGGCGGTGTACAAGCAGGCGGCGCAGCGGGCCGGCATTGATCTCGAATTGAAGTCGGTGACGGCCTCGGTGTTCTTCTCCTCCGATGTGGCGAACCCGGACACCTTCACGAAATTCTACGCCGATATGCAGATGTACACGACGACGATGCCGCAGGCGGATCCGCAGCGCTTCATGAACCAGTACGTCTCCTGGGAATTGTCCACCCGCGCCAATTCCTGGCAGGGCCGCAACATCGTGCGCTGGCGCAATGACGAATATGACGCCGCCTTCCGCGCGGCGGAGAGCGAGATCGACCCGGTGAAGCGCGCGGCCCTGTTCATCCGCATGAATGACCTGATCGTGGGCAGCAACCACATCATCCCGCTGGTGAAGCGCCCGACCGTCAGCGGCAGCCTGAACAACCTCCGCCATGTGCTGAGCGGCTGGGATGGCACCTTCTGGGCGTTGCAGGATTGGTGGCGCGAGACCTGAGCCTCTCGTGGCCCAATATCTTCTCCGCCGCCTGCTGATCGCGATCCCGAGCCTGCTCGGGATCAGCGTGATCCTCTTCACCGTGCTGGCGTTGGCGCCGGGTGACCCCTTCGAGGAGCTCGCCACCAACCCGGCGATCCCGCCCGAGGTGCGGCTTGCGCTGCGTGCCAGCCTCGGCATCGATGACCCCGTGCATATCCGCTACTTCCGCTGGCTCTCGTCCATGCTTCAGGGCGAATGGGGCTTCTCCTTCGTCAGCCGCGTGGATGTGGACCAGCTGATCCTGCAACGCCTGCCGGTCACGCTCGTGATCATCGGGCTCTCGCAGATCCTGGCGCTGGCCATCGCGCTGCCGGTCGGCATCATGGCGGCCACAAGGCCCTATTCGATCTTCGACCAGGTGGCGAATACGCTGGCCTTTGTCGGCTTCTCGCTGCCCACCTTCTTCACCGGGCTGCTGCTGATCCTGCTGTTTTCCATCCATCTGGATTGGCTGCCCTTCGTCTATCGCGCGCAGATCGACGCCTCGGGCTGGCAATGGTGGTGGGAGCACATCAAGCAATCCATCATGCCCATCGCCGTCCTTGGTCTGTTCCAGGGCGCGGCCTGGACGCGCTTCGTGCGCTCCGCCGTGCTGGACGTGGTGCGGCTGGATTATGTCACCACCGCCCGCGCCAAGGGCATTCCGGAGCGGCGGGTGATCAACCGGCATGTGGTGCGCAACGCGCTGATCCCGGTGGTGACGCTGGTGGCGCTGCAAATGCCGGCCGTGTTCGGCGGCGCCATCGTGACGGAACAGATCTTCCGCGTGCCCGGCATCGGCTCGCTGCTCATCTCGGCCGTGCTGGCCAATGACACGCCGGTGATCATGGCGGTGACCTTCGTCTTCGCCTGCCTTGTTATCTTCTTCAACCTGCTCGCGGATGTGATCTATGGCTGGCTCGACCCCCGCATCAGCTACAATTAGCGCGGGCGCCCGATCCGACGGGGCCTCTTCCGGCCCCGGCGGTGAATCGGCCGCTCAGCAAGGCGCGGTGCGCCGGCCGCCGGTGACCCCCACCGCCGAGGCTTGGCGCCGCTTCCGCAAGCACAAGCTCGCGGTGGTGAGTGCCGTCGTGCTCGGCATCATGATCCTCGGCGTGCTGTTCGGCCCGCTGATCTGGACGGTGCCGATCGACGAGATCGACTTCTCCGCGCGGCTGCAGGGCCCCTCGGCCGAGCACCCTTTCGGCACGGATGATCTGGGGCAGGACCTCCTGGCGCGCGTGCTCTATGGCGGACGGATTTCGCTGGCCGTTGGCTTCGCGGCCATGGGCGTCGCCGTCACCGTCGGCGTGCTGGTGGGCGCCATCGCCGGCATGTCCAAGGGCCCGGTGGATGTGGCGCTGATGTGGGTGACGGATCTTTTCCTTTCCCTGCCGCAGCTGCCGCTGCTGCTGCTCATCATCTACCTGTTCCGTGATGCCCTGGCCGATGTGGTGGGGCAGGAGCTGGGCGTCTTCATCATGATCGTGGCGGTGATCGGCCTGTTCAACTGGATGCAGGTGGCCCGCCTGGTGCGCGCGCAATTCTTCTCGCTGCGCGAGAAGGAATTCGTCGAAGCCGCCCGCGCCCTTGGCGCCTCGCGCACGCGGATCGTGGTGCAGCACATCCTGCCCAATGCGCTGGGGCCGGTGATCGTGGCCGCCTCGATCGACGTGGCGGGCGCCATCCTGGCGGAATCCACCCTCTCCTTCCTGGGCCTGGGCTTCCCGCCCGATACGCCGACCTGGGGCCGCCTGCTCTTTGATGCGAAAGACAATCTGGACTTCGCCCCGCATTGGGCGATCTTCCCCGGGCTGGCCATCTTCCTGACGGTTCTGACCATCAACTTCGTGGGGGATGGCTTGCGCGACGCGCTCGATCCCCGTCGCGTACAGTAGGGGGCGCGTACAGTGAGCGCCGCCGCCCCGCTGCTCGACATCTCGGGCCTCAAAGTCCACTTCAAGACGGATGACGGCATGGTCCGCGCCGTGGATGGCGTGGACATCTCGGTCAACCGTGGCGAGACCGTTTCCATCGTCGGCGAATCCGGCTGCGGCAAGACCGTGACGGCGATGACGGTGCTGAAGCTCATCGCCATGCCGCCGGGCCGCATCATGGCCGGGAAAATCCTCTTCGAGGGCCGTGACCTGGTGCCGATGGCGCTGGATGAGATGCGCGCCATCCGCTCCAAGCAGATCGGCATCGTCTTCCAGGAGCCGATGACCTCGCTGAACCCGGTCTATACCGTGGGCCAGCAGATCGCGGAGACGGTGCGGCACCATGAGGGCCTCTCCAAGCGCGCCGCCATGGACCGCGCGGCCGAGATGCTCGCGCTGGTGCAGATCCCCAATCCGATGAAGCGCGTGCATGATTTCCCGCACCAATTCTCGGGCGGGATGCGCCAGCGCGTGATGATCGCCATGGCGCTTTCCTGCAATCCGAAGCTGCTCATCGCCGATGAGCCGACCACGGCGCTCGACGTCACCATCCAGGCGCAGATCCTGGAATTGATGAATGAGATGAAGCAGCGCCTGGGCATGTCCATCCTGCTCATCACCCACGCCATGGGGGTGGTGGCGGAGACGGCGCAGCGCGTCATCGTCATGTATGCCGGCAAGGTGGTCGAGGATGCGACGGTCGAGAACCTCTTTGCCAATCCGCGCCACCCCTACACCCAGGGGCTGATCCGCTCGATCCCGCGCATTGACCTGGCCGCCACCAGCCACACCCGGCTGGAGGCCATTCCCGGCTCGGTGCCGAGCCTGCTCAACCCGCCCAGCGGTTGCCGCTTCGCCGCGCGCTGCCGCTTCGCGACCGAGGCCTGCACCGCGGCCGAGCCGCCGTTGCGTGAGGTCGCCCCCGGGCACAAGGTGGCCTGCATCCTATGACCCAGCCGTTGCTCAGCGTGAAGAAACTGGTGAAGCGCTTCCCCGTGAAGGGGGGGCTGCTGCGCCGCACGGTGGATCACGTCCATGCCGTAAGCGGCGTCACCTTCGACCTGGCGGCGGGCGAGACGCTCGGCCTGGTGGGCGAATCCGGCTGCGGGAAATCCACCACGGGCCGCCTGGTCCTGCGCCTCATCGAACCCACCTCGGGCGAGGTGAAGTTCGAGGGGCGGGACGTCACGGCGCTGGACAATGAGCATCTCGGCACGCTGCGCCGGGACATGCAGATCATCTTCCAGGACCCCTTCGCCTCGCTCAATCCGCGCATGACGGTGGGCAGCATCATCGCCGAGGCGCTGATCATCCACAAACT
>JAIYDS010000158.1 GCA_027487385.1 Acetobacteraceae bacterium | reverse complement strand
GCTGCGGCCATGGATCGTCTGGTCATGC
The DNA here is from genome assembly GCA_027487385.1 of Acetobacteraceae bacterium. GTDB lineage: Bacteria > Pseudomonadota > Alphaproteobacteria > Acetobacterales > Acetobacteraceae > Roseococcus. The sequence goes on along the minus strand of JAIYDS010000158.1, from coordinate 5,311 downwards.
GAGTCCCTTCCTGTTGGGTTTCGCATGCAGGCGCTGCCAGGCAGTGGAGTGTAGGAGAATGTCTCTCCCCTCCCCGACCTGTCTGCCAGCCAGCGCATCTTCCTCGGCGGTGCGGCTGCGCAGCCGCACCAGCCCCGCGGCCAGGATGCTGCACACCTCACGGAGGTGAGGAGGCAGGTGGGCGTTGCCGGAGAGGTGCGATGGGGGCGCCATCCCCATGATTACCGGGGCCGCGGCCGGAGTGTTTCACCGCCAAGCTGCAGATTAGATTCGACAGCGGTATGCCGAATCATGTACCTGATACGTTCCACATTACAGGACGGCCACGTGCAGAAGGATTTCACCAAATTCGCCAACCAGCGGTTCCTGAAGACCGTGAACTGGGAAGTCCTAGGCCGTCTCCTGGCCAAGCACGCGGAGGGGCTTCCAAAGCTGGATCTATCCGTCCTGGCGGCCAACCCCACGGAGGGCCGCAAACAGATCTCGGATTTCCTTCTCGGGCCGCGCGACGATTACCCCGAGACGCTGATCCACGATTTGCACCGGATCGTCCGCCTCGACAGCGCGCAGGGGATGCAGCTCATCCTGGACGAGGCCGAGCGCCAGAAGGTCGTGATCATGGATCCGGCCGATCGCGCGACGGCCACGGCGCGGGACATCGCCCTCCTTGCTTTCGTCGATCATCCGGAGGTTTTCGCGGAAGCCGAGCACACCTCGGTCTTCGTGCCGCCGCCGAGCGTGTCGGAATTCAATGCCCGCGAAGAAGGCGTGACGCCCGAGGTCACCCCTGACACCCTGGAAGCCCTGCGCCTCGCGGCGGGAGAGCTCTTCGCCGCCGACCTGCGAGGCAAGTACTGCCGCGTGCGTCCCTACGAGGACGATGGCGAGCTCTGCATCGCGGTCAGGCACGGCGCGCCGCCGGTATCGACCGAGGTGGTCAAGGGTGAGAAGGACAGCGTGATCGGTTTCCAGGAGATCGACACAGCGGTGATCTCCTATGCCGAACTCACGGGCCGGCTCACGGTCTGGGGCTGCGCCAAGAAGCGCCGGGGCGACCTGGCCGAAGCCTTCGCCACCCACATCCTGGGCCAGCCCGGCTTGTTCAAGGCGGCGGATGCACAGCGCCTCTACACGCTCGAGCCGCTGGAGCGATCGGGCGGCGCCTTCACCTTCCGGAAGGGTGACGACGACGAGATCGATCGCATCCTGATTGTCGAAGCGCAGGCCAACCGGGTGACCACCAACATCAAGACCGGGCAAGAGAAGACCCTCTTCTCGCTGACCGTCCGCGACCCATCTGGCAACGCCCTGAAGGTGCTGCATCAGAGCCGGACGGACATCATCTACGGGGACAATGCTTGGCGACTGGGTCACATTACCGCACGGGCCGTCCTCAAGACGCAGGGCGGCCGAGCGCCAACCATCACCTTCAAGATCAAGCCGGACGATTCGCTCAGTTTCCAGCGCAGCCGCCACAAGAAGCGGGTGATGGCACTCCTCACACTAAACAACCTGGTCCATGCACGACAGTCTGACGAAGCTGCTCTGGCAGCTGAGTGAGGCGGGTGAACCGGCCGTGCTGTTCGGCCGGCAACACGCCCCTGAAGACGATGCCGCATTTCAGCGCCTGCTCGCCCTGGGTGTGCTGGTGCATGGCGACCGCCTGACCGGATGGAAGGCCTGTCACGACTGCGATTGCGGCACCGATGAGCGTGACGTGCGCTGGCGGGGAGATGTCCCGTTCGCGGCCTGCCCGGCCGACAACCGCCGGGACGAGGTGCTCACGAAAGAGGACCTGGTAACCTTCCGCGTCGCCATTCCTGTGTTGGTCAGCGAAACGGCCGCTGCCAGCGGGCTTGGACCGCCGGAAGAGATGGCGCCCGGGCTCTGGCGCATGGGCCGGCTCCCAGATGGGCGCGTCTTGGTGGCGGCGCCGACCCGAGCCGCCATGATGCTGCCAGGGCTTGTGGGCGTCCTTCGGATGGTGGACCAAGAAGGTCCCATTGTGCTTGTCGGACCAACGCTACCCGAGGTGCACCGGGCGGATCTGGCTCGGCAGGGCATCCATCTTGCCGCTGCCACAGAGATCATCGCGCCCCCAGGGCAGGGCCCGCTCCTGGGCTTCGACGTGGCCCGCCTCCCGGATGGCAACGCCGGACGGTACCGGCTGGTCCTGACGCCGGCGACCCGCACGGTCTGGCTCGACGGCCGCGAGGCAGTGCTGCGGCCACGCGCATTCCAGCTGCTCCACATTCTGGTCCGGCAGCACCGCCGCGGCGCCCCGATCGTCTCCCGCCATGAGATCTATCGGGAACTCTTCAGCGTTGAGACCTCGGACGCGGCCGTGCGCGGTCTCGTCACCGAACTCCGGGAGCTGCTAGCGAAGGCTTTCGGCGCGCAGACCGTTTCCGGCCTGGTCGAGACTCGTACCGGCCTTGGCTATTCGCTCTCCCTGCCGCCGCTTGCAGCCTGGATCGACGAGTAGCCGCTCCCTTCGCGTGAGCGCACGACTTAGGCGATATCACTTTCCCGCTCCCCATCGTCTGAAACCCGGACGAATGGCTCGCCGTTATTCCTCCTGATAGCCAGGCAGTCATCGCAGAGCCGGACCGCATCCACCCCTGCAGCCGGACGGTAGGCCTCCTCCAGCCGATAGTCTCGCGCAGGGTCGTCTCCGCAGACCGAGCAGACGTCGAAGCGGCCGGCGGTTTCGACGATATGGCGGGTCATAGCTGCCTGGGGCGGATTCCAGATATCCAGAGCCGCGAACCACTCCGGCGTGTGTGGGCGCATGTACGGATTGATCGTTGGGACGAGCTCCCGGTTGGCTTCAAGCCACTTCATTGCGACCTCGACACGCGTGCGATGGAGCGAGGCAAGGATGCCGTAGAGGTCCGCCATCCGATGAAAAAACTGCAGTCCGAACCGGCGAGCGAGCATCACGTATCCGCCGCGGTTGACAACATAACGGTTCGGACCTGCATCCTCGTTGGCCAGGACGCTCCAGCAGTAGTCTTCGATCTCGCCCGCAGGCGCAGCACCCATAAGGCCGAGGTCGTACTGCCAAGGGCTCTTTCCCTTCTCGGCCTGCCAGAGCGTCAAGTAACCCGACTTACCCAACAGGTCACAAAAGTAGCTGTCGTCTTCAGGGTGCTCTGCCAGGTGATGGTGTAGATCGTCGAATGTCTGGATGGCATTATCCTTAACCCGCGCGCCATCGAGGATCACGTTGATGGCGTTCCTCATCAGTTGCGGAGTATCCTCCAAACCCTCCCACAACGCTTCCTCTTCAATCGAAACATCAATCGTGGCGTCCGCGACCGCAAACAGGAGCGGGCTGTCTTTGATGTCCGCTGGCGAGCAAAAGTTCGGGTTGTTGACGAGCATGATGCCCGCCTCCGCAAATGCCTGAGCGACGAGGCGGGAGCAGAACTGCTTCTTGCTCCATCGCCGCGCGCCACCCAAGGCCGTCTGGATCGCTTCGCGAGTCGAATACTGAGTGCCGATGCGGCTGCGCAAGTAGGTGCGCACTACCCCAAGCTGCTCGTCGACGAAGCCTGCCCGAAGTCTCAGCACATGGATCGAGCACTCGTCTTCAAAGAGGAGCCGTTGCGTGTTGCGCGCCTGGACACCCTCGCCCGTCGCGTCAATGACTGATCGGTCCTCGACGTAAACCATTGCGTGCGAAATGTCGCTGCGCGTAGCGACCCGAATCGCCTTGCTTACGGCCGCCATACTCGTGGTGAGAATGATATCCCCTACCTGCAGCGCGGTGTGCCTCAGTCGTTTCACGAGCTTTGCCCTCTCACTGACTGCGCTTTGCAGCCCATACGAAGTCGACCTGCGCCAGTCCGCCGTGGCAGCTGGCGGCCGGGCCACGTCCAAGACATCGAAACACCGGCACCGAGCATGCGCCATACGCGTCATGTGTGCGGTGTGCTGCCTCATCGGTGTCGTCTGCTGTTCTCCAGCGTCGGTGAAGAGAAGTGCCCGCGCAAGGCGTCGCTCAGCTTAGCGCATACCTTTCGGACGGTATTCCCACACCCTTCCCACACCTGTCCCACCCCTGTGGGAAAGCCATCCCGGCAGTTTCGGCTGGTCATCACCGACCAGCTGGAGCCATTCATGCCCTCGATTACCTTCGCCGAATTTGAGCCGCTTCACCGCATGGCCAAGCGCATGTCGCATGGCCTGTGCCGCCGCTTTGGGCTTCCCGCGCATGACGCCGAGGATTTCGCCCAGGACCTCCTGACCGATTTCCTCGCCCGGCTGCCTGGCTTCAGCCCGGCCCAGGGCGAGCTAGGCGCCTTCGCGCTCACCTGCTTCCGGCACCATGCCGCCCTGCTGGCGCATCGCATCCACCGGCACCGGGCACTCCACCACCACGCCTCCCTCGATGATCCGTTGCCTGGCGGCACCACGGTCGGCGCCGTGCTGTCGGAGGCGGACGGCTACGGCGCCTGGATGGGGCAGCAGACCGACGCCTTCGCCGACGTAAATCGGCGCCTGGACCTGGAGCGGGTCGCCGGGGTGCTGACCGAGGATGATGCGCCGCTCTGCGCCGCCTTGGCGCGGGGCGCCACCGACCCAGCCCGTCACGCCGGCCTATCGCGCACCACGGCGTTCCGGCGCGTGCGCGAGATGCGGCTGCGGCTGTGCGCCGCAGGCGTCACCTCGGCGGCGTGAAACAGAATGACCTCAGCCTCGGTAATCATGGTCATGGACAAACCCATCCCCGACATCCGCGCAGTGGCGAAGCCTTTCACCGAGGCGTCGCTCTGCACCTGGCTGGGCGCCGCGGCCCCCGGCGACAGCATCACCTATCACCGCGGCGCGCTCGCCCGGCAGGTCTGCCCGCAGTTGCAGTGCCTGCCAGACCAAGAGCGCACCGCCCTTCAGCGCCTGGCGGCACGCGCCTGGAAGCTGGCCGAGCTCGGCCTGGCCGATATCGTGCAGCGCCGCCACGGCTATGAGGACTACGCCTACATCCTCGTCGCCCGGCGCCGGCCGCGTCGTTATGCGTCGTCCATCCTGCCGCTGCTGCTCGCGGAGGCCGCGTGATGGACGCGCCCCGCACCAACCGCCCCACCCTCGATGCGCTGCGCCACATGCCGGTGAGTGACGTCATCGCGCTCCCCGCCGAGCATCTGGCGCTGCTGCAGACCGATGCGCGCGAGGCGCTGGACGCCGCCAAGCGCATGCAGGACTGGATCGAGGCCGCGATCGCGCTCCGCTACGAACAGCGCGCCGTCGGCGCCCGTGCTGCGGCCGGCAAGGATACCGGCACGGTCCGGTTCCAGGACGGCGCCGT
>JAIYDS010000170.1 GCA_027487385.1 Acetobacteraceae bacterium | reverse complement strand
GTGGTCATCAATGTTCGGGCGAACCTTGATTTCCTTGATCTCGACGACCTTCTGCTTCTTGCGGGCCTCGTTGGCCTTTTTCTGCTGCTCGTATTTGAACTTGCCGTAATCGGTGATCTTGCAGACCGGCGGCACGGCGTTCGGGCTGATTTCCAGCAGATCGAGCCCCGCCTGGAACGCCTTGTAGAGGGCGTCGCGGATGCTCATCACGCCAAGCATTTCGCCATTCTCGTCAATCAGACGCACCTGCGGAACGCGGATCTCCTCGTTCACGCGCGGCCCCTCGCGGGAGGGGGGCGAAGGGGGCATGGGGCCTCGTGCTATGGTCGTCTCCTGTCTCAGTTACGATACGGCGTCAAAATGCGTTATGGAGCGGCGCGCGTCAGGCCGCAACCGTCTGCGTGGAATTTGCCCGCATATCGGGAGGGGTTGCCTCTTTTGCAAGCAGGGCGATGGCCTCTTTCAGGGGGAGGCTTTCCTGCTCCCGGCCCGGCAGGCGGCGCAGGACCAGCATCCCTTCCTCCGCCTCACGCCGGCCGACCACGGCCAGGATGGGCACCCGCGTCTCGATGTGATCCACCACCTTGCGGTTGATCTTCTCGTTGCGGATATCGGCCTCGGCGCGGATTCCCGCGGCTTTCAGCGCCGCCACCACCTCGGCCGCATAGGGCGCGGCGTCGTCCACGATGCTGGCCACCACCACCTGGCGGGGCGCCAGCCAGAGCGGGAAGCGCCCGGCATATTGCTCGATCAGCATGCCCAGGAAGCGCTCGAAACTGCCGAGAATCGCCCGGTGCAGCATGACGGGGCGGCGGCGGCTGCCATCCTCGGCGGTGTATTCGGCGTCCAGCCGCTCGGGTAGGACGAAATCCACCTGGAGCGTGCCGCATTGCCAGTCGCGGCCGATGGCGTCGCGCAGCACGAATTCCAGCTTGGGGCCGTAGAAGGCGCCCTCACCGGGGTTCAGCTCGTACTCGACGCCGGCGATGGCGCAGGCCTCTCGCAGCGCGCCCTCGGCGCGGTCCCAGGTGGCGTCGTCGCCGGCGCGCGTCTCGGGGCGGTCGGAGAATTTCACGCGGAATTCCGGGAAGCCCATATCGCGGTAGATGTCCGAGAGCAGGGCCACGAACTTCACCGTCTCCGCCGCGATCTGGCTCTCCTCGCAGAAGATATGCGCGTCATCCTGCGTGAAGCCGCGCACGCGCATGATGCCGTGCAGCGCGCCCGAGGGCTCGTAGCGGTGGCAGGCGCCGAATTCGGCCATGCGCAGCGGCAGGTCCCGGTAGGAGCGGATGCCCTGGTTGAAGATCTGCACATGGCAGGGGCAGTTCATCGGCTTCAGCGCGTTGATCTTGTCCGCCTCGGCCTTGTCCTCGACGGAGGCCAGGAACATGCCCGCGCGGAACTTCTCCCAGTGGCCCGAGGCCTCCCAGAGCTTGCGGTCCACCAGCTGCGGCGTCTTCACCTCCTGGTAGCCCGAGGCATCCAGGCGGCGGCGCATATAGTCCTCCACCGTGCGGTAGAGCTTCCAGCCATTGGGGTGCCAGAAGACGGAGCCCTGCGCCTCCTCCTGCATGTGGAAGAGGTGCATCTCGCGGCCGATGCGGCGGTGGTCGCGCTTCTCGGCCTCCTCGATCATGTGCAGGTGGGCGTCCAGCTCCTTCTGGTCGCGCCAGGCGGTCGCGTAGATGCGGCTCAGCATCGCGTTGCGGTGGTCACCGCGCCAATAGGCGCCGGCCACCTTCATCAGCTTGAAGGCGGTGCCCACGCCGCCCGTGGTGGGCATATGCGGGCCGCGGCAGAGATCCAGCCAATCGCCCTGGCGATAGATCGAGATGGGCACATCCACCGGCAGGTCGCGAATCAGCTCGGCCTTGTAGCGCTCGCCCTTCTTCTCGAAGAATTCGATGGCCTGCTCGCGGGGCCAGACCTCGCGCGTGAAAGCGGCATTGCGCGCGATGATCTCGCGCATTTTGGCCTCGATGCGGGGGAAGTCCTCGGGCGTGAAGGGCTCATTGCGCGCGAAATCGTAGTAGAAGCCGTTCTCGATGGCAGGGCCGATCGTCACCTGCGTGCCGGGAAACAGCTCCTGCACGGCTTCGGCCAGCACATGGGCGGCGTCGTGGCGGATCAGCTCCAGCGCCTCGGCATCCTTGCGCGTGATGAAGCGCAGCTTGGCATCGGCCGTGATTTCGCGGCTGAGATCCATCATCTCGCCATTCACGACCATGGCGAGCGCAGCCTTGGCCAGGCCCGGCCCGATGGAAGCGGCCACCGCCGTGCCGGTCACCGCGCCATCGAATTGGCGAAGGGAGCCGTCGGGGAGGGTGATCGCGGGCATTGCATTCTCTTGCTGGTTTGAACGGGCGGACCATGGGCAGCAGGCTGGCCATGGTCAAGCGCCTCTCTTTGCACGGAGCCTTGGGCGTTGGCGTTTACACGCCAGGGCTGCGCGCGCGAAGATGCCCCATGTCCGAATTGCGCAGCGCCATTTTTCTCGACTTCGACAATCTGATCTCCGGCCTGAGGGACGGCGCCGGCCCCGACGTGGCCCTTCGCTTCGCCGATCAGCCCGAGCTGTGGCTGGAGCGCCTGCTGGGTGACCGCCCGCGCCGCGCCCTGCTGCGCCGCTGCTACATGAACCCGGCCGGCACGCTGGAGGATGGGACAGGCGTGCGCCTGCGCTATGCGGAATTCCGCTGGGCCTTCATGGCCGCCGGCTTCGAGGTGGTGGACTGCCCGAAGCTGACCCGGTTGAAGAACGCGGCCGATGTCCGCATCGCGCTGGACGCGATGGAGGCCATGCTCTCGCCGCTCGCGCATTATGACGAGTTCATTTTGCTCTCGACCGATTCCGATTTCGTCCCCCTGCTGCAAAGGCTGCGCGCTGCGGATCGCCGCACCCGGCTGGTGGCGCATCCCGAGGTGGGGCGCGTGGTCAGGGCCGCCGCCGATGAGGTGATCGGGCTGGATCTGCTGGCGGATTGGCTCGGCTGGCAGGCCTCGCGCGATCCGGGGCCGGCCTTCGGCGCGGAAAACGCCGCCGAGCTGCTGGCCGTGGTGCGCGACATCATGCAGGAGGCGGAAGCGCCGGTGCATGTGCCGCATCTGGGCCAGATGCTGCGCAACCGGACGGGCGCCACGCTGCGCGGCAGCGATTTCGCCGGCCAGGGCTCGCTGGATGCCATGCTGCAGGCGGCGGGCGGCTTCATCCGGCGCGAGGGGCCGGGGGGCGGGCATGTGCTGCGCCCGGAATGGCTGGATCAGCCGCCCGAAAGCCCCAGCGCCGATTGACGCACCGCCTCGACGGGCAGGGCGGCCAGGGGATGATGGCGCAGCACCTGGACCGCGAGGCCGCGCGGGGCACAGAGCGCCGGGTCGCTCTCATCGCCGAAGAGGGCCAGCGTCGGGCAGCCCGCGGCGGCCGCGAGATGGGTGGGGCCGCTGTCATTGCCGATGGCCAGCGCCGCGCGACGGGCCACCGCGGCCAATTGGCGCAGATCGGTCTGGCCCGTCAGGTCCAGCGCGCCGGGCGCCAGGGAGCGGATCTCCCGCGCGATCTCGGCCTCGGCCGGGCCGCCGCAGATCACCACGGGCCGGCCGAGGCCTGCCGCCAGCGCGCCGAACTTCGCCGCCGGCCAGCGCTTGCCGGGCCTGAGCGGGGAGGCGCCGGGCAACAGCAGTGCGAAGCCTTCGGGCAGGGCGAAGCCGGAGACGTCGCCCGTCAGCCAATCCAGCGCCGGGGGGGGGAACTCCAAGATACCGGCGGCGCGGAGCTGGCCGCGCTGGCGCTCCACCGTGTGCAGCAGGTCGCGCCGCGGATCGGCATCGGGGTGGGAGGCGCCGCGGGCGATGCCCGACCATTCGGCCTCCCCGCCCACGAACCAGCGATAGCGCGAAGACCGGCTGGAGGTCTGCAGGTCATAGACCCGGTCGAAGCCCGTCCGGCGCAGCCGCAGCGCCAGGCGCAGCACGGCGGGCAGGTTGCTCCAGTCCGGGCGGCCATCGGCCCAGACCTCGTCGAACCAGGGCGAGGCCTCCGCCAGGGCGCGGAAGGGGGGCGTGGTGAGCAGGGTGATGCGCGCCCCGGGGTGATGCGCGCGAATGGCGGCGAAGGGGCCGAAGCCCTGCACGAAATCGCCCAGGGCGGCCAGCTTGATGACCAGGATGCGGCTCATGCCAGCAACTCCCGGTAGAGGGAGAGGGTCGCTTGCTGCATGGCTTCCATGCTGGGGACCTGGCGCCGGGCGGCCTCGCCCATCGCGGCGCGTGCCGCGGGGGGCGCGGCCAGGACGTCACGGATGCGCGCGGCCAGGGCCGGGGCATCGCCGGGCGGCGTCAGCCACCCGGTGACGCCATCCGCCACCGTCTCGCGCGGGCCGCCGAGGTCGGAGGCGATGATGACGCGGCCCATGGCCTGGGCCTCGATCACGGTGCGGCCGAAGGCCTCGGGCTGGGTGCTGGCATGGATCACGACATCGGCCGCGAGCAGGGCGGCGGGCATGTCGGCCACATGGCCGGGCAGGCGCAGGCGGTCCGCCACGCCGCGCGCCTCAGCGAGGGCGCGGAGTTCCTGGACATAGGCCTCCCGTCCCTGGGCGTCGCCGGCCAGCACCGCGATGGCGTCGGGAATCTCAGGCAGCGCCTCGATCAGGGTGGTCTGCCCCTTCCATCGGGTGAGGCGCGCGGGCAGCAGGATCACCGGCGCGCCCTGGGGCAGGTTCCAGGCGGCGCGCAGGGTGCCGATGCGTTCGGGCGCGACCAGCGCCGGGTCGAACGCGCGCAGATCCACGCCGCGCGGGATGACGCGGGAGGCGGCGCCGTGCTTCGCCTGGATGTGGTTCGCGATGTGCCGACTGATGGCGATGACGCGATCGCCCCGCGCCATCACGGAATTGTAGAGCCGCTTGCCCGGAAACCCCTCGCCATAGGTGCCGTGATAGGTGGTGACGAAGCGCGCGCCCGTTCGCCGTGCGGCCAGCCAGGCCGACCAGGCCGGCGCCCGGGAGCGGGCATGCAGGATCGCGACACCCTCCTCCCGCACCAGCCGCGTCAGCGCCGCCGCGTTGCGCCAGATGCCGAGCGGCGATTTGGTGGCCAGCGGCAGGGTGATGTGCCGCGCGCCCAGCGCCTCCAGCGCCGGCACCAGGCGCCCCCCGCTCGATGCGACCAGCGCCCGGTAGCCCGCGGCCTGGATGGCCTCCGCGATTTCCAGCGTGCCACGCTCCACGCCGCCCGCATCAAGGGCGGGGAGCACCTGGAGGATGGCGGGAGGGAGGGACATGGATCGTCCTGCTATCCTCCTGCATGGACGGCGTCCACCATGCGTGCCATGCGAGCGGCATGACGGAAGAACACGGCACCCTCGGACACCTCGCTTACCGGCGACTGCGCGGGCGCAGCCCCGGTGTGGTCTTCCTGGGCGGCTTCCACAGCGACATGACCGGCAGCAAGGCGGAATACCTGGCCGCCTGGTGTGCCGATCGCGGCCAGGCCTTCCTGCGCTTCGACTATAGCGGCCACGGTGCTTCGGGCGGGCGCTTCGAGGAGGGCAGCATCGGCCAATGGGCCGCCGATGCGGAGCGCGTGCTGCTGGAACTGACCGAGGGGCCGCAGATCCTCATCGGCTCCTCCATGGGGGGCTGGATTTCGCTGCTGCTGGCCCGCCGCCACCCGGAGAAGCTGGCTGGCCTCATCGGCATCGCCGCCGCGCCGGATTTCACGGAAGACCTGATGTGGGCGCAATTCCCGCCCGCCGTGCGCGAGGCCATCCTGCGCGACGGGGAATGGCGCCGCCCCTCGGAATATGGCGAGCCCTATCCCATCACGCGCCACCTGATCGAGGATGGCCGCCGGCACCTGGTGCTGCGCGAGCCCCTGGCCATCCCCGTCCCGGTGCGGCTGCTGCAGGGCCAGGCGGACCCGGATGTGCCCTGGCAGACGGCCCTGCGCCTCGCCGCGCACATCACCGGGGATGATGTGGAGGTCACGCTGGTGAAGGCGGGCGACCACCGGCTCTCCAAGCCGGCGGAGCTTGCTCTACTCGGCCGGGTTCTCGGTTCCCTCTGCGGCGAGAATGCCGGCTAGGCCCTCGCGATAGGTCGGGAAGGCCCAGTCGAGGCCGAGCGCCTGCTTGGTGCGGCGATTGGCGACCAGCCGGCTTTCATCCCAGAAGCTGCGGCCCATCTCGCTCATTCGGGCATAGGCCTCGGCGAAGGGTGTGGGCGGCGGCGGGGCCACGCCCAGCAGGCGGCACGCTTCGAGGGTCACATCGGCCTGGGTGCTCGGCTCGTCATCCACCAGATGCAGGATGCGGGTGCCGGGACCAGGCGGGCGGGCCGCGGCGGCGAGCACGGCGCGGGCGATGTCATCCCGGTGGATGCGGCTGAAGCTGTGGCCAGGTTTCACCACGCGCCGGGCGGTGCCGGCCCGCACATCATCGAGCGGGGAGCGGCCGGGCCCGTAGATGCCGCCGGTGCGGAAGAGGTCCACTGCCACGCAGCGCGCCAATTCGCGCCATTGCTCTTCGGCGGCAAGGCGGCGGCGGCTGCGCTCCTGGCCTGGGGCGGGGGGCGTGTCTTCCTCGACCCAGGCGCCCTGGCGGTCGCCATAGACGCCGGTGGTCGAGAGGTAGCCCACCCAGCGCAGCGGCGCCGCGCGCAGCGCCGCGCCATGGGCGGCCCAGACCGGATCGCCCGCGGGGCCGGGCGGGGCCGTGACGACGAGGTGGGTGACGCCGGCCAGCAGGTCGGGCGAGTCGAAGGCGAGAACGCCAGGCTGCTGCGGCCGGCGTGAGGTGACCCGGGCGTCCCAGCCGCCGCGCCGGGCCCGATCCAGGATGGCTGCGCCGGTGTAGCCCTGGCCGATGATGAGAAGTGTGTTTGACATGGACGGAGCTTATCAGATTGCGGGCGGCCGCGCAGACTCGGCTGGTGGGGCGTGATTTCGCGGGGCCTCTTGCGCGGCGGGGCTTGAGGCGGCAGATAGGCGCCGATCGGGTGTCACTTGCCATGCCCGCCGGATGCCTTGTGAAGGGGCCGGTGGGTCGGGGTGATGGATCGCCGCTGGAGAGGTGGCAGAGTGGTCGATCGCGCCGGTCTCGAAAACCGGAGTGGGTGCAAGCCCACCGTGGGTTCGAATCCCACCCTCTCCGCCAGATTTTCCTATGTTTTTCAACGAGTTAGACGATTTCCAGCCCGAGGGTCGGAGCACCGAAGGTGAGCCAATCCGGTGGGACAAAGTGGAGTCCATTCGTCATCTCCGCCACCACCCGAAGACGGGGGTGCTGCAATATCGGCGCGTGGTCCCGCCCGACCTCAGGTCCATCCTCGGCAGGGGCTCGATCTGCGCCTCCCTCGGGTCAAAGGTGCTCAACCACGCCGCCTTGATCCGATGGGTCGAGATCGACCGGGACGCGCGGCGACGCCCGCCGAACACTGCTCATGGGAATGACCGGCCAGGGTGCCGGGCAGGCCCCGCCCACGTCGTTCATCGACATCTGGGCCGTGCCGCCGCCTTCCAGGTCTGGAGTAATCAGGAACCCGGCCGTGACAGCGCACGGGTCAGCCGCTTCACAGCCCATGGCATGCACGATGACGGGCTTCTCGCCTTCCGGCAGGAAGTCGAAGGCCTGCGCCACGCGGTCAACGACAGCCTCCTCGTCATGCGGCCGAAGCGTGGGATCGTTGAGCGAACCAGTAGCCGGATCGGCCGCAACCGGTGCCTCGTCCGCTGGGCCGAGATCCGCGTCATGCTCCGGCAGTGGGCCGCAAAGCCAGCAGCATGGGGCCGAGCTTCCCGGATCGGCGGCGAGACCCCGCTTGAAAAAGACTCCGTGGGTTCGGGGCGTGAATCTGGGAAACGGAGGAATGTCCCCGGCGGGAGGGGACAGTAATCCCTGATTCCAGGAGGTAGGGCATTGAAATATAAGAGAATGTGGCGTGAAAGCGTTTGTAACGGCGAGCTGTGCTGCGCCGGTACACACTGCAGAGCTGCCCGGCTATAGGGCGGCACCACTTCTGGCGTCACCAGACAAGGAGAGTTAAACGGGCAAAATGTAGTCAATACTTATCGAATTGCACATACGGTTTCATGATATTGCTAAGATCTTTGATGCATGAAACCAATTTTGGCATCTTTGTTTTGCGAGCTTCATAGAATATGTTGCTCTCTTTTTGCTCGTCGTCGCCATTCTCTTCTTCATTTTTTCGATACGCAGCGTTTAATTGGGTACAAAAACTTCCAAGTTCCTGTAATTTTTCGTGAACTCCGCTATTCTGTGGGAAGAGGAATTTCGAGGTTTCTAGAGCATTTAGGTAGCGGTGAAAGGCTACCTGGGGTTCCTCTGAACCAGTAAGGCGAACTGACGCTCGCATGAACGCATCCGCAGCATAAAGTATCTCCAGTCTCCGATCAAATAAATCCAGTCTGAGCTTCTCTTCTGAGTATTTCATTTGCTGTGCGGATATTTTGTATTGTTTGTAGGCAAAATAACCGGCGACAGATGCTGCTACAGCTGCCGCAATTATGGTTGCGATTGGCCCTAATAGACTTGGATGTTCAGCTATATGACAAAATTCGAGAAACATATCCGTCAACCTCGATCCATCTCGTCAAATTTGTAGGACAAGGGGGCATCGGGCGCAAAGACCAAGGCCTCGCGGGGAGATCAGAACGGCAGGTTCAACTGGGTGGAGATCCACAGGCACAGCATGCCCGGCCCTCATCCGTCTATTCGTTTGATTGAGAGAAGTGAGCGCCGCAGGTCATATATACTGCAGCGCGACCGACGTGTAGTCGGTGAAATGGTCTGCCTTTCCTATCGAACGCCAACAAAAGGGTTGGATGCGCCCTTAGCCGCCGAACAGATCGTCCTCGCGGCCCTTGCGCTCTTTCGGCTTTGCCTTGCGTCGAAGAGCTTCCCAATCGATGTCCATGCGCTTTATCGCGTCATACGCATCAGCAACCCTCTGAAGTCCCTGAACCACTTCTGGCTCAGGAATCTCGGGCAGGTCGCCAAGCCCGAGCTTGCGGACCTGCCTCGACTGGCGTGGAGGCGCAGAAAGATCGACGATCTCAATACCCGCATCGACGAAGTCGCCCTTCAGCAGGGCCATTCGGAGCAATGTTCCAAAAATTCCTAATTGACGGTCAGTAAGAGCGAAGCCGCGTCGTGGCTGCAGCCAGAAAACAGTCGCTCGGCCATTCTCAACTAAGTAGAAATCGGCAGCAACGCGAACGGATAAATCCTTTCGGATATTCACGCTTCCGTCCGTTATACCATAGCATTGTAGAGTGCGGCCGGCGCCCGCGAGGCTCACTAGCTGAACCACGTCCCATGTCGCCGCGCGACCCGCTGGGATCATCGGCGCAGTGTCACAAGCGTGTTTCAGGGCAGCAATGGGTACCTCGCCCGAAAGGGCAAATGGAGCGAGGCTGCGCGCCCTCTGGTAGCTCCATGGGTTCGGCTTACGGCGCAGATGTTCCAAGAGCACTGCACAGGTCTCATCGAGTGTCTCGCGGATCAAGCGGACCGAATCGTGTGCCGGAGGAAGGGGGGGAATCGCCATGGCATGCATTATCTCAACTCCCGCCGGAGTCGCCAAGGCAATTGTGAAGTAACGCCCTCAGCTGGCCAGCTTGGCGTGACTGTCAGTTCCTTCTGACACATTCTGAAGGAACTCGGCTCTAATTGCTTCGTGCTTTATCCGCATCCCTAGTGTGACTCGCCCCCCTCCAGCATTCCAAACGCAGTCCCATGGGCTGCCAGGGCGGTGGGTCATGTCAGACAGGGTCAGTGCGTTCAGTCGCCCGTATGCGTTAACGATGTTCTTTAAGAATGCAATGTCGTCAGTCGAGAAGTCTGCACTTGCCTTGGTTCGGATTTGAGTGACGGGATCAAACTTCTCTGCGCGCCAAGTGATTGGCTTGCGGCCAGCAGTCTTGAATGCTCCATAGACGCTCGGCAGGACTGGTCCATGTTCCCACGCCTCAAACTCTTCTGCGACGAGCGGGGCGCCGTGCTGCGCACTCCACCAACCGTGCGCAAAATAAGCTATCTTGTGCAATGACATATGAGTGAGCGGCAGACGCAGTTCCTCAGCTAGATCAAGAATTTGATTTGCGAGGGCGCGCGCTTCGAAGGCCATCGAGAGATAGTTTCGCTCCTGGTGTTTCGTGAACACTAACGAACCTTCTCGGTTCCGGGAACCGGCCACCGGATGAAGGCGACCAGATTTTGGCCGGAAATTTGCGCGGCTAATTGTGTGCCCGCGCGACGCCACGATCCCCCCCTGCCTCCCATGCGGTCCCCTCTGGAAGGGCAACCACCAAGCTATCGCAACGTGGGCCACGCGTTGGCCCATCGATCAGGAGAAGCAAGTCCCTCCGTTCGACCGCTGCTATATCTTCATCCCTCAACGACCGATGACGCGTGTTGACACAGTCTGCAAAACGGACTCACGTGGGGAACCACCGGAGCAGCGCCATGCAAGACAGCCAACAAACCTTCGTCGCCTATTGCCGCGTCTCCACAGAGCGCCAGGGCCACAGCGGTCTTGGCTTGGAGGGCCAGCAAGCGGCGATCAAAGAGTTCATCGGAACGCAGCATCGGCTGTTGGCCCCTGCCTTCGTGGAGGTTGAGAGCGGGCGGCGCAGCGACAGACCGGAGCTAGCCAAGGCAATGGCGAAATGCCGGGCCACCGGAGCAACGCTGCTCATTGCCAAGCTGGATCGGTTGGCCCGCGATGTTCATTTCATTTCGGGGCTCATGAAGCAGGGCGTCCCCTTCCTGGCCGTCGATTTCCCCGACACAGACCCATTCATGCTGCACATCCGGGCGTCGGTCGCCGAGGACGAAGCCCGCCGGATTTCTGCCCGCACCAAGGCAGCCCTTGCCGCCGCCAAAGCGCGTGGAACCGTCCTGGGTGGCGTCCGCGACGGTCAGCGCCTCCCCAGCGCCGACGCTGCTCAGCGCGGCTCAAGGACGGCTGCCGTTGCCCGACAGACAGCCGCCGACCATGCTGCCCATCGCATTGTGGCGAGGATCGAAGCGGCCCGCGCT
The DNA here is from genome assembly GCA_027487385.1 of Acetobacteraceae bacterium. Taxonomy (GTDB): domain Bacteria; phylum Pseudomonadota; class Alphaproteobacteria; order Acetobacterales; family Acetobacteraceae; genus Roseococcus. The sequence continues at coordinate 18,290 of JAIYDS010000170.1, read as the reverse complement.
GAGGGGGCTAGCAGCCTTCACTCAGTCGCTGCCGCACTCACCCGAGAGGGCGTTCCGACCCCGCGCGGTGGGGCCTGGACGGCGACGGCGGTGCGGCGCGTGCTCTTGCGGGTCGAAGGCGTGTCAGCATCGGCTGCCTGTTCGCCTCCCTGATCCTCCCTGGCTTGGCCTTCGCTCGTTGTTGTGCGGTGCTGGTTGTAGTGCGCGAGCCACGCTGCGTGGTCGTCCTGCGCTCCGACGACTGCGCCCTGGTCAACCGCTCTGACCTCGCTGGCGCTTTGGCAGCCCGAGCGGCTCTGCTGGCCGGAGGCTCTTGGCCGGGAACCTCGGAATCCCCAGGGAAAACTCCTGATGGCCCTGCGGGGCCAGGAGGTAGGGACGGACCGACGCAGCGCCCCATAGCCGTCAGCGAGGCCCCAGAGAGTCCTGCGAGGCATTGCATGTAGCAGCAGCATGGGCCGCAGCCGGGCTGGCCCGCGCGCCTGGCGGCCTCTGTCGAATCTGTCGCTTTAAATCGGGACTATCACCACACCCGAACTCGCAAGCCGACGCGCACAGCGAATTCACTCGCCCCTGATCCCCGTTCCTCTCGTCGAAAGAGACCCCATGACATTCCAAAACCCAAGGGCGGCGTTCCGCCGGACTCAAGAGGATGACGCTAATCTGATCGAGGTTCACTCAGCCCTAAGGGAACCCCACAAGCCTATCGCAACCGCCTCTGCGTCGATCCGCGCCGCATTGCGGGTCGCTGGCCTTTTGGCCCGTCGCGGTCAACTCCGCGTGGCACTCGCCGAATACCGAGCTGAACTGGCGGGCGAGACGCAACATGGCACCGACCGCGTCGCATCTCGGGATGCTCCTTAACGATATCTCTAAGAGAGACCCACGGTGCTAGTCCCGATAAAAACCTCATGGAGATAATCCCAAGGGGGGACAACCACATGGCACGTCGGGAATCCTTGGGTGACCAAGCGGTCGAATGATCCTCCCGGCGAAGGCAGTTCATGCAGATGCCCTGCTCGGTCAGGCCCGGCGTAACGCCCTGCTGAACAGCTAACCATCAACACCAATCCGGCCATTGGATCTCCCATGGCCGTTCCCAGCGTCTCCCCTCGCAATCCCCCGCGAGGTGGGCGGCGGAGGTCTGCGCATATTCGGACACCCTCGCCATGACCCCCAACATTTCTTCTGTCCCGGCCACTGCCGAGGCCGCGCCGCCGGTTGCGCAACGCAAGCGCCGCAGCGGCCCGCGTTTCACTCTCCCTCCTAATGTCTCTGTCCGATTCTCCCACGACGGCCTTACGGTGTTCGTGCCCCTCCAGGGTTCCTCGGGCTTGGGCATGACCGCGACACTGAGCGCCAGCGCGTGGCTGTCCGACATCGTGCCGACCTTTGGCAGCGTTTGGCTGATCAACTGGAACGGTGCCCGCACGGGCTTTCAAGTCTGCCGCGCACACCGCGATGTGGCCCTCGCTGCCGACCAACGCGGCGACCGGCCCAAAGCGAACTTGGCTCGCCTCATCAGCGGGGCGGCGCGCGGCCAGTGTGTTTGGTATGTGGACCGCAACCCTCTCAACTTGCGCAGCTCAAACCTAGAGCTGATCACGAGAGCCGAGCTTCTGGCGCGAATTCGCCGGACGCCCGACGGTGCCTGACGCAATCCCAACGCGGCTTCCCTGGGACTTGCGGCTCTCTCTGCGCTTGGTCGACGTTGCTAACCTCCAGCGGTTGATTTCAACCCTGGAGGCGCGAGGTGAGAATCCGACGCCGGTCGAGGCGGCAGGGCTGGCGCTTGCCATCGCCTGGAAGTTGGTTGCAGCGAAACAGGATGGGGGCTGGCGGGATCCGCTTCGGGAAATCCCACCGGACCCACAACAGCGCCCTCCCTCGGACCCTGAGGCGATCCGAGCGTTTCTCGCGCGGTTCCCGCCCAAGCCCACGACGCCCTCCAGGCCCGCGCTCAGAGGGAAGGCAACGAAGCCAAGGCCCCTCCGGCCAGCTACGGGAGGATAACGGTGTTGCGTTTCTTGATCGAGTTCGGCGGGCTGCCCCGTCGTTTCGGTGCTGGCTTTGGCAGGGGCTCTGAGCGGCGGTCTGGGCGGTGCGCTGGCACCGTCCGGAGCTGCGCTGGGCGTTGCCCTGCTGTCTCATGAAGGGCCTGTGCGACGTCGCCGTGCAGACCGTGCGCAAACATCGCACCGACGGCCCGCGTCAGGTGCTTCGGCAACGCCTCCTTCGCATAGACCCCCAGTGCCAGCCCGTTTTCTTTGTGCCCCATCAACGCGCCGATGAGGGTGGGGCTGACTGAACGGTTCCCCGATTCCATGGCGTCCCTCAGGCTCTGTCCGAAGGACCGTCTCAGCGAATGCGTGTCGACGTCACTGAGGCCCGCGCTGTCCAGCTCAAGGATTCGGCGCATAGACACGACGAACCGCTGAGCCAACATCTTCCCCCGTCGCTCGTCAGGACCTGATGGCGGAACCTCAGGGAACAGGGGATCGGCGGCGGCCGTCTGCGTCAGCGAGGCGAGACGTGCGGCCACAACCGCCTTGGCGGGCGGGCACAGTGGCACCAAGCGGCGGGCATTCGCGGTCTTGCCCCGCTGGACCATCACGGCGGCCCCGCTGTCCTTCACGTCTCCGCACCGCAAACCCGCAAGCTCATTGGCGCGCAAGCCCGTCAGCAACCCGAGCCTCACAGTATCCCAGAGGGCAGCGCCATAACCGCCCCCATTCGGTGCCCAATCCTCCCCCGTCGCCCGCAGCAGTGTCACCAGCTCAGCGGCTGTGTAGGGACGCTTCGATCCCTCTTGGTCGTCATCACCCTCACGGCGCTTCTGGCTGGGGCCGAGGGCATTCGCTTGGTCCTCCCAAGGATTCAGCTCGACCCCTTCTGCACCATCGCGCCGTGCCCAACGCCAAAGGCCAGACAATGAACTCAGCTCCCGCTTAATCGTCGCTGGCGTGATCAGCCCGGAGCCCTTCGAACTAGGCATGTCCGCGCGCCACTGAACGAAATCGCGGGCAAACCGGCGAGTGACGTCGGCTAACGCAAGCGTCTTGGCGGATTGCTGCCTCGTCGTCAGGAAGTCGTTGAAAAGGGAAAACACCGCCTCATGGCCCTTGATCGTTTGCAGTCGATGCGCGCCCCGCCGACGCAATTCAGCGACCCACTGCGAGGCCGCGTCCTCAACTGACAGGCGTGTGTCAAAAACTGCGGCCATGAACTTGGCGGCGACCTCTGGCCCATGGGACTGCGACAGGTGCTTTGCGTCGCTTGTGATCTCCTCCAACAACCCGTCCGAATGCAGGACGATATCGCGCTCTGTCATCTGATCGACGCCGCCATCCGGATGCTCAACCCACGACACGACAGCATCCGTGGCTCTGGCCAGGACCGCCCTGTGCGTTTGCGCTTCAAGCATCCAGTTCGCACGCCAATCCCCTGCGATGCGGGGCAGTCCAGCGGCGCTTAGCTTCGCGTTGACCAGCGCCCATATCTCTGTCTCTGCCCCCTTGGAGCGCGCGCGGGCTTCACCAAGGTCTCTGCTGTCCAGGGTTCGCACGATCTCCCGCATCACCCCGCCACGCGCCTTGAAGGCGAGCCCGACGTCTGCATGGCGATTGCGAGGGATATGAACGCGGATGGAGTAGGTAAGACCCCCACCCCGACGGAACACTTCGGCCACAGGATGGTTGTCCTCTCGGTGTCCCTGAGTCGTGACTATGGACCCGTGACGGCGCAGCACAAGGGCGGCCGGATTTATCGGCTATAACCCTTTCTCAGCCTCATTTTTCGAGAGGTAATGTCCCCGGCGGGATTCGAACCCACGGCCCCCAGATTAGGAATCTGGTGCTCTATCCTGCTGAGCTACGGAGACGCGACGCCTCCATAACACAGCCCCCATCCTCCCGCGAAGTCTGGCGTTGCGCGCCCCTCGGCCTCAGATTGCGCGCATGACCTCGCCGATTCGCCCGCGCCTGCTGCTGCCCGAGGCTCCGGCTTTGATCGCCAGCCACGGCCGCGCCACGCTGCTCACCCCCGATGGCGAGGTCCTGACCCTGACCGGCGCCCGCATCGCGGAGGCCTTGGGGGAATACCCGCCGCCCCTGCTGGTCCACGCCCCCTCCGCTGCCAAGCGCCTCGATCTGCCCCGTTTCCTCGATGCTTACGACCTGCTGGAGCTCTTCGCCTTCGCGCTCCCGGCCCGCAGCGCACCGCCCACGCCCCGCGGCCTTGCCCTGGTGCTCGACCTGCCGCCCCCCGAGGATGACGAGGCGGCGGCCGCCCTCCTGCCCGAGATCGCCTCCCGCCTCCTGCGCGCTTTGGCCGATGAGGCGCGCGCTCCCTCGGGCAAGGAGGCCGCGGGCATGGCCGCGCAACTCGCCGGCGCCGCGCATTGGCCGTGGGTGCCGAGCGTGCTCGCCGCGCTGGGCCTGCCCGACGCCAAGCCCGAGCGCAACGCCTTCAAGACCTGGCGCCGACTGCCCGAATGGGAGGAGACGGCCGCCCCGCCGCCGCCCGCCAGCCACGCCGTCAGCGGGGCCGATTCCCGCCGCCGCCTGGCCGAAATGCTGGGCGGCGGCGCCGAGCAGCGCCCGCAGCAGGCCGATTTCGCCTCCGCTGCCGCCGGTGCCTTCGCGGCCCGCGAGGCCGAGGGCGCGCCCCACATGATCCTGGCCGAGGCCGGCACCGGCACCGGCAAGACGCTCGGCTACATCGCCCCCTCCAGCCTCTGGGCAGAGCGCAATGGCGCGCCCGTCTGGATCAGCACCTACACCCGCAACCTGCAGCGCCAGATCGACCAGGAGCTGATGCAGCTCTTCCCCGATCCGGAGGAGCGGCGCGCCCATGTCGCCGTCCGCAAGGGGCGCGAGAACTACCTGTGCCTGCTCAATCTGGAGGAGGCGCTGGGCCAATCCGGCCTGCGGCAAATGGCGCTGCCGCTGGCGCTCGTTGCGCGTTGGGCCGGCGCCACGCGGGATGGCGACATCCAGGGTGGAGATTTCCCCGGCTGGATCGGCGAGCTCTTCCCCCCCGGCACGCTGATGGGCCTGGCCGACAGGCGCGGCGAATGCATCCGCTCGGCCTGCACCCACTACAAGAAATGCTTTGTCGAACACTCCATCCGCCGCGCCCGCACCGCGCGCCTGGTGATCGCCAACCATGCGCTGGTGATGGTGCAGGCGGCGCTGGGCGGCGGTGAGGATGGCAAGCCCACGCGCTATGTCTTCGACGAAGGGCATCACCTGTTCGACGCGGCGGATAGCGCCTTCTCCTCCGCGCTGAGCGGCGTCGAGGCGGCAGAGCTGCGCCGCTGGCTGCTGGGGGCCGAGGGCGGGCGCTCCCGCGCCAAGGGATTGCGTGCGCGCATCCAGGAGCTTGCGGGCGACATCCCGCAACTGCTGGCGCCGATGGAGGAAGCCCTGCACGCGGCGCGCTGCCTGCCCGGCGGCGGCTGGTACGCGCGCCTCGGCGATGGCGCCCTGCCGGCCGATGGCAATGCGACCGAGACCTTCCTGCACGCCGCGCGCCAGCAGATCCTCGCCCGCGCGCCGGAGGATGACGGCATCTACACGCTGGAGGTGGACCTCCATCCGGTGAGCGAGGCCGTGGCGGAAGCCGGCGCCGCGCTCGCCACCGCGCTGCACGCGCTGGAACAGCCGCTCACCCGCCTGCGTGACGCATTGGGCGAAAAGCTCGAAACCCCCGAGGGCGAGGAAGAGCCGGAAGTGGGCGAGCGCATCCGGCTGGAGACGGCGATGCGCGGCATCGAGCGCCGCGCCCTCATGCCGCTCGGCGCCTGGCGCGCCATGCTGGGGCAGCTCGCGACAAGCCAGGCCGAGCCCGGCATGCGTCCCACCATGGTGGATTGGCTGCAACTCGACCGCCGCGAAGGGCGCGACGTGGATGCCGGGCTGCACCGCCATTGGCTGGACCCGACCATCCCCTTCGCGCAGGTGGTGGCCGCCCCCGCGCATGGGCTGCTCATCACCTCCGCCACGCTCACCGATGCCGCCAAGCGCGACGACCCCGAAGCCGCCTGGCGCGAGGCGGAGGCGCGCACCGGTGCGGCCCACCTGCCGCTGCCCGCGATCCGCGCGGCACTTCCTTCGCCCTTCGACTACGCGGCCAATACCCGGACCTTCATCGTGACCGATGTGGATGCGCGGCAATCGGGCCCCATCGCCAGCGCCATGCAGCAGCTTTTCCTGGCCTCCGGTGGCGGCGCGCTTGGCCTTTTCACCGCGATCCGCCGCCTGCGCGAGGTGGCGGCGCGCATCGCGCCCGCGCTGGAGGCGAGGGGCATCCCGCTCTACGCCCAGCATGTGGACGCGATGGACAATGCGACCCTGGTGGACATTTTCCGCGCCGAGGAGAATTCCTGCCTGCTCGGCACGGATGCGATGCGCGATGGCGTGGACGTGCCCGGCCGCGCGCTGCGCCTGCTGGTGTTTGACCGCGTGCCCTGGCCGCGCCGGACTATCCTGCACCGCGAGCGCCGCCTGCATCTGAGCGAGGGCGCACCGCAGGGTTATGACGACACCCATGCGCGCCACAAGCTGCGCCAGGCGTTCGGCCGGCTGATCCGCCGCGCCGATGACAAGGGAGTCTTTGTCCTGCTGGACCGCGCCTGCCCCTCGCGCGTCCTGGCTGGGCTGCCCGAGGGGGTGACGCCGGAGCGGGTGACGCTCGCGGAGGCGGTGGCCAGGACGCGCGAGTTGTTGGGGGAATAGAAAAAGAGGCCTCCGGCGGCTGGGGCCGGGGCCCCAGACCCCTTGAATTGATTGGGGTCTGGGGCCTTTCGGCCCCAGCCGCCGGAGGCTATTTTCTTCTCTCCTAAAACTCGATCCGGATCCCGCTCTCCCGCAGGAACTCCCGCCAGAACACCCCGCTCTCCCGCACGAATTGCGCAAAGCCCGCGGGCCCCAGCGCCAGCAGGTCAACGCCGAGCGCCTCGAAGCGCGGCTTCGCCTCCGGGCCCTGGATGGCGGCGAGAATCCCCTCGCTGAGCTGCGCGATGATCGGCGCCGGCGTCGCGATGGGCGCGCCGATGCCGAACCAGGCGTCAATCACCGTCCCCGCCATGCCGCTTTCGATCAGCGTCGGCACATCGGGCAATCCCGCGAAGCGCGTGGGCGAGGTGACGACGAGCGCGCGCAATTGCCCGCCGCGGATCAGCGGCAGGGTGGCGGCCAGCGAATCCGTGCCGAAGAGCACCTGCCCGCCGATGATGTCCGCCATCGCGGCGCCGCTGCCGCGATAGGGCACATGCGTGCCGGTGACGCGCGCCTTGTGCAGGATGATCTCGGCCGCCAGATGCGTGATGGTGCCCGCGCCGGAGGAGGCGAAGGTGCCATGCGCGCCAGGCTGGCGCAGCCGCTCGACCAGTTCGGCCAGGCTCTTCGGCGCGGTCGGCGTATTCGCCGTGACCAGCGCGTAGAAGCTGCGGCCGATGCCCACCACCGGCGCGAAGTCGCGCTCGAAGCTGTAGCCCGCGCGGGGATTCAGCGCGGGGTTCACCAGGAAGGTGCTGGTGGTGCCGAGGGTGAGCGTCTGGCCATCGGGGGCCGCGCGCGCGCCCTGCTCGGTGCCGGTGATGCCGCCACCGCCCGGGCGGTTCTCCACCACGATGGGATGCGCCCAGCGGTTGCGCGTCTCATGCGCCACGATCCGCGCAATGGCGTCGCTGCCGGTACCGGGCGCGAAGGGCAGGATCAGCCGGATGGGCTGGCGCGGAAACTCCTGCGCTCTGGCCAACGCGGGCAGGGCCAGCATGGCGGCGGCGATGCGCAGCCGGTTCCGAATGGCGTTCCTCATGGGCCCTTCTCCTGTTGGGCGGCGATCTTGGCGCGGCCATGCGCCAGCGCCTCGGCGCGGTTGCCATGCAGCCCGGCGCGGCTGGCGAGCGGCAAGGCCAGGCGCGCCGCGATCTCCCGCGCGGCGGCGATGACCGCGCCGGATTCCAGGCCCGTCTCCACGCCGCAGAGTTCCAGCATCTGCGTGAGATCCTCGGTCGGCATGTTGCCAATGGCCTCGGGCGTGGCGACGCCGCCGCCCAGGCCGCAGATCGAGACTTCGAAGCGCGTGACCCCCGCATTCAACGCGGCCAGCACGTTGGCAGAGGCGAGGCCCGCCTGGTCATGCACATGGTAGCAAAGGGTCATGCCGGGATGGCGGTCCAGAATGCGGGCGAACCGCGCGCGCACGGTGGGCGGGTCCTCGAAGCCCAGGCTGCCGGCCAGCATCAATTCGCGCAGGCCCGCATCGTACAGGCGGGCCACGATGGCCATCACCCGTTCCTCCGGGATCAACCCATCGAGCGGGCACCAGAAGGCCATGCCGAGGCCGAGCGAGAAGCGTTTGCCGGCGCGCTCGGCGATGCGCAGCGCGAGGATGGCCTGGTCCAGCGCACCCTCGATCGTGGTGTTCTGGTTCAGCGCCGAATAGGCGACGGAGGCGGTGATCAGCCCCACCATCTCGTCAATGCGTGTGGTCGCCGCCCGTTCCGCGCCGCGCGCATTGGGCACCAGGCCGCGCAGATTCACGCCGGGCAGGGGCGGCAGGCGCTCCAGCACCTCCTCCGCGTCGCGCAGATCGGGGATGAAGCGCGGATGCGCGAAGGAGACGGCCTCGATCTCGCGAATCCCGGCTTCGGCCAGGCGCTGCAAGAGCCAGAGTTTCTCCTCCGTCGGCACCCAACGGCCCAGCGATTGCAGCCCGTCGCGCGGGCCCACTTCGGTGATGATGGCGCGGGCGGGCAGGGTGATCATGGCACGATCCCGGCGGCGCGCAGTTCGTCCTCGCTGAAGCCCAGGCGCCCCATCAGGATCTCGCGATTATGCGCGCCGGCGGGTGGCCCGGCATGGCGGATTTCGGGCGGCGTGCGGGAGAAGCGGCCGGAGGGCGCCTGCATGCGCATGGGCCCGCCCAGCTCCGCATCCTCGACGGAAATGATGGAGGCGCGCGCGGCGATATGCGGGTCTTCCATGATGTCCGCCACGCTGTTCACCGGCGCCACCACGGCGTCCGAGGCTTCCAGCAGCGCGATCAGCTCGGCCCGGTCGAAGCGGCCGATCAGCCGCGACAATTCCGCGTCCAGCGCCACGACATTCGCCACGCGCCCCGCATTCTCCGCGAAGCGCGGATCGGTGGCGAGGGCCGGTTCGCCCAGCGCGGTGCAGAGCCGCACGAAGGTGCCGTTGGAGGAGGCGCTGAGGCTCACCCAGGCGCCGTCTTTGCATTGGTAGGTGTTGCGCGGGGAAACCCAGGGCAGGCGCGAGCCCATGCGCTCCTGCACCACGCCCAGCTGGTCAAACTCCACGACGAAGGGGCCGAGCATGGCGAACATCGCCTCATAGAGCGCCAGGTCCACCACCTGGCCACGGCCCGAGGCATCGCGCTCGCGCAGCGCCGCCAAAGCCAGGAAGGCGCCGCAAAGGCCGGAACTCGCATCGGAAAGGCCAAAGGGCGGCAGCAGCGGCGGGCGCTCCGGCTCGCCATTGATAAAAACGAAGCCGGCATAGCCTTCGAGCGCGGTGCCAAAGCCGGGCTTGTGCGCGTTCGGTCCCTCCTGCCCGTAGCCCGTTACGCGCAGCATGACGAGGCGCGGGTTGATGGCGGAGAGCACATCATAGCCCAGCCCCCATTTCTCCATGGTGCCGGGGCGGTAGTTCTCGACGATGAGGTCGGCATCGCGCACCAGGCGCTTCACGGTTTCGACGCCGAGCGGCGTGCGGAAATCGGCCGTGATCGAGAGCTTGTTGCGGTTCACCACCTTGTAATAGAGTGCGATGTCGTCCCGCCTGCGGCCCCAGTTGCGGAACTCGTCGCCGCCGCCTGGGCGCTCCAGCTTGATCACCTCGGCGCCCATATCGGCCAGGTGCATGGAGATGGTGGGGGCGGCGAGGAAGTTCGACGCGTCAATGACGCGCAGGCCAGCAAGCGGCCCTTTGGTCTGTGTCATGCGCCCTCCTTGTCCGGACAAGTCTCCCGCGCCGTGTCGGGAAGGTCAATCGGGGGCTGAAATGAGAGCGGGGCGCGCTGCTCTCGCAACGCGCCCCGCCCGGTTTCCCGCGCTGGGATGGCTCAGGCGAAGACCCAATCCTGCGCCACGACGGCGCCGAAGATCGAGAGGTATTCGACAGTGAGGCCATCGGCCGAGGTGATCTGCCAAGTGAACCCGCCGGTGTTAACGAAGCTCGCCCCCGCCGCCGCCGTGCCATAGCCGACGAAGACCAACCGGTCGCCTGCCGCCGTGCCATTGCCGGTGAAGTCGTTGACGACGTCGCCATTCGCCTCGCCGCGCACGAAGCGGAACACGTCATTGCCCATCCCGCCGTTCAGCCAGTCGGCGCCCGCGCCGCCATCCAGCACGTCGTTGCCGGCGCCGCCATCCAGCTCGTCGCCACCGGCGCCGCCATTCAGGCGATCCGAGCCGCCCATGCCCATCAGGCTATCCGCGCCCGCGCCGCCGTTCAGCGTGTCATTATTGCCGGCGCCGGTGATGGCGTTGTCGAGCCCGTTGCCGTCGCCAGTGAAGCGGCCGGTGCCGGTGAAGGTCACGTTCTCCACCTGGGCGCCGAGCGTGTAATTGCCGAGGCTGGTCAGCACCGTGTCGGTCCCGCCGCCGGCCATCTCGACGACCATGTCGCTGAAGCTGTCCACCAGATAGGTGTCGTTCCCCAGACCGCCGACGAGGCTGTCATTCCCACGCCCGCCATCCAGCGTGTCATCGCCGAGGCCGCCCATCAGCGTGTCATTCGCGCCGCGGCCGGTGATGCGGTTGGCCTCCTCATTGCCCGTGCCGATGAAGGCGCCGGCACCGGTGAAGGTCAAGTTCTCGAGATGCTCGCCCAGCGTGTAGCTGGAGAGGCTGGTCTGCACCGTATCTGTGCCTTGGTCCAACAGCTCCACCACCACATCACCCGCCTGCTCGACGGTAAAGAGGTCATCGCCTCCGCCGCCGATCAGGCTGTCATTCCCGGCGCCGCCATTCAGCGTGTCATTGCCTTCCCCGCCATCCAGCGTGTCGTCGCCGGCGCGGCCGGTGATCAGGTTGGCCCACGCATTGCCCGTGCCGGCGAAACTGCCGCTGCCGGTGTAGGTCAGCCGCTCGACATGGGCGGAGAGCGTGAAGGCGCCGAGGTTGGTGTTGACCGTGTCGGTGCCCTCGCCGAACAGCTCGATGATCGTGTCGCTGCCGGAGGTGACGGTGTAGATGTCATCGCCCGCACCGCCGCGCAGCACGTCATTGCCGGCGCCGCCATTCAAAGTGTCGTTGCCGGCGCCGCCATCCAGCGTGTCATTGCCCTCGCCGCCCAGCACGCTGTCATTGCCGCCGCGCGCCAGGATCGAGTCATTGCCCGCGCCGCCGTCAATCCGCTCGGCTGCCGCATGCGCCTGGATGGTCTCGGAGGCGCTGGTGCCGGTGAAGCCGAAGGCGAAGGCACCGCTGGCCGTCGTCATCTGCACCAGATCCACGCGCTCGCCCACCGTGACCTGGGCATAGGGGTTCAGCACCGTGTCCGCGCGGGCCGCGACATCCTGGATGCGCAGGTCATTGGCCTTGGTGGTGTCCAGATTGTCGAAGGCGGTGGCTTCGGTGCCGTGCTTCGCCGCGATGAATTCGGCGAAGGCATCCTGCTCGCTGCCCTTGGCGGCGAAGGTGGCGACGCCGTCGCCCAGCGCCGCGTGGTTCGCCAGGTCCACCCGGCTGCCCGGGATGGTGTAGGCCGGGAAGGGATAGCCATCGCCGCCGCCGGCGAGGAAGTTCAGCGTCACCACCTTGATCACGCGGCTCGGGTCGCCCTGCAGCACCCCGTTCATCATGATCACATCGGCGATGCTGCCATCCTCGTTCAGGATGGCGAGGTTGCGCACCCGCTCGCCCACCGTGCTGACCACGCCGGTGCTGGAGCTCACCACCTGCGCCGTGCGGCTGAGGTCATAGGAGAAGGACACGCCGCCGATCTGCGCGAATTGGCCGGGCGTGGCACCCGGCGCCGTCGCCGCCACCGCATGCTCGAAGAGCCGCTCGAGATTCTCGGCCGTGACGCTGACGATGCTCAGCGTGTTGTTGAAGCGCAGCGAATTCTCGATATCGAGCTGGCTGATGCCGCCCGCGGGCTTGCCGGCCGAGGGGTTGGCCAGCGGCGGCAGTTCCGCGGGCAGCGGCTGGCCCAGCACGGCGCCGATCTCGGCGCGGATGCCACCGCCATTCTTGAAGCTGACCGCCACACCCGCATCGAACTGCTTCGCGACGAAGAGGTTCGCATCGGCCGAGAGATTGCCGAGGTTGGTTTCCTCCGTGCGCACCTCGCTGCGGCGGCCATCCAGGAAGACGTCGGTGCGGCCGAAGACATTGCCGTCCTTCGCGGAGATCACGGCCTGCACCTGGTTGGTGATCTGCCGCACCTCGCCGCCGCGCGTGCCATCGGCATAGGCGTCATCGCTGCCCCAGAGCGAGGCGACCGTCGCATCCGTGGTCACATAGGCGCCGGAGATGGCAGGGTCCACGCCGCCCACGCCCAGCGCGCCCGCGCCATCAGGGTCGGCGATCAGGACACCCTCGCTGTCGAAGGTGACGACCAGGCGGCCGACATAGGAGTATTCGCCCGAGGTGCTGACGATCGCGACGGGCTTGCCGTCGGCGCCCGTGCGATAGACCGGATAGCCGGCCGAGGCGGTGTCCCCGCTGCGCAGCGCATCCGTGCCATCGGCGAAGATGGCGTGGCTGCCGGCGGAGATGATCACGTCCACCCCGCGCAGCAGCGGCGCCAGCGCCAGCTCGTTGCTGAACTGCTGCAGGTGGGAGAGCAGGACGATCTTGTTGATCCCCTGCGCCGTCATCTGGTCCACATAGGGCTGCAGGATGGCGGCCAGCTCCGCCATGTTGTTCACGCCGCCATCGCCGTTGGGGTCCAGGATGGTGACGCCGTTCACGGTGGAGATGGAGGCCAGGATCTGCGTGGTCAGGCCCAGGATGCCGATGGTCTGGCCGCCCTCGACGATGGTGGTCCAGGGCGCGATCTGCGCGTCCAGCGCCTCATTCGCCACGCTCTGGTTGTCGACGATGTCCGAGGCGCGGGTCGCGTAGCTCGAGGCCTCGCGCAGCGTCGCGGTGTAGAGAGAGCGCAGCGCGGCATCGGCCGAGAAGCCGAGATTGGCCGAGAGATAGGGGAATTGCGCGCCGATGCCCGTCACCCGCGCGCCGGGCGTGCCGCCGCTGGTGTTGGAGGTAAAGTCGATCGCGCCCGCGACCGCATTGGTGCCCAGGTCGAACTCATGATTGCCCAGCGCCGAGGCCTGGATGCCGATGGCGTTCAGGATGGCGATGTCGGTCGCGAAGAAGGGCGAGCTGGTGCCGTAAAGGCTGGTCAGCGAGCCCGGGGCGAGGCCCAGCGCCTGCTCGTAATAGGCGCGCAGCACGGGGATCATGCTGGCATCGGTGCCGGCCGCGCCGAAGGGGCCGGGGATGAAATTGTCACCGCCCGAGAGGGTGATGCTGTTGGGCAGCGCGTCTTCCAGCCGGTCCACGATGGCGGCGAAGCGGTCGGCGCGGCCAGTGGCGAGCAGCCCCGCCTCGAAGTCGGAGCCGTGCAGGATCTGCAGCGTGTAGTTGCCCGTGGCGGGCGGCGTGATGTTGAACACCGTGGTGGTGGTGCTCACCTCATTGGCCACGGCCAGCCGCGCCGGGGTGCCGCCGGCGGCCGGGATGAAGGCCGAGGTCTCGGGCGCCACATCGCCCGGCTGGCGCAGCAGGCCCGCGAATTCCACATCGGTCGGGCCATTGATGCGGAAGGCCATGTTGGCATTGGCGCGCTCCAGCCCCACGAAGGCGTAGAGCTGGCCATCCACAGTGCCGAGCGTGATGTGCTCGGGCTCGGCGCCCTTGTTATCGGAGCGCGCGTCGTCATAGAGCGAGGGCGCCTGGCTCGCGATGATCTGGTCGATCATCTGGCCGCTGTTCCAGACCTGGGTGATGGTCGGCGCGGCATCCGTGCCGCCCACCTGCCAGATGGAGAAGCTGCGGCTGCCGAAGGCCTGCAGGCGATCCAGATCGCCATCGCCATCCGTGTCGCCGGCCCAGCGGCTGACATCGAGGCGGCCGAGATCGGCGTCGCCGCGGCGGGCCTGAACCTGCGCCAGCAGCGCCGCATCCAGCGCGGGCATGCCCGAGGGCGGGGTGCTGCCGGAGGCCGGCACCAGCGCCGAGATGCGCACCGCCTCGTTGAAGGCGCCGCCATATTCGCGGGCATCGCCCTCATTCGCCGTCACCAGATAGGTGACGCCGCCCTGCACGAAGCTCGCGATGGCGTCGGGCTGGTACATGCCGAAGACCGGCACCTGGCGGATGATGGCGCCGCCATCACGGTCCGAGGTGTCGATGCCATTGCCGGCCAGGCTGTGGTTGGAAAGGCCCAGCGGCAGCACCGCCGTCCAGCCTTCCGATCCTGGCGTCAGGTTGAAGACGCCGATGGCATTGGCTTCCTGGATGGTCACATAGGCCGTGTTGCCGACCACGGTGATGTATTCCGGCTCAAGGTCGGTCAGCGCGGTCGCAGTGTTGGCGGCACCAAAGCCATTGGCGATCTTCACGCCGGCGGCCTGGAGGGCGGCGGTGTCGAAGCCGGCGAAGTTGTAGAAGCTGGGGGTCCAGGTCGCGACATCGATCACGGTCATGCCGCCCTGGGCATCCACCGTGTAGCCCTGGGTCGGCTCGGCCTCGATGGCGGCCAGCAGGCGCGTGCCATCGGGGGTGAAGGTGATCATGTCCGGGATCACGCCGACCTCGGCGGTGGCGCGCCAGGACACGGCATAAGCGCCGGCCGAGCCAGAGACGGTGAAGGCGGCCACCGCGCCGGGCTGGCCCGGGGCGGGGCCGTCATAGGCGATGGCGAGCGTATCCCCGTGGATGGCGACCGAGTTGCCGTTGCCCAGCGGCATGACCGAGCCGCCGCCCGGCACGAGGATGATGTTCTTCGGGATGGAGAAGGCCACCGCCCCGGTGGTCGCGTCGAGCGCATCCACCCCATTGCCGCCCAGGACGTAGAGCAGGCCGCGCGCGGCGTCATGGGCCACGACCTCGGCGCCGAGGGCGCTGCCGCCAAGCAGGCCCGTGTTGTTGATGCTGAACAGGGTGGACGTGGTCAGATTGCCGGACATGCTGCGCTTCCCAAAAACATGATCGCGCCACGTCTAGGCGGTCCGCCGGGGGGCTTCTTTGCGAAACCGAAGAAGGTTCCGTTACCAAATGATTAACGCTGCTGTGGATAAGTTGATCGATTCATCCATGCCCCGGGGGACTTGTGCTGCGGCGAATCCGCCATGTCGTGCGCGGACCCCACCCCCCCAACTTCGGCGCTTTTCCTCGACGGCCGACGGGCCTATCCCCCGGGTTCGGCGCGCGCGCCCCTTCCAGGATTCATTGATGCCCTTCCCCGACCTTGCCGGCCCCTTGGCCACCACCCTGGCCGAGCGCGGCTATGCCGAGCCCACGGCCGTCCAGCAGGCCGTGCTGGAGCCCGAGACCGCGGGGCGGGACCTGCTGGTCTCGGCGCAGACCGGATCCGGCAAGACGGTCGCCTATGGCCTCGCCATCGCGGGCGAGGTGCTGGCCGGCGCGGATCGCCTGGGCCATTCGCCGACGCCGCTCGCCCTGGTCGTCGCCCCCACACGGGAACTCGCCCTCCAGGTGCAGGTCGAGCTGACCTGGCTCTATGCCAAGGCGGGCGGCCGCGTCGTCGCCTGCGTCGGCGGCATGGACCCGATGACGGAGCGCCGGCAGCTGGCCCATGGCGCGCATATCGTCGTCGGCACGCCCGGCCGCCTGCGCGACCATCTGGAGCGCGGCAACCTCAAGCCGCAGACCATCCGCGCCGTGGTGCTGGATGAGGCGGATGAGATGCTCGACCTCGGCTTTCGCGAGGATCTGGAAGCCATCCTGGAGACCATGCCGGCCGAGCGCCGCACCCTCCTGTTCTCCGCCACCGTGCCGCGCGGCATCGCGCAGCTGGCCAAGGGCTTCCAGAAGGACGCGCTGCGCATCGCCGCCACGAATGAGGGCAAGCAGCACAGCGACATCGAATACCGCGCCCTCTCCGTCGCCCCCGGCGAGATGGAGCGCGCCGTGGTGAACACGCTGCGCTACCTCGACCCGCGCACGGCCATCGTCTTCTGCACCACCCGCGCCGCCGTCTCCCGCCTGCATGGCAACCTGGTGGAACGCGGCTTCTCCGCCGTGGCGCTGTCGGGCGAACTGTCCCAGGCCGAGCGCACCCGCGCCATGCAGGGGCTGCGCGATGGCCGCGCCCGCGTCTGCGTCGCGACCGACGTGGCCGCGCGTGGGCTTGACCTTCCCGACCTGGCGTTGGTCATCCATGCCGATCTGCCGAATGATCCGGAGACGCTGCTGCACCGCTCGGGCCGCACCGGGCGGGCAGGCAAGAAGGGCATCTCCGCCCTCATCGTGCCGCACAACCGGCGCCGCATCGCCGAGCGGCTGCTGATGGCCGCCAAGCTCCAGGCCGCCTGGTCCGGCGCGCCGACCGCCGAGGACATCCACGCCAAGGATGGCGAACGCATCCTCGCCTCCGGCATCGAGATGCTGGAGGGCGAAGCGGAAGAGATGGACCTGGCGCTGGGCCGCCGCCTGCTGGAAGGCCGCTCGCCCGAGGCCATAGCGGCTGCGCTGGTGAAGCAGTTGCGCGCGCACCTTCCCGCGCCCGAGGAACTCGCCGCCGCCCAGGCCCGGCCCGCGCCGCAGCCTCGCACCATGCCGGCACCGACCGAGGTGGGGGAGGGCGTATGGTTCCGCATGAATGTCGGCCGCAGCAACGACGCCGATCCCCGCTGGATCCTGCCCTTCCTCTGCCATCGTGGCCATGTGACGCGCGAGGAGATCGGCCGCATCCGCATCATGGATCGCGAGACGCGCTTCGAAGTGGCCCCCTATGCGGCGGCCCGCTTCGCCCATGCGGCGTCGAAGCCCGGCCGCGATGACGCGCATATCAAGGTGGAGGCGGCCGAGGCGCCGCAGGAAGGGCCCGCCCGGCGCGGGCCGGCCTATCCGCCGAAGCGGCCTTATGCGGGGGCGAAGCGGAGGGCGTAAGCAAAACACGCTTCCGGCGGCTGGGGCCGGGAGGCCCCAGACTCGAGGAGTCAGGCGGCCTGGACCAGGCCGCCGGCATCCGCCAGGGCGCGGAGGTGGTGGTCGGTGTCGCCGAACATCGCCTCATTCACGGTCAGGCGCTTGAAGTAATGGCCGGCTGCATACTCCATCGTCATGGCGATGCCGCCATGCAGCTGGATGCTCTGCTGACCGACCAGGCGCTGCGAACGGCCGATCTGCGCCTTCACCGCATGCATGTTGCGCCGACGCTCGGCCGCGTCGCTGCCCTGCGCGGCCATGGTCGCGAAATAGGCCATGCTGCGCGACTGCTCGATCGCCACCAGCATGTCCGCCGCCTTGTGCTGCAAGGCCTGGAAGCTGCCGATGGCGCGGCCGAATTGCTGGCGCGTCTTCATGTAGTCGAGCGTCATGGCATGGACCACGTCCATCGCGCCGATGGCCTCGGCGGCGAGGACCGCGATGGCCTCATCTACCACGCGATCCACGAGTGCGAGTCCACCCTCCGGGTCGCCCAGCACATGGGCGGCGCGGGCGCCGGTGAAATCCACCTCGGCCGCGCGCTGGCCATCCACCGTGCGGAAGCCGCGCACCGAGACCCCATCCGCCGTGGCAGGCACGACAAAGACGCCGATGCCGCCATGATCGCGGGACGCACCGGAGACGCGGGCCGTCACGAAGAAGTGATCCGCCGTGTCACCATGCAGCACCATGCCCTTGCGGCCGGTGATGACCCAGCCCGCGCCATCCTTCTTCGCCGTGGTCTGCACGTCGAAGAGATCATAGCGCGATTGCCGCTCGGTCTGCGCGAAGGCGAGCAGGGTTTCGCCGGCGGCCACACCCTCCACCATCTCCTGGCGCAGCGCGGTCTCGGCGCCGTGGCGGAGGAAGCCGCCGCCCAGCACCACGGTGCTGAACCAGGGCTCCAGCGTGATGTGCCGGCCCATCTGCTCGGCGACGAGCATGGTCTCCTCCGGCCCGCCGCCGAAGCCGCCATCCTCTTCCGCGAAGGGCAGGCCGAGCAGGCCGAGTTCGGCGTACTGGGCCCACATCTCGCGGCTCCAGCCGGTCTCGCTCGCCATATAGGCCTTGCGATTCTCGAAGCCGTATTTAGCCGTCAGCGTCTTGCGGATGCTGTCCTGCAGGAGCGACTGGGATT
>JAIYDS010000296.1 GCA_027487385.1 Acetobacteraceae bacterium | reverse complement strand
GACCTGCCGAACCTGGCGCTCGGCCGTGCCGCCGTGATGCGGCAGCGGACGCTCGACGGCCTGCCCATCGCGGTGGGCGCGCAGATGCGCCTGCTGGTCGGGCCGAACCAGGAGCTCGCTGCGCGGCAGCTGACGGTTAGCGTCGCCGCGACGCAGACCTCGAATGCGAACGTCTATGCCGGCTTCGTCCAGCCGCTGGTCGAGCCGCTGATCCCGGCCAACCGCTGGTACCTCTTCTCCGATCCCTTCTCGGCCCCCGTCTACGTCTACGGCTATCTGAACGGCGCCGAGGGACCGCAGGTCACCACCGGCAATGTCCAGGGCGTGGATGGCGTCGAGGTCTCGGTGATCTTCGACTTCGGCGTCGGCGCCATCGACTGGCGCGGCGCCTGGTTCAATCCGGGCACCTGATCCCGGCTCCCCCTTCCATCGTGAACCTATGCAGAGGGCGTCCTTCGGGACGCCTTCTGCGTTTCTGGAGACCCCAATTCCATGCGCAACTACGTCCAGCCGGGCAACAGCCTGGCCATCGCCGTCCCCTATGCGGGCGGCATCCTCTCCGGCCAGGGCGTCCTGGTCGGCGCGCTGTTCGGTGTCGCCGCCGTCGACGGCGCGCAGAATGCCATTATCGAGGCCGCCACCCAGGGCGTGTTCGACATCACCAAGGAGCCGGCCCTGGCCATCACCGCCGGCGCCCGCGTCTTCTGGGACAACACCAACCGGCGCATCACCACCACCGCGACCGGCAACTTCCAGGTCGGCATCGCCAGCCTGGCGGCGCTCGCGGCGGACACCACCGTCCGCGTCTGGCTCAACCGCGTGCCGGCGATCGGCACATGAGCGTCGACCCCAAGGCGACCCGGGGCTATCGCAACCGCAACCCGGGCAACATCGAGCACGTCCCTGCCAACAAATGGCAGGGGCTGGCCGATCCGCCCACGGACGGACGCTTCTGCCGCTTCACCAGCCATGAGTTCGGCATCCGCGCGCTGGCTGCTCTGCTGGTCACCTACCAGGACCGGCACAAGCTGCGCACGCCGCGCGCGATCATCGAGCGTTGGGCGCCCAAGGTGGAGAACGACACCGCCGCATACATCGCCGTGGTGGCGCGGCGGATCGGTGTCGGGCCGGACGATCCGATCGACCTGCATCGGCACGATCACCTCCGCCCGCTGGTCGAGGCCATCATCCACCATGAATGCGCCGGGCTCAGCTATCCGCCCGCGGTGATCGATCGCGCCCTGACCCTGGCCGGCGTACCGCCCGCGCCGCCGGTGACGTTGCGGGAGGTCGCCGCCGTCACCGGCACCGGGCGTGGTGCGGTCCTCGTGGGCGCGGCGGGCATCGCCACCGCCGTGGCGCAGGCCGCCCCCGCCATCCAGGCCCTGGGCACGCTGGCGCCAGCCGTCGCCATCGCGGTCATCGTCGCCGCGGTGGTGAGCGTGCTCGCATGGCGGCTGCGGCGGCCAGCATGAGTGCCTTCGCCGCGGCCATGGACGCGCTGGCCGCGGATCCGAACATCGGCACGGAGGCGAGCTATCGCCCGGGCGGGACCGGGGCTCCAGTCCTGCTCCGCGTGGTCCGCTCGGCGCCGGACCGGCTCGGCGATGCCTTCGGCACCAGCGTGATTCAGGCGAGCGACGTGCTGACTGTGGCCATCGCTGTGCTGCCCGCGGTCGAGGCCGACGACACCTTCACCCTCGGCGCCGACATCCTGACCGTCCAGCACGCCGAGCGGGACGCCGCCGGCATCGCCTGGCGCGTCTTCTGCCGCCGATAGGAGCACCACCATGATCGATCCCGAGCGCATCGGCGGCATCGTCGGTGAGGCACTGCTCGCCGGCGCCCTGGGTGCGCTCGGGGCGATGGCGCGCTTCTCCTCCACCGACCGGCCGCTGCTGACCCGCGCCTATCTGCTGCACGCGCTGGCGGGCGGCAGCCTGGGCACCGGCGCCTGGCTCATCGCCCATGCCTTCGAGCTCGACGGGTGGTGGCTGTTTGCCGTGGCTTGGCTGGCCGGCACGCTCGGCTATGCCGCGCTGCACGACATGCTGCTGCGGATCCTCAGCCGCAAGTTCGGCGGGCGCTGATCCATGCGGCTAGGTGCCGCCATCGTTGGCGATCTGCGCAAGGTGCTGGCGGAGGAAGTGCGCGCCGGCGAGCGCGCGGCCATGACCGCCATCCGCGCCGAGACCGATCAGGTGAAGGCCGAGCTGCGCCGGCAGGTCACCACCGCCTTCTCTGGCAACGCGCGCGGCATCGCCAATGCCTGGCGGTCGATGATCTTCCCGCGGACCGGGCAGTCGCTGCGACCGGCCGGGCTGGTCTTCACCAAGGTGCCGAACGTCATCGACGCATTCGAGCGTGGCGCGCTGATCCGCGCCAAGGCTGGCCGGAAGCTCCTGGCGATCCCCACCGGCTTCAACGCGGCGCGCGGACGGCGCGGGCGCGGCGAGAAGGGCATGCGCGTGACGCCGGCGCAGATGGTCGCCTCCGGCCAGGCCTTCCTGCGGCCGTTCAAGTCGGGGCGCGGCTTCGTGTGGAGCCTGCCGCTGCGCCAGGGCGAGCAGACCGGGCGGCGGCGCAGGACCCGTCTGATCGCGGGCGGCGTGACCGAGGTGGGCACGGCCAACCGAAAGGGGCGCGAGGCCTGGGCGCGCGGCCTGCTGGAACAGGGGATGGTGCCGATGTTCCTTCTGCTGCCCCAGGTGAAGCTCGCCAAGCGGCTCGACGTGCGCGGCGCCGCCGAGCGCGGGCTGCGCCGGCTGCCGGGGCGCTTCGTCGCGGCCTGGGAACGCGAGAGCGGCCGAGCAACATGAGCGCCCGCGAAGCCGCCATCGCGGCGCTGCACAGCCGGCTGGTTGCGTCGTTGGCGGTCCGAAACCCGGCGCCGGTCGTGCTGCGCGGCGAGACCATCCCGCAGCGCATCCCCGCTGGCGGGCTGGTCGTCCTCCGCGACGGGGAGACGGTGGAGGAGACCCCGATCCTCTCTCCGCTCGCCTGGCAGATCGAGCATCGCGCCGAGGTGGAAGTCACCGTCGCCGGCGCCACGCCGACCACGCGCAACACCCTACTCGACGCGCTGCTCGTGGATATCGCCGCGGCCATCGCCGCCAACCGCACCCTCGGCGGTGCCGTCGAATGGGCGCAGCCCGGCAGTGCCGCCTTCGAGGATGTCGAGTTCGAAGGCGCCGCCGCGGCACGCGCCGCCGCCATCCCCGTCACCCTCTGGTTCACCGTCGCCGGCTCGCCGCTGGCCTGATCCCCTTCCAGGAGAAAGCCCATGCCCCGTGCCATCGGCGCGAACTGCCGCCTGCTCATGCTGCCCGAAACCACTTACGGCACCGCGCCGGGCAGCAACTGGCGGCGCATGCCATTCCTGTCCTGCGACCTCGGCGCGGAGCAGCCACTGCTGGACGCCGATGTCATCGGCGTCGGCAGCAACCGCGATCCGGCCGCGCCTTTCCTAGACACGGTCACGGTCGCCGGCCAGGCGGTGGTGCCGGTGGACCTGATCAACATTGGCCACTGGCTGCGGCTGCTGCTGGGCCCGCCGACCACCACCGGCACGACAAACTTCATCCACACCTTTGCCTCGGGCGCGGCGGCGCTGCCGAGCAACGCGATGGAGATCGGCTATCCGGATGTGCCGTCCTTCGACGTCTGCACCGGCGTGCGTGCCGACACGCTGGAACTGGACTTCACGCCGACCGGCGCGGCCACAGCAACCTTCGGGCTGCTGGGCCAGGGCTCTGCGCGCACGGGCGCCACGTCAGGCGGCACGCCGACTAGCGCTGCCTACACGGCCTTCAACAAGGCGCAGGGGTCGATTACCCGCAGCGGCTCGGCGTTGGCGCAGGTCACTGGCGCGAGGCTCACCTACGCCAACGGGATGGAGGCAGTGCGGACCATCCGCGCGGATCGCCGCGTCGAGGGCGTGGATCCCGGCATCGCGCGCTGCACCGGCCAGATCACCGTACGCTTCGAGAACACGACGCTGCTGGCCCAGGCGCAGGCCGGCACCTCGGCGGAATTCGCGCTGGCCTTCACGATCGATGCCAACCGCAGCCTGACGATCACTCTGCACGAGGTCTATCTGGCGCTGGCCAAGACCCCGATCGAAGGGCCGGCTGGGGTCGAGGCCAGCTTCGACTTCAGGGCGGCGTTCAACGCCACGGCGACACGCATGATGACCGCGGTTCTGCGGAACCAGCAGGCGGGGACAGAGTATGCGTGATCTGGGATCTGGCAGGGTAAAAGGGACCTATTTGGGTGAGAAGCAGCTGTCGTGGCCTTAAGCGCAGATCAGATCTGTGCCCATCGCGGTCAATCCACATCGGCAGCCATCCCCGAAAGCTGACGTTTCGAGCACAGCGCACCGTGAGTCCTTCGGAATTCTGGCGAGATGTGGTGCCAGTCTGGACAGGTACGGATGCGCACGTCGGATGAACGGCCTGACACCTGGATATAAAGACCCTTGAAGCGGGCACGATACCCGCTTATACGCAGGAAGAGGGTATCAACCCCGGTTCAGGGCGAAAGCGGTTCTCATACCCATTTGGGAGGTCAGCAGTTCATGATCCCGGCTGGCCAAGTCCAGACTTTGACCGGGCTGACGTCCAATCAGCTACGTGAGTGGTCACACCGGCGTGACTTGATCCCCCCCGACGTCCAAGGCAACGGGCCCGGTCGCCCCGCACTTTACAGCTGGCAAACGGTCCTGCTGTTGCGGCTAGCTGTGGTGCTACGCGAAAGGTTCAGGATCGAACTCCAGGCTCATAAGGATCTGCTGCACGCCTTACGCGGCCTCTTTTCTGGCACACCATTCCCGACCCTGCGCGGTTGTGTGCTCGCGCTGCGCGCAATGGAACAGGGCGAGCTATTGCCCGAAGGCCTAGTCCGCGTGGGCGGTGGCGACCCTGACACGCTGTTCTTACATCTTGATCCCCATCTCGACGTGCTCGAAACGCAGTTCGCGCCGCAAGACCAGGGTGGGCAGCTTCCGCTGTTTCGCGCGGTGCGGATCCGATGAACGTGCTTGCCTCGATCGAGCACGGGCTGCGCGCGCTTGGCTATGAAGCCACGGCGCTCCATCGCGCTTACAGCTTCGCCGATGTTCTTGAGCCGGCCGCCGAAACGCGGACGGTCGCGCTCGCCGCCTTCACCCAGGCGCCCGAATCCTTCCGCTCCGCCGCCTTCGGGGTCGTCCAGGACGAGCCCGACAGTGGTGCGGCCGTCATGGCCAATCGTGCGCTGGGCGCACCGATTTTCTTCTCAATCGACGCCGACGATGTCGGCGTGTGGGCGGTGGGTGCGCGGCAGATGCCGCGCCTGCTCGAGCGCGTCCGTGTCGACCAGTTGGTGGACCTGTTCGATCGCTACCGCGAGCGCTGGACGCCGCAGGCCCTCCACCGGGCCAAGGCGATCGGCCTGACGCGTGGCCCCGTCCAGGTTGACTTCATTGATGCGGGGCTGCTGCCCGCCATCGAGCAAGAGGTCCAGCTCAAACTTCACCAGACGATGGCCGACGTACTCCAGCTTTTGCTAACCGGCGACGCCGACCGCGACAGTGAGAAAGCGGCGTTCCGGCTGACATTCCGCCTGCTTGCCGCGAAGATCCTAATCGATCACCAGCATCCGTCAGCGTCGAACTGGAACCGTAGCGATGTCGAGGCCGTCCTGGACGGCATCCAGGCCTACTACGGCCTTGGCTTGCTTGGCGCGGATGTCGCAGCAGTCTCACCAGACCGTGCTGCGGCCGCATGGGCACGGCTTGGCCGATCGATCACGCTGCGCAACATCTCCTCCGACAGCCTCGCCTTCGTCTACGAGAACACGCTGGTCACCGCCGATACGCGCAAGTTGTTCGGCACGCACAGCACGCCTCGGCCGGTCGCCGAATACATCCTGAGCCGGATCGACCTGTCGCGCTTTGACCCTAATACCGTGCGGGTCGTCGAACCCTTCGCAGGCGCAGGTATCTTCCTGGTCGCCGCGCTTCGCGAACTGCGCGACCTTCTGCCGCCCGAATGGTCGGCCGAGAGGCGCCACCAATTCCTCATCGAGCGGATCAGCGGGGCAGAGCTCGATGTCTTCGCCTGCGAGGTCGCCACCCTGTCGCTGATCCTGGCCGACTATCCGAATTCCAATGGCTGGCACGTCCGCTCGACCGACCTCTTCAAGAAAGGAGCGCTTGACGCCTTCCTCAAGGACGCGACCGTCATCCTGTGCAACCCGCCGTTTGAGGACTTCACTTCGGATGAACGGGGCGACTATCCCGAATCCTTCGCAATCTCGCGGTCCAAGGCGATGGTCGCGCTCAGCGCGGCAATCGATGCTGCGCCCTATGCGCTTGGTTTCGTCATGCCGCGCGGCGTCCTCCAGCAGAAGCAATATCGCCAGCTTCGGGCACGGCTCGCCGCACATTATGGCCGGATCGAGCTTGTCTCGCTTCCCGATCGTATCTTCGAGAAAGCGACTTATCCCTGTGCGCTCGTGATCGCCACGGATCGCCGACCGGCCGAGAAAACAGCAAAGCCGGTGCGATTGAGCGCGATCACCGTGGCGGACGCGGGCAGGGCGTCGTTTCTCTCCGAAGGCGCGGTGACATCCGTTCGCGAGGCATTGCGGCTCGCACCTGAGGGAGATTTGTGGATCGGAAAGCTGGACGCGCTCTGGTCCTATCTCGAGGATGCCCCTCGGCTAGGCGACTATGCCGACATCTTCCGCGGGCTCCAGTGGCGCTCGCAGCGCTCCGGCGTGTTCGAGGAACCGGGCGCCATGCGCGAGCGGGGGGTCTACAAGCCGGCTGACAGCCTTGCTCCGTTCCATTTGATGAACCCGGTCTGGCTCAGCATCGATCCCGCACTCAGTTATCGACTGGGTCCATTGCAGAGGCCGTGGGATAAATCGAAGGTCGTAATTAACAATCAGCGGTTATCGCGCGGACCGTGGCGGCTCGCGGCGGCAGCCGATGACAGCGGGCTCTGGGCCTCCCAGCAGTTCACCGGGCTCCGGCCTATCGCTGAGTATGACGCCAACGTGCTCGCAGCGATCCTGAATGGACCACTTGCCAATGCCTTCGTCACCGAGCACTCGACCGACCACGACTTTACCAACGTGATGCTCGCGAGCATGCCGCTGCCGCGCAAGCTCGATACCGCCGCACTTGAAGAGGCAGTCCGTGAATATGAGTCCGCGCTGGAAGAGAAGCTGCAGACGCTCCTGCCCGCTGATAGGGGCGACGACCGGCTGAACCGCCTGCTTGTCTGGATCGATGCGCTGGTGCTCGACGGCTACGATCTCCCGCCGCGCCTTGAGCGGCAGTTGTTCAGCTATTTTGAAGGCCGCAAACGGCCGACGCTTCACGATTTCCGAGGCTGGCTGCCTGACGATTTGAAGGGCTACATGCCGCTGTATGAGTGGCTGACCAAGGACCATGGCGCCAATCGCGGTGCGTGGGTGCTTGATGTGTTCAAGCCCGCTCCGGCTGAGGAGAATGACGCGCTTTCTAGGTTTCTCGCCTGATGGAGCAGATTCTTCTCGACACCAATTTCGTATCCGTGTTGTTCGACCCGCGTCGGCCCAATTTCAACGCTGTCGAGGCGCGCGCCAAAGCCTTTGCCCAGTCGGACCTCGTCTATCTGTCAGTCGTCGTCCTGGCTGAACTTCGCTACGGCATGGAGGCGGCCCAGCGCATCGGGCAGGATATCTCCCATATCCGTCGCACGCTCACCCAAGCGGCGAGCTATCCGCTCGCGGAGATTGGACGCCATACCGCCGAAGCTTACGGTGACGTCAAAGCTCGCCTTGCCGACCATTATCTTGATATGTCGCGCCGTGCTCCAAGATGGCTAGAGGACTGGCAGGATCGAGCCTCCGGCAAGACGCTCCAGGTCGACGAGAATGATTTATGGATCGTCGCCCAGGCTGTCGAGCGCGATTATCTTCTCGTGACCAGTGATCGGCGCCTGGCCGATCGCTTCAGCCCGGTCATTACGGAACTTCGTCTCTCATTAATTTAGGATAAGGTAGTGGCGCTGTCTGTCCGTCTCCAAACTGACAGCTTCCTGCAGGCTGACGCCAATATCGGAACGACTGCGTTCGGCCAGACCAAGATAGTCTGCTAACCCTGCTGAACGATCGTAGAGGGTCGAAATCTTTCTTCTCTCATGATTTGGCGCCGTGCATTTGACCTTCGCATGCCGGGAGGCTGTGAGGGTCTTTCCGTTAAAGCTTGAGCCCTGGCCGCTCGGATCCATCGCGCCGCACTAACGCGGCCCATTCCTCGCCAATTCCCTTAACCTGGAGAGTTTCATGCTCACCCTCGACCTCCCGGTCGAGCCGTACTGGCTCGACCTTCCACGCGGCGTGCGCGTGGAAATCCGCCCCGTCACCACGGCCGTCATGGCCGCCGCCCAGGCCGGCTCCGCCCGTCGCCTCGGCGCGCTGCGGGCCGCGGAGGCCGACCTCGACCCCGACATGGCGCGCGGCCTGGCCTTCGCGTTCCTGGTCAAGGCGCTGGCCCGCCACGCCGTCACCGCCTGGGAGGGGGTGGGCGACGCCGCCGGCAAGCCGCTGCCGCTCTCCCCCGAAGCCGTCGAGCGACTGATGGACATGGACGAGATGGCCGCCGCGTTCTGGGATCGCGCCACCGGCCCGGTCGCCGCCGTGGCCCTGGAGGGAAACGGCTAAGGGCTCGGGCCGAATGGCACTTCGGCCAGGGCCCTGACTACTGCCGCGGCTGCGCGGCGCTCGATCGCGACTGCGGCCTGTCCTGTCCCTACGCCGCCCACGCGCCCGCCAGTGTCGAGGGCGCCGCGTGCTGGGCTGCTGGCACCACCTGCGCCACTGCGACGATGGCGGGCCTCGACCTCGACATGCCGGCCGCGCTCGTCACCGCCCGCGAGATGGGTGCCTCCGGCTGGGCCGCCGCGGAGCTGCTGCTCGCCATGCGCATGGGCCTCGCCGCCGGCAGCGCCGCGCGCCGCACCGATCCCCCTGGACCCTGACCACCCCACCGACGCAGGAGGCGTGACGCATGGCGGATAGCACGCGCCGTGTCTCGGTCCGGCTCTCGCTGGACGATGCCGCCCGGGTCAAGCAGGAGCTGCGCGAGGTTGGCGAGACCGGCCAGCGCAGCCTGGAGCGCATCCAGGGCGGCGCCGATCGCGCCTCCCGCGCGCTGGACCTGCTCGACGTCGCCGTGCGCGGCGTGCAGATCGCCGGCCTCGCCGCCGGGCTGCGCGCGGTAGTCGTGGCCGGCGACGCGCTCACCCAGTCCATGGGTCGGCTGAACACCGCGCTCGGCTCCGTCGAGCGCGCCGGCGAGATCTATGACCGGCTGTATCGCGACAGCCTGCAGACCGGCGTCGCCGTGCGCGAGAGCGTGGACGCCTTCGCCCGCTTCTCGATCGCCGCGCGCGAGATCGGCGCCACCTCCGACCAGGTCGCGACCCTCGTCGGCGGTCTGCAGCGCATCGCCATCGCGTCGGGCGCCAGCCAGCAGGAGATCGCCTCCTCCACCCAGCAGCTGGCGCAGGCGCTGGCCTCCGGCACACTGCAGGGCGACGAACTCCGCAGCATCCTGGAGGGCCTGCCCACGCTGGCGCAGGCGCTGGCCCGCGAGCTCGGCGTCTCCATCGGGGAGCTGCGCAAGCTCGGCTCCGAGGGCAAGCTCACCGCCGACACGGTGTTCCCCGCGCTCCTGCGCGCCGTCGAGCGGCTGAATGGCGAATTCGAGCGCGCCCCGTTGTCCGTCGGCCGCGCCTTCGGGCAGCTCACCGCCGCCGCCGACCAGTTCCTCGCCCGGCTCGACCAAGCGATCGGCCTGTCGAACGCCCTGGCCCGGGCCCTTTCTGGCGCCGCTCGCGTGCTGGACGGCGTGCGACGCGGCTCCGGCCTGCTGCTGTCCAGCGAGCAGGAGGCGGACCGTCGCGCCCAGGCCGAGGCGCTGCGTGCCCAGATCGCCCGCCTCGAGGCGGAGAGTGACGGCCGCGACAGCCTGCGCTCGCAGCCCCGGCGTGGTTCGATCCGCAGCGGCCTGGTCGGTACCGCCCAGCAGCAGGCTGGCGTGGATCGTGCTGCCCGGCTGGAGGAACTGCGCCGGCAGTATGCCGAGCTGCAGGAGGAGATCACCCGCGGCGAGCAGGCCGCCGGCGAGCGCCAGCGCACGGAGCAGGAAGCTGCTGCTGGCCAGGCCGCCGAGGCCCGCCGTCGGCGCACCGCCGCCGATGCCGAGGAACTCCGCCGCGCGCTCGACGACCGCTTCCGGATCAACAGCGAATATGAGGACCGCGTCCGCCGCCTGCGCGAGGCCGAGGCCGCGGGTGGCATCACCGCCGCCGATCGCACGCAGTTGGAGACACTCGCCCTTCGCGAGCGCGACGAGGCGCTGCGCCGCATCGAGGGCACCACCCGGCGCGTCGCATCCATCCCGCGCCCCGACCGCGAGGCGGAGCGTGAGATCAACGACATCATCCGCGAGCGCGAGCGGCTGATCCAGAACAACGAGAATGCCCAGGAGCGCTACACCCGCCGCCTCGAAACCCTCGGCCGGCTGGTGGAGCGTTCCGAGCGCATCGGCCAGCCCATTCCCAACGAGACGGTCTCGCGCGAGGCCAATGCCGCGCTGGAGGAGTTGGAGCGCAGCCAGCAGCGCGT
>JAIYDS010000020.1 GCA_027487385.1 Acetobacteraceae bacterium | reverse complement strand
CCTCCATTTCATGCGCTTCAACCTCGGATGGATTGACATCAGAGGACCAAAGGCCACCATCTCAACCGTCAGGGATGTCTCCGAACACCCGTCAGGGATGTCTCCGGTCTAAACAGGGCCCCGGCCCCTCGACATAAAAATACACCATAACCACCTGATAAAATTCATGATGAGATGGGGTCTGGGGCCTCGGCCCCAGCCGCCGGAGGCCCTTTTGTCTTGCCATGCCCCCTGGCGATCGGTCACGAAGAAGGAGCCTTGGCTCTAAGTGAGAGGATGATCCACCGCCTTGGTGCTTCCACCCAAGCGGATCGTGCTCTATCGCCCCGGCCGCGCGGGCTCGGTCAGGCCGAACATGCCGCGCAGGAAGCCGGGCGTGACGATGGCGAGCGGGTTCACCGTCACCTCGGCGTCATCCGGCGGCCCTTGCGCGCGGAAGGTGGCGGCGAAGACACCGCCCCCCTCCTCCGGGCTGAACAGCCGCCCGACCAGCGGCAGATTGCCCAGCAGCGTGTTGAAGAAATAGGCCGGCACGATGGTGCCATCGAGGTCGAGGATCACCCGCTCACGCAGCACCCGCCCGCGTGCGGTGAGGCCGAGCGAGGCGGAGAAGGCGCGCGCATCATTCAGCCGCAACTCGGTGGGGGAAAGGCTGAAGGGCACCACGGCGCGGTTGAAGATCAGCCCCGAGCCGCCCTGCACCGCCTCGACCAGCCCCCAGAGCGTCATGGCCTGCAACAGCTTCCCCAGGGCCGGCGCATTGCGGACGGTGAAGGTCTCGAGCTCCGCCGTGCCGGTCAGCGGCGTGCCGGGCCGCGATTCCGCATATTCGGCGGTGAGTTGCAGCCGCCCGCCCTGGATGGTCTCGATCAGCCCCATGGCGCGCAGCAGCGCGCCCCCATCCTCGGCCGAGCCGCGCAGGGCCCGCGCCTCGCCCCGCGGCGTCATGGTCAGCTCGAAGGCGCCAGTCTGGCGGCTGGTGCGCGCGCGCAGATTGGCCTCCCGCAGCACGCCGGCCTGGTCCAGCCGGCCGCGGGCCTGCACGGCGAAGACCTCGCGCCCCGGGCCCAGCAGGACCTGGTCGAAGCGCAGATCCACCGAGAGCGGCGGCTGGGTCGTCTCGGGCGGGGGCGGGGCCGGCTCGCGGTCCCGCGCGGCGCCGCCGGCGACATGGCCGGCCGGGCCGAAGAGCGAGCGCAGGTCGAGCACGGGGCCGCGCAGCGTCACCGCCCAGGGGCCGCCCGGCTGGGCCGGCGCCCGGGCATCGCCCACCATGCGGCTGCCACCGAACCCCGTCTCCTGCAGCTCGATCCGTTCGACCCTCCCCCCACGGGCCACGGCGCGCGCCCGCAGCGCGAGTTCCAGCGCCTCGATCCGGATGGCTTCGATGCTGGTCAGCTGCTCGCCTTGCAGGCGCAGCACCGCCTCGGCCCGGCCAGGGCTGCCTGTGGGCTTGGTCCAGCCCAGGGGCGGGAAGCTCAACACCGCATCCCGCAGGTCGCCGCGCAGATTGACCACCTGCTGGCCATTGCGGCGCCGCTCGCTGCGCACCTCCAGCGCCACGGGGCCGGCCAGCAGCCCACCCGTGTCAAAGCCGAGTTCGGCGATGCGGCGCGCATCGGGCCGCGCCGTCACCGTCTCGCGGGCGATGATCTGGCCGGGCGGTCCCGGTCGGAAATCCATTTCCACACCCACCCGGACCGGCACGGTGTTCAGCACACCGGTGCCATTCAGCCGGAGCTGATCGGTATCGACGGTCAGGTCGAGATTCACCTCCTCTAGGTCCCGCTCGAAGATCAGGCGGGTGAGCCTGCCATTGCTGACGCGCGCCTCGGCCGTCAGCCGCACCATCTCCATCTGCAGATCGGCGACGAGGGGGAAGCTGATCTGCACCCGGCCCTGCTGGGTGCCGGCGGCGACCTGCACGGGGAAGGGCCGCCGTTCGAAAAGCCTCAGGCGCGGGTGGCGCAGCAGGGCCACGGTCTCCGTCGCCGGCCCGGCCATGGCGATGGACATCTCCGTGCTGGGCAGGGCGCCGGGCGGCAGCAGGAAGCGCAGGGTGGAGTCGCGCAATTCCAGCCCGCCCGGCTGGCCGGCCAGATTGTCGAGCTTGCCGCCACTGACCTGGATGGTGATCTCCTGCAACGCGAAGCGCGCCTGCCCCACCACCTGGCGCACCGGGGGCATGGGCCGCAGCCAATGGACCACGCCCTGGCGCAGCTCCGCCTCACCCGAAAGGCCGGTCAGGTCCGCCTCGGCAAAGCCGCCCGGCGATTCCCCGCGGAAGCTCCAGCGGCCTTGGCTGATCTCGCCCGCCGGGATGTTCTCGACCACCCAACTCCGCGCGCCCGGCGCCAGGGCGCGGGGCCAGAGCGCCGGCAGATCGGCGGCGGCCAGGCGGTCCAGCGTCAGCTCCAGCCCGCCGCGCCACCTTCCATCCTCCCGGCTGGCCTCTCCCGTGGCGGTGACGGTGCTGGTCGGCCGGTCGGGCGCGCCCAGCCGAAGATGGAGCGCTTCCAGGCCGAGGCGCGACGGGTTGGCACTCCCCTTCCCCTCGGCCTCCTCCAGCTCGATGGCCACCCCCTCGGGCGTGACGAGGCGGGCGCCGGTCAGGCGAAAGGCCAGATCCCCGCCGGGCGCCTGCCAGGAGCCGAAATCCACGTCGCTCTGGAGATCAAGCCCCAGCGCCGCGGATTCGAGCATGCCGGTCGGCAGGGTGCCGCGCGCCGCCTCACGGGTCTCGGGCGCCAGGCTCTCCGGCCAGAGCCGCCAGATCTCGGCCAGGTCAAGCCGCTCGACCCGTGTGTCGAGCCGCCCCGCCCAGCCGCGCGGGCCTGGGTCGAGGCTGGCGCGCAGGCTGATCCGCGTGCCCTCCCGCGCTTCGCCCAGCGGCGCGGCCAGGGCGAGCTCCAGGGAATCCACGGCAAGGCCACGCGGGCCGGCGCGGAGCTGGAAGGCGGCGTGGTCGATGTCGAGCGCCGCGCCCTCGGGCGTGACCAGCCGGGCTTCGGCGAGGCTCGCATCCAGGCTGCCATCCAGCGGGCGCCAGGCGCTGAAATCCGCATCGGCGGCAAGGCCGAGGCGCAGCGTCGCGGCGCTCAGGCTGCCATGGGGCAGGGCCAGCCGCGCGGCCTCCCGCGCTTCGGGCGCCAGGCCCTCGGGCCAGAGATGCGGCAGGTCTTTCAGGTCCAGCCGCTCCACCGCGGCGCGCAGCCGCCCCTGCCAGCCCTCCGCGGTGCGCTGGAGATCGCCATCGGCATTGAGTGCCATGCCCTCCGTGCCGGCCAGTTCCAGCACCGCCTCCTCCAGCACCACACGCTCGCGGTCGCCGATCAGCCGGGCCGCCATGCGGGTGAAGGGCAGGCGAGAACCGGCGGCCAGGCGCAGATCACCCCCCTGTTCCGCCTGGAGGGTCAGGCCGAAGCCGGTGGGCCGCCCGCCCGCGTCGAATTCGCCCAGCGCCTGGATCGCCACCGGCGCGTCGAGCATGGCCAGCGCGCCCAGCGGCGGCAGCAGATCGGCCACATCGCCCGGCCGCAGCACCGGCAGGTCGAGCCGCAGGGAGAAGCGCAGGGGCGCGCCCTGGATGCGGCCCAGCAGATGCACCGGGATGTCCACGTCACCGATGCGCAGCGTCGCCTCGCCATCCCCCTCGACGCCGCCGCGCGCCAGGCGGCGCAGCTCCATCTGCGGGTCCTTGAGCGCCCAGTCGCGCCCCAGCCGCGCATCCCGCACCGTCACCTGCCCGCCCGTCACGCGGATGCGGCGCAGCGAGGTGTGGGTGGCACGCTCTTCGGGCGGGCCCATCAGGTCGGCCAGCATCTCCTCGGTCTCGTCCGGCGCCTCGGCGGCCGTGGAGGGAGGGGCTTCCGCGCTGCCGCCGATGTCGAGCGAGAGCGCGCCCTCCGAATCGCGCAGCAGGGTGAAGCTCGGTTCGCGCAGCTCGATGGTGGCCGGGGCCAGCACGCCGCGCAGCAGCGGGCCGAGGGCGAGCGTCACATTGGCATCCGGCAGGGCGCCGCGCTGCTGGCCGGCGCGGTCCCGCAGCACCACGCCGGAGAGGCGGATGTCGAGCGGCGCGCCATCGCCATGCCAACCCTCCCAGGCGATGGCGGCGCGGCGGATTTCGAGGCGCGCCTCGCCATCCGGCCGGTTCACCGCCGCCTCGATCCGCCGGGCGAGGAAGGTGCTTTCCACCTCCCCCTGGGAAAGGCGCCAGGCCAGCACCCCCATGGCAAGGCCCAGCATCATCGGCATCGCCACCAGCAGGCTGAGGCACAGCCGGCCGAGCAGGGGCCAGGGGGCGCGCGAGGGGGCCTGGAGGGCTTGACCCCGGGTCATTCCGGCGGCTCCCCTGCCGGATGATGCCTGCCAAACCCCTGCATGACCCGGAGGCGATTCTCCGCCTGCGCCACCGCCTGGCCGAAGGAGATGCCGCGCAACAGGCCCTGGTGGCCCGCGCGGATGCCGCCCCCCTGCTGGAGGTCATGGCCGCCCACAGCCCCTATCTCGCCGATCTGTGCTCGGCCGAGGCCCCCACCCTCGCCCGCCTGCTGGACCGCGGGGCGGA
Organism: Acetobacteraceae bacterium; assembly: GCA_027487385.1. GTDB lineage: Bacteria > Pseudomonadota > Alphaproteobacteria > Acetobacterales > Acetobacteraceae > Roseococcus. Next base: position 20,967 of record JAIYDS010000020.1, on the reverse strand, counting down.
GGACGCCCTGCAATGCGCGCTCGAACCGCTGACCCGGGCGGACCCCGCCTCGCCCCGGGATGCGGTGATGAGCCTGCTGCGCCGGGCCAAGCGCCAGGGCGCGCTGGTGGCGGCCGCGGCCGACCTGGCCGGTCTCTGGCCGCTGGACCGCGTGACCGGCGCGCTGAGCGAACTGGCCGACCTGACGATTGATTTCGCCTGCGCCCATCTGCTGCTGGATGCCGCCCGCCGCGGCCAGATCAAGCTGGCCCGCACCAAGGGCGAGCCGAAACAGATCACGAAGGGCTCCGGCCTCATCGTGCTGGGGATGGGGAAGCTCGGTGGGCGCGAGCTGAACTACTCCTCGGATATTGACCTCTTGCTGCTGCATGACCCGGATGGGGCTTCCTATCACGAAGAATACGGCGCGGCGCCCTATATCCGGATCGCCCGGGATCTGGTGCGGCTGATGGAGGAACGCACGAGCGAGGGCTACGTCTTCCGCACCGACCTGCGCCTGCGCCCGGACCCCGCCGCCACGCCGCTTTGCGTGAGCGTGCCCATGGCACTCTCCTACTATGAGAGCCTTGGCCAGAACTGGGAGCGCGCCGCGATGATCAAGGCGCGCCCGGTGGCCGGGGATCGCGTGGCGGGCGAGGCATTTCTGCGGGAGCTGCGGCCTTTCATCTGGCGGCGTCATCTGGATTTCGCGGCCGTCGCCGACATCCATTCCATCAAGCGGCAAATCCATCTGCACAAGGCCGAACGCGGTGCTGGCGGCGAGATTGCCGTGGCCGGGCATGACGTCAAGCTCGGGCGCGGCGGCATCCGGGAAATCGAGTTCACCGTGCAGGTCCTGCAACTCATCTGGGGCGGGCGGGACCCGGCGCTGCGCGACCCGACCACGCTGGGCGCCCTTTCGCTCCTGGCGGCGGCGGGGAAGATGGACCGGCGCGCGGCGGCCGATCTGGCCGATGCCTATGTCTTCCTGCGCAACACCGAGCACCGGCTGCAGATGGTGAATGACCGGCAGACCCACCGCCTGCCGGAGGAGCCGGAGGAGCTCGCCCGCATCGCGAGCTTCATGGGCTTCACCGACACGGCCGGCTTCGCCGAGGCGCTGACCGCCTATCAACGCCGCGTCCAGGGGCATTACAGCCATCTCTTTGAGGCCGCACCCCGGCTGACCGCGACGGAAGGTGCGGGCAACCTCGTCTTCACCGGCGTCGAGGATGACCCGGAGACACTCGACACCTTGCGCGCCCTGGGCTTTCGCGAGCCCGGCTCGGTCGCCGCCATGGTGCGCGGCTGGCATCATGGCCGCCCCCGCGCCACCCGCAGCGAACGCGCGCGGGAATTGCTGACGGAACTGATGCCCGCCCTCCTCGCCGCCTTTGGCCGGCAGCGCGAGCCCGAGGCGGCGCTGGCGCGCTTCGACCGGCTGCTGGGGCAGCTCTCGGCGGGGGTGCAATTCCTCTCCTTGTTGCACCGCAACCCGCGTTTGCTGGACCGGCTCGCCGGGCTGCTGGGCGCGGCCCCGCAGCTGGCCGACCACCTGGCCCGCCGGCCCGCCGCGCTGGAAGGCCTGCTGGCCGGCAGCTACGCCGCGCCGGGCGAAAAGCCGCTGGCCGCCCTGCCCGCCCTGATGCGCGAGGCGCGCGACCTGGAAGAGGCGCTGGAAGCGACGCGCCGCCTCGTGACCGAACGCCTCTTCGAGGTGGACGCCGCCGAGCTGGAAGGACGCCTCGACTCCGATTCCAGCGGCGAGGCCCGCAGCGCCGTGGCCGAGGCCGCGATCGGCGCCCTGCTGCCCGGGGTGGAGCGCGATTTCGCACGCCGCTTCGGCCGCGTGCCCGGCGGCAGCCTGGCCGTGCTGGCGCTGGGCAAGCTGGGCGGGCGGGAGATGCTGCCGCATTCCGACCTCGATCTGATCTTCATCTACGAGCATGAGCCGGAGACAGAGGGCAGCGAGGGTGGGCCGCGTTCCCTCGCGCCTTCGGAGTATTTCATCCGCCTCTCGCACCAGGTGGTGGCCGCGCTCACCACGCCCGGCCGGGATGGTCGCGCCTTCGAGGTGGACATGCGGCTGCGCCCCTCGGGCAACAAGGGCCCCGTCGCGGTGCGGCTTTCCGCCTTCGCCCGCTACCACGCGGAGGAGGCCTGGACCTGGGAGCGCATGGCGCTGACCCGCGCCCGCGTCATCGCCGGGCCCAGCGCCCTGACCAGGCGGATCGAGCTGGCGCTGGACGCCGCCCTCACCGCGCCGCGCGACGCGGTGGCCGTGCTGCGCGACGCCGCGCAGATGCGCGGCCGCATGCTGAAGGAAATCCCGGGCGATGGCCCCTGGGATGTGAAGGGCATGATGGGCGGGCTGGTGGAGGTGGAGTTCATCGCCCAGTCGCTCACCGTCGCCCATGCCGCGGCGCATCCCCGGCTGCTGCGCCGCACCACCCGGCATGTCCTGGCCGAACTCGGCCGCGCCGGGCTGATCGAGGAGCGCGAGGCTGCCACGCTGATCCAGGCCGAGCGGCTCTGGCGCGCCATGCTCGGCCTGCTGCGGCTCACCGTGGGCAAGTGGCGCGAACCGGCGCTGCCCGTGACGGTGGAGGAAGCGCTGCGCCACGGCACCAGCACCCTGGTGCATGAGGAAATCCTGAACCTGCAGCATCTGCGCGACGTGATGCAGGCCCATGCGGAGACGGTGCGCGCCAGCTTCCTGCGGCATATCGGCCCAATTGGCGCTTGAGATGAGGGGCTGATCCCCGCCATCCTCCCCACAACACGGGAGGACCAGGGTTCGATGAAGCTCTTCATGGCGGCGCTGCTGACCGAGACCAACACCTTCTCGCCCCTGCCCACCGGGCGCGCGGCCTTCCATGGCAACCGCTACAGCCGCAATTCCGGCAGCCTGGAGACGCCGGCCTGGGGCAATATCCCGCTCATCACCTGGCGCCGCATGGCGGGCGATGCGCAGATCGAGGTGGTGGAGAGCATCACCGCCAATGCCCAGCCCGCCGGCACCACCATCCGCGCCGCCTATGAGGAGCTGCGCGAGCTGATCCTGGCCGACCTGCGCGCGGCCGGCCCGGTGGAGATCGTGCTGCTGAACCTGCACGGCGCCATGGTGGCCGAGGGCTATGATGATTGCGAAAGCGACCTGGTGCAGCGCGTGCGGCAGATCGTCGGGCCGGATTGCGTGATCGGCGTGGAACTCGACCTGCATTGCCACCTGGACGAGACGCTGCGCGAGAACGCCGACCTCGTCGTGATCTACAAGGAATACCCGCATATCGACATGGCGGAGCGCGCGGAGGACCTGTTCCGCCTGGCGCTGCGCGCGGCGCGGCGGGAGATCCGGCCCGTCATCGCCTATCACCCGCTGCATATGATCAACATGTGGCACACGCCCGTGGAGCCGATGAAGAGCTTCGTGGCGGAGATGCAGGCGGCCGAGGCGCGGGGCGAGATCCTCTCCCTCTCCTTCGCGCATGGCTTCCCCTGGGGGGATGTGCCGCATGTGGGCGCCAAGATGGTGGCCATCGCGGATGGCGATGCGGGGCATGCCGCCCGCACCGCCCAGGCCTGGGGCGAGCGGATCTGGGCGATGCGGGAGGTGACGCGCAAGCGCTTCGACACGCCCGACCAGTCCATTGACGCCGCGCTGGCCGCCCCTTCGGGGACCACCGTGGTCGCCGAAACCTCCGACAATGCGGGCGGCGGCGCGCCATCCGACTGCACGGCCATGCTGGCGCGCATGCTGGCGCGCGGCGTGCGCGATGCGGCCATCGGCATCTTCTGGGACCCCATCGCCGTCTCCTTCCTGCGCGAGGGCGGGGCGGGCGCCGTCATGCCGCTGCGCCTGGGCGGGAAATGCGGCAAGATGTCGGGCGATCCGCTGGACCTCATGGTGCGCGTGCATGCGGTGGCGGAGAGCCATGTGCAGTCCGGCCTCTCGGGCGGGCGGAGCGAGATGGGGCCCTCCGCCTGGATCGAGGCCGAGGGCATTCACATCATCGTCGCCAGCGAGCGGCAGCAGGTGTTTCACCCGGATGCCTTCACCGGCCTCGGCTGCACGCTGCATGACAAGCGGCTGGTGGTGGTGAAATCCTCGCAGCATTTCTATGCGGGCTTCGCGCCCATCGCGCGGGAGGTGCGCTATTGCGCGGCCGAGGCCGGCATCCTGCGCGATTTCGCCGCCATTCCCTACCAACGCTTCAAGGCGCCCTATTGGCCCAAGGTGGAGAACCCGTGATGCAGATCACCCGTCGCGGCGCCCTGGGCGCCTCCCTCGCCCTCGCCGCGCCGGCGGCGGCCCAGCCCGCGCGCCTGCTGCGCTTCGTGCCGCATGCGAACCTGACCAGCCTTGATCCCGTCTGGACCACGGCCTGGGTCACACGCAACCACGGCTACATGGTCTATGACACGCTCTACTCCATGGGCGCCGATCTCTCGGCCAAGCCGCAAATGGCCGAGGGCCATGTCTGGGAGGATGACGGCAAGCGCATCACCATCACGCTGCGCCCCGGGCTGAAATTCCACGATGGCGAGCCGGTGCGCGCGCGGGACGTCGCGGCTTCCATCACGCGCTGGGGCCGCCGGGACAGTTTCGGCCAGATCGCCATGGGGGTGCTGGCCGAGATGACCGCGCCCGATGACCGCCGCGTGGTGCTGCGCTTCAACCGCCCCTTCCCGCTGCTGCTGGACGCCATGGCGAAGGTGGCCCCCCTCTTCATCATGCCCGAGCGCTTCGCGACGGTGGACGCCTTCACCCAGATCACCGAGGCGGTGGGCAGCGGCCCCTATCGCTTCCTGCGCCCCGAATGGGTGCCGGGCTCGCGCTCCGTCTATGAGCGCTTCGCCGACTATGTGCCGCGCGACGAGCCGGCCGCCATGCTGGCCGGCGGCAAGCGCGCGCGCTTCGACCGCATCGAATGGCGCATCATGCCGGACCCGGCGACGGCAGCCGCGGCGCTGCAGGCGGGCGAGGTGGATTGGTGGGAGAATCCCTCCTTCGACCTCATCCCCCTGCTCGCCCGCAACCGCCAGGTGACGGTGGAGCAGATCGAGGTCTTCGGCTCGGTCTGCACCATGCGGCCGAACCAGTTGCATCCGCCCTTCAGCAATGCGGAGTTCCGCCGGGCCATCCTGCTGGCGCTGAGCCAGAATGACGTGATGCAGGCCGTGGCCGGCACGGATCGCTCGCGCTGGCACACGCCGATGGGCTTCTTCACGCCGGGCACGCCACTCGCCTCCGATGCCGGGATGGCGCCACTCAGCGGCCCACGCAGCATCGATGCCGCACGCCGCGCCATCGAGGCCTCGGGCTATCGCGGCGAGCGGCTCGTCTTCCTGCACAGCACCGACATCGCGACGCTCGATTCGCAAAGCCATGTGATGGCCGACCTGTTCCGGCGCCTCGGGGTCAACCTGGACCATGTGAGCACCGACTGGGGCACCACGGTGCAGCGCCGCGCCAATCGCAATTCGGCCGAGCAGGGCGGCTGGAGCGCCTTCTGCACCAATATCAGCGGCGCGGATGGGCTGATGCCGGCGACGCATTCCCTGCTGCGCGCCAATGGCGCCAACGCCTGGTTCGGCTGGCCCGACAGTTCGGGCATCGAGCAGGGCATCCAGGCCTGGTTCGCGGCGCCCGACCTCGCGGGCCAGCAGGAAGCAGCGCGGCGGATCCAGGCGGCGGCTTTCCAGGACCTGCCCTATTACCCGCTCGGCACCTTCCGCCAGCCCTATGCCTTCCGGCGCGATGTGACAGGGCTGGTGCGCGCGCCGATCCCGGTGCTGTGGAATGTCAGCAAGGGGTAGCGGCGCCCCTCAATGCATCACATCCCCGCCATTGGGGGAAAGGCAGGCGCCCGCGTAATAGCTGCCACCCGGCCCGGCCAGCAGCAGGGCCGTGGCCGCGATCTCCTCCGGCTGGCCGAGGCGGCCGAGCGGCAGGCTGGCTGAAATCCGCGCCTTCCACTCCGGGCCACGGCCGCGTGTCAGGTCGGTCTCGATTGGGCCGGGGGCGATGGCATTCACCAGCACGCCCTTGGGCCCCGCCTCATGCGCCAGCGCCCGGGTGAAGCCGATGATGCCCGCCTTCACCGCGCAATAGGTAACGATGCCGGGCGAGCCCTTCAGCGCCAATTGCGAGGCGATGTTGATGATGCGCCCGCCGCCGCGCGCCACCATGCCCGGATAGACGGCCTGGGCCATGAAGAACATGCCCTTGAGATGCACCGCCACCATGCGGTCGAACTCCGCCTCGGTGATCTCGCCGAAGGGGTTGCGGATGTTCATGCCCGCATTGTTCAGCAGGATGTCGCAAGGGCCGAGGGCCGCTTCGGCCGCGGCGGCGAAGGCATTGATCTGCGAGACGTGGCCCATGTCGGCCGCCATCTGGAAACCGCGCCTCCCGCGCGCCGTCACCGCCTGCACCAGTGTCCTGGCCTCGGCCTCATCCTCCAGGTGGCAGATGGCGACGTCGGCGCCGGCCTCGGCGAAGGCGATGGCGGAAGCGCGGCCGATGCCGCGGCTGCCGCCGGTGACATAGGCGATCTTGCCGTGCAGGGGTGCGGTCATGCGCCAAGCCTTTTCATCGTGCGGGAGAAATTCTCGCGGATCGCGCCTTCGCGGATGTGGCGGCCGCCTTCCACCACCACCGCGCCGCCCACGGCGACGCTGCGCACCATCCGGTCGGCGGGGCCGAAGCACCAGGCGTCCAGCAGGCCATCACCGCTGCGCCCGACCAGCGTCGGGTGCTCGTCATCCAGTTCCACCAGATCGCAACGCAGCCCGGGGGCGATGCCGCCCATGGCCACGCCGCAGGCCTGGGCGCCCCCGGCCAGGGCGCGCTCCAGCAGGCCGCGCCCGGGATGTGGCCGCGCCTCATCGGTGGCCACGCTGCGCAATTCCAGCGCCAGGCGCTGGCTGGTTTCCAGCTGGCGCAACTCGGCCGCGGGGCAGATGCCCACATGGCTGTCCGTGCCAAAGCCCAGCCGCCCTTCGGCCGCCAGGTAATCCGGCAGCGGGAAGATGCCATCGCCGAGCGAGGCCTCGGTGGAGGGGCAAAGCCCGGCCACCGCACCCGTCGCGGCCAGGGCGCGCGTTTCCTCGGGCGTCATGTGCGTCGCATGGATCAGCACCCAGCGCGCATCCATCGGCGTGTTCCGCAGCAGCCATTCCACCGGGCGCAGGCCGGTGGCGGCGAGACATTCCTCGACTTCCTTCTCCTGCTCGGCGGCGTGGATGTGGATGGGACAGTCGAGCTCCGCCATCGCTTCCAGCATCACGGGCGTCACGGCGCGCAGGCTGTGCGGCGCGACACCCCAGGCGGCATTGCGTTGCGTGGCGGCGGTGGCCTGCACGCGGCCGAGGATCTCCTGAAACCCGTCCAGATCGTTCAGGAAACGCCGCTGCCCCTCATGCGGCGGCGCGCCGAAAATCCCGCCATGGCGGTAGAGGCTGGGCAGCATGGTGATGCCGATGCCTGTGCCATCGGCGGCGGCGAAAAGCCGCGCGGCCATCTCGGCGCGGTCGGCGTAGGCGCTGCCATCGGGCGCGTGGTGCAGGTAATGGAATTCGGCGATCTGCGTGAAGCCGCGCTCCAGGCATTCGGCGTAGAGCTGGGCGGCGATGGCCTGCGCATCCTCCGGGCTGATGCTGAGCGCGAAGCGATACATGGTCTCGCGCCAAGTCCAGAAGCTGTCGCGGCCCGCCGGGCTGCGGCGCTCGGCGCCGCCGGCCATGGCGCGCTGGAAGGCGTGGCTGTGCAGATTGGCCACGCCGGGGATCACATGGCCGCGCAGCCGGCGCGCGGCACCCGGGGCGGCGCCGGGCGTGACCTCGGTGATCTGGCCCGCCGCATCGCAGGTGATGCGCACATCGGCGGCCCAGCCGCGGGGCAGCAGGGCGTGGTGGGCAAAGAACTCGGCCATTGGAATCCCTTGAAGACGATGCCGTGAAACATCGCGGGGCGGCCTGCCGCGCGCAAGCCTGCGATGGCCCTCCCCGCGGCGGAGCCGCGAGATGATGGCCCGCGGGCGCCGGGCGTTCTATCCTGGGGGGCATGACACGCATCACCCTTGCCGCCGGCCAGGCCCGGCCTTCCGATTGGCGCGCCATCCGCGATGGCGCCGCCCTCACCCTCGCGCCGGGCTGGCGCGATGATGTGGAGGCCGGCCTCGCCACGCTGCGCCGCGCCCTGGCCACCGGCGCCGCGCTCTATGGCGTGAACACGGGCTTCGGGAAGCTCGCCTCCACCCGCATCGCCGAGGGCGATCTGGCGAAGCTCCAGCTCAACCTGCTGCGCAGCCACGCCGCCGGCACGGGCGAGAACCTGCCCCGGCCCGTGGTGCGGCTGATCCTGGCGCTCAAGGCCATGTCGCTGGCGCGCGGCGCCTCCGGCGCACGGCCCGAGATCATCGAGACTTTGCTCGCCCTGCTGGAAGCCGACATGCTGCCCGACGTGCCCGCCCAGGGCTCGGTCGGCGCCTCGGGCGACCTGGCGCCGCTCGCGCATCTCTCGCTCGTGCTGGTGGGCGAGGGTTCGGCCACGGATGCGAAGCATGTGACGCATGGCGGCGCCACCGCGCTGGCCGCCATCGGCCGCGCGCCGCTGACCCTCGGCCCCAAGGAGGGACTCGCGCTGCTGAACGGCACGCAGGTCAGCACCGCGCTGGCGCTCGACGCGCAGTTCCGCGCCCTGGACCTGCTGCGCGCCGGCCTGCTGACCGGGGCGATGAGCGTGGATGCGGCGCGCGGTTCCGACACCCCCTTCGATCCGCGCATCCATGCTCTGCGCGGCCAGCCGGGACAGATCCGCGTGGCCGAGACGTTGCGCCAGCTTCTCGCCGGCAGCGCTATCCGCGATAGCCACCGCGAGAACGACATCCGTGTGCAGGACCCCTATTGCCTGCGCTGCCAGCCCCAGGTGGTCGGCGCCTGCCTCGACCTCATCGAGCAATCCGGCGCCATGCTGGAGCGCGAGGCCAATGCGGTGACGGACAACCCGCTGCTGGTGGAAGGCGGCGAACTGCTCTCCGGCGGCAATTTCCACGCCGAGCCGGTGGCCTTCGCCGCCGATATGCTGGCCCTCGCCCTGGCCGAGATCGGCGCCATCGCCGAACGCCGCATCGCCCTGCTGACCGACCCGGCGCTTTCCGGCCTGCCGGCCTTCCTGGTGCAATCGGGCGGGCTGAATTCCGGCTTCATGATCGCGCAGGTGACGGCCGCCGCACTCGCGGCCGAGAACCGCGCCATGGCGACGCCGCGCAGCGTGGACAGCCTGCCGACCTCGGCCAATCAGGAGGATCACGTCTCCATGGCCACCAATGCCGGGCTGCGGCTGCGGCCCATGGCCGAGAATGTGGAGGGCATCCTCGCCATCGAATACCTGGCCGCGGCGCAGGGGATCCAGTTCCATCGTCCCCTCGCCAGCAGCGCCGCCATCGAGCAGGCGCATGCCCGGCTGCGCGCCCATGTCGCGCCCTGGGATGAGGACCGGCTGATGGCGCCCGACATCGCCGCCGCGCGCCGCCTGCTGCGCGATGTGGAAGTCGTCCTGGCATGAGCTTCGACCATGTCTGGCTGAACGCCCATCTCGCCACCATGCGCGATGACGTGCTGGGCGTCATCGAGGATGGCGCCATCGCGGCCAAGGATGGCCGCATCGCCTGGATCGGCCCGCGCGCCGCGCTTCCGGCCCATGAGGCGCCGGTCACGGATTGCGGCGGCGCCTGGATCACGCCGGGGCTGATTGATGGACACACCCATCTCGTCTTCGGCGGCAATCGCTCGGCCGAGTTCGAGATGCGCCTCGGCGGCGCGACCTATGAGGAGATCGCCCGCGCCGGCGGCGGCATCCTCTCCACCATGCGCGCCACGCGCGCGGCGAATGCGGCGCAGCTGGTGCAGGCCGCCCTGCCCCGGTTGGATGCGCTGCTGCGCGAGGGCGTCACCACCGTCGAGATCAAGTCCGGCTACGGGCTGGAACGGGACGCCGAACTGCGCCAACTCCGCGCCGCCCGCGCGCTGGGGGCGGAACGCCGGGTCAGCGTGGTGACTTCGCTCCTCGCGGCCCATGCCGTGCCGCCGGAATACAAGGGCCGCCAGTCTGATTACCTGCGCCTCGTCATCGACGACATCCTGCCCCGCGCGGCAGAGGAGGGCCTGGCCGATGCGGTGGACGCCTTCTGCGAAAGCATCGCCTTTACCCCCGCCGAGACCGCGGAACTCTTCACCGCCGCGAAGCGCCTGGGCCTGCCGGTGAAGCTGCATGCCGACCAGCTGACCGATGGTGGCGGCGCGGCGCTGGCCGCCGCCCATGGCGCGCTCTCGGCCGACCATCTGGAGCGCAGCAATGCCCAGGGCATCGCCGCCATGGCGAAGGCCGGCACCGTCGCCGTGCTGCTGCCGGGCGCCACGCTGACCCTGCGCGAGACGCATTTCCCGCCCATCGCCGCCATGCGCGAACATGGCTGCCGCATGGCGCTTTCCACCGACATGAATCCCGGCTCCTCGCCGGCGCTGTCGCTGCTGCTGATGCTCAATCTGGGCTGCACCCTGTTCCGGATGACGGTGCCGGAGGCGCTGCTGGGTGTCACGCGCCACGCCGCCGCCGCGCTGGGCCTGAACGACCGCGGCGTGCTGGCCGAGGGAATGCGCTGTGACCTCGCCCTCTACCGCATCCAGCGTCCGGCCGAGCTCTGCTACTGGCTCGGCGGCAATCCCTGCATCGGCCGCGTGGTCGCCGGCATCGCCGCATGAACCCGGCGGAAATCGAGGCCATCATCCATCGCGGCGTGCCGCTGGCCGCCGCCTGGGGGGTGCGCGTGCTCGCCGCAGCACCCGAGGAAGCGCAGCTCGAACTGCCGCACAACCCCTCCCTGCTCCGGCCTGGCAACACCGTCTCCGGCCCCGCCATCATGGGCCTGGCGGATATGGCGATGTGGGCCGTGCTGCTGGCCGGCAGCGCGGGGCGGGACGAAAGCCTGACCGCGAACATGCATGTGAATTTCCTGCGCACCTGCGGCCCGGGCCCCATCATCGCCACCGCGCGCCTCATCAAGGGCCAGGGCCGCAGCATTTTCGGCGAGATCGCGGTGCGCCGCGCGGATTCCGCGGAAGTGGCGGTCCATGTCACCACAAGCTGGGTGCGCGTGGCCCCGTGACGCGCCTTGGGGGTTTTCCACAGGGCTGCTAAACCGGCCGGCGTGATCCGCGCCCCCCTCCTTGCCCTCCTGCTCCTGCTCGCCGCCCCGGTCGCTGCGCAGCCGGTGGTGGCGCAGAACCACATGGTCGTCGCCTCGCACCCGCTCGCCGCCGAGGCCGGCCAGGCCATGCTGCGCGCCGGCGGCTCGGCCCTGGATGCCGCCATCGCGATCCAGGCCGTGCTGACCCTGGTGGAGCCGCAATCCTCCGGCATTGGCGGCGGCGCCTTCCTGCTGCACTGGAACCCCACCAACCGCGAGCTCGCCGCCTGGGACGGGCGGGAGACGGCGCCCGCCGCCGCCCGCGGGGACCTCTTCCTGCGCGATGGCCGCCCGATGGAATTCCTGGACGCCATCATCGGCGGCCGCGCCGTGGGCGTGCCGGGCGTGATGCGCATGCTGGAAGCCGCGCATCGCGAACACGGCACCCTGCCCTGGGCCGAGCTCTTCGCCCCCGCCATCCGCCTGGCCGAGGAAGGCTTCGCCGTCTCGCCCCGGCTGGCCCGGCTGCTGGCCGGCTTTGCCGGAATCCTCCGGCGCGATCCGGGCGCGCGCGCCATCTACTTCACCCCTGAAGGCGCGCCGCTGGCCGAGGGCGAGCGCCTGCGCAACCCGGCGCTGGCCGCCACGCTGCGCGCCATCGCCGAGCAGGGGGCGGATGCGCTGCATCGCGGCCCCATCGCGCAGGACATCGCGCGCGCGGTGCGCGGCCATGCCAATCCCGGGCTGATGACGGCCGACGACCTGACGGGCTATGCGCCGCGCCGCCGCGCGGCACTCTGCATGCCCTATCGCGCCTTCACCATCTGCGCGCCGCCGCCGCCCTCGGGCGGGGCGGTGGTGCTGCAGATCATGGGCCTGCTTGGCCATTTCGAGCTGCCCGTGCTGGAGCCGATCGGCGCCGATGCCGCCATGCTGCTGACCGAGGCCGGGCGCCTCGCCTTCGCCGACCGCAACCGCTTCATGGCCGACCCCGACGTGGTCCCCGTGCCCGTCTCCGGCCTGCTGGACCCTGCCTATCTGACCAGCCGCGCCCAGGCGCTTTCGCCGGATCGCGCCATCGCCGCCCCACAACCCGGCAATCCGCGCCGCTTCGGCCCGGAACTCGCCAGCCAGCCGCCGCAGCCCGAGGGCGGCACGGCGCATCTGTCCATCGTGGATGCCGAAGGCCGCGCCGTCTCGATGACCACCACGGTGGAGAGCGTCTTCGGCGCCGGGGTGGTGGTCCGCGGCTTCCTGCTCAACAACCAGGTCAGCGACTTCTCCTTCCTGCCGGAGATGGAGGGCCGCCCCGTGGCCAACCGGGTGGAGGGCGGCAAGCGGCCGCGCTCCTCCATGTCCCCCATCCTGGTCTTCCGCGGCGGCGAGCTGGAGGCGGTGGTGGGCTCGCCCGGCGGGGCGCGGATCATCGGCTATGTGGCGCAGGCGCTGACGGCGATGCTGGACTGGAACATGGACCCGCAGGCGGCCGCCGCCATGCCGCATATGGGCGCGCTCAACGCCGGCAGCGAGCTGGAGCAGGGCACCGCCGCCGCGCGGCTCGCCCCCGCCCTGCAGGCGCGCGGCGCCCCCGTGGAGCTGCGCGAGATGAATTCCGGCCTGAACCTGATCCGCGTGCAGCGCCAGGGCGAGACCCGGCGCCTGCTGGGCGGCGCCGATCCACGCCGGGAAGGCGTGGTGGCGGGTGATTGAGCGCCGATGAGCCGCAGCTTCGCCCGGCTGCTGACCGGCATGGTCGAGGGGCTGACCGCCCTGAAGCGCCCCCGCCGCGCCGCGACCACGCGCGCCCTGGTGGCCGAGGCCCTGGTGCAGCGCGTTACCGTCCCCACGCCCGCCGGCGAACTTCTCGTGGAATGCCCCTCCGCCCGCGCCCTGCATGACCCGCAGGGCTTTGGCCAGGATGAGCCCGAGACGGTGGCCTGGATCATGGGCCTGCCGGAAGGCGCCACGCTCTGGGATATCGGCGCCAATATCGGGCTCTACAGCCTGCTGGCCGCGCGGCGGGGCCTGAGCGTGCTTGCCTTCGAACCCTCGGCCGCCAGCTTCGCGGCCATGGCCCGCAATGCCGAGATCAACGGGCTGGATGATCGCATCGCCGCCTATTGCCTGGCCTTCGCGGAGACGACAGCGCTGGTCACGCTGCACATGGCGAGCAGCGCGGCGGGCCATTCCATGCACAGCATCGAGGGGCACAGCATCGGGGCACGGGCCGGCGGCGTGCGGCAGGCCGTGCCGGGTTTCTCGGTGGATGATTTCATCGCGCATTTCGCGGCCCGGCCGCCCGATGCCATCAAGCTGGATGTGGACGGCATCGAGCCCGCCATCCTGCGCGGCGCGCAGGGCACGCTGCGCGCCCATGTGCGCGAGGTGCTGGTCGAGATCGACGGCGCCAATGCGGCCGCGGGCGGCAATGGCATCCCCGAGATCCTGGCCGAATGCGGCTTCACCGAGCGCGCCCTGCCGGGCGCCGGCCGCAACCGGCTTTTCGTGAAGGGCTGACCCCTCGGCTCAGTCGAGCGTGATGTTCGCCGCCCGGATCACCCCGGTCCAGAGATCGCGCTCGGAGGCCATGAAGGCGGCGGCCTCCGCCTGGCCGCGAAAGCGGACGGAGACGCCCTGCTGGTTGATCAGCTCGACCAGCGCGGGCTCGGCCATCACCGCGCGCATCGCCGCCTCGTAGCGGTCCAGCAGCGGCTGCGGCGTGCCGCGCGGCGCCACCAGCATCTGCCAGGAGGCGGAGATGAAGCCGGGCGCGCCGCCCTCGGCCGTGGTCGGCACGTTGGGCAGGATGGCGAGCCGCGCGGGGGCGGCGGCGGCCAGCACCCGGATGCGCCCCGCCTCCACCGCCGGGCGCATCGCGCCATAGGTGTCGATGATCATCTGCACCTGGCCGGCCGCCAGATCCTGGATGGCCGGCGCCGCGCCGCGATAGGGCACATGGACGATGTCCAGGTTGAATTGCCGCTTGAACATCTCCAGCGCCAGGTGGATCGGCCCGCCCGCCCCGGCCGAGGCGCCGTTGAGCCGGCCGGGCTGGGCGCGGGCCAGGGCGATCAGTTCGCCCGCGCTGCGCACGGGCAGATCGGCATTCACCGCGATCACGGAAAAGCTCTCGATCGCCTGGCCGATCGGCACGAAGTCGCGCACCGCATCGAAGCTCAGATTGCGGTAGAGCGCGTTGGTCATCGCGATATTGCCGACATTGGCATAGAGCAGCGTCTGCCCATCGGCGCCGGCGGCCAGCACCGCCTCCATCGCGATATTGCCATTGGCGCCCGGCCGGTTCTCCACCACGAAGGGCTGCCGCAGCCGCTCGGCGAGGCGGGGCGCCAGCAGCCGCGCCAGGATGTCCACCCCGCCGCCGGGCGGGAAGCCCACCATGATGCGGACCGGCCGCCCCGCATCGGTCTGGGCCAGCGCGGCCCCGGGCAGCAGGGCGGGTGTCGCGAGGAGGAGGCGGCGGGAGAGATGCGGCATGCTGGTCTCCGTCATGGGCTCAATCCACGGTGATGTTTGCCTCGCGGATCACGCGCGTCCAGCGTTCTCTCTCCGCGGCCAGGAAGGCCGCGGCCTCGCGCTGGTTGCGGAAGCGGGCGGCGACGCCCTGCTGCGCCATGGCGGCCACCAGGGCGGGCTCGGCCAGGGCGGCGCCGAGCGCGCGCTCCAGCCGGTCCAGAACCGCCTGCGGCGTGCCGCGCGGGGCCGTCAGCATGTGCCAGCTGCCCGCCTCGAAGCCGGGCGCGCCGGCCTCGGCGGTGGTGGGCACATCCGGCAGCAACGCCTCGCGCCGCGCCGCCGCGACGGCCAGCACACGCACCCGCCCGGCCTCGACGGCCGAGCGCATCAGCGAATAGCCATCGATGATCATCTGCACGCGGCCGCCGGCGAGATCGAGAATGGCGGGCGCCGAGCCACGATAGGGCACATGCACGATGTCGAGGTTGAATTGCCGCTTGAAGAGCTCCAGCGCCAGATGCGTGGGCCCGCCCGCCCCGGCCGAGGCGCCGTTCAGCCGCCCGGGATTCGCCCGCGCATGGGCCATCAGCTCGGGCAGCGTGCGGATGGGCAGGTCGGCATTCACGGCGATGACCGAGAAGCTCTCCATGGTCTGGCCCACGGGGATGAAGTCGCGCAGCGTGTCGAAGCTGAGGTTGCGATAGAGCGCGTTGGTGACGGCGAGGTTGCCGACATTGCCGTAGAACAGCGTGTAGCCATCGGGCGCGCTCTGATGCACCGCATCCATGGCGATATTGCCATTGGCGCCGGCCCGGTTCTCCACCAGGAAGGGCTGGCCCAGCGCCTCGGCCAGGCGCGGCGCGATCAGGCGGGCGACGATGTCCACCCCGCCGCCCGGCGGAAAGCCGATGACCATGCGCACGGGGCGGCTCGGGAATTCCTGCGCGGCGGCGGGGCGCGCCAGCAGCAGGGCCGGGAAGGCAAGGCCCGCCCGGCGGGAGAGGTCAATCGGCACTGATATTGGCCTCTCGCACCACACTCGTCCAAAGTGCGCGATCCTCACGGATCAGCCGGTCCACCTCGGCGCCGGGCGCAAAGCGGGGGAAGGTGCCAAGGCCGGTCAGCACGCCCGGCAGGTCGGATTCGCGGAAGGTGCGGGCCAGCTGATCCTCCAGCCGCTGGCGCACGGCGGCGGGCGTCGCCGCCGGGCAGACGATGGCCTGCCAGGAGGTGAAGACCCAGTCGAGCCCGCTTTCCTTCACCGTGGGCACATCGGGCAGCTGCGGATGGCGATCGGCCGAGGTGATGCCGATGACGCGCACCCGCCCGCCCTCATGCGCGCCGCGCATCAGCGAATAGCCATCCACCATCAGCTGGATGCGCCCGCCGAGCAGATCCTGCAGCGCCGGCGCCGAGCCGCGATAGGGGACATGCACGATGTCCACGCCGGCCGCGCGCTTCCAGACTTCGAAGGCCAGATGGGGCACGCCGCCCGAGCCGCCCGAGCCGAAATTCAGCGCGCCGGGCCGCGCCTTGGCGGCCGCCACCAGATCCTGCATCGAGCGGATGGGCGAATCCTGGTTCACCGCGAAGACCAGCGGGCCGAGCGTGAGCTGCGCCACGCCGCGGAAATCCCGGCTCGTGTCGAAGGGCAGGTTGGGAAACAGCGCATGGGTCATGGCGAGGTTGCCGACATTGCCCTGGAAGAGCTGGGTGCCGTCGGCGATGCCCTTGGCCACGAAATCCATGGCGATATTGCCGTTATTGCCGGGCCGGTTGTCGATCACGACGGGCTGGCCCAGCCGCTCCTGCCAGCGGGCGGCGACGGGGCGGGCGATGGAATCCACCCCGCCGCCCGCGGGAAAGCCGACCACGAGGCGGATGGCGCCCGATTGCGCGCGGGCAATGCCGGGCGCGGCCAGCAGGGCGGCCGAGGCGCCCAGGGCGCGGCGGGAGAGATTCATGGTGTTCCTCCGGAAAGATGTTCTTTCCGGAAGGCTGGCAGAGAAACGGGCGTGGTTTCAATCGGAATTCGCCCGGGCGAGGCTAAGCATCGGGCTCCACGCCCATCGCCCGGAGCCGTCGCCGCAACGCATAGAGCTGGTCCAGCAGCGAGAGGACGACCGGCAGCGCTTCCTCATTCACCGCCATGTCCTCGCGCAGTTCCAGGATCAGGCGGATGCGCTCCACATCCAGTTCGGTGAAGACCAGTTCATCGCCGGCGCGCTCCGGCCGGACATGGCCCTCGGCGATCCAGCCGCGCAGATCCTCGACCCGCAGGCGGGTGAAGCGGGCGCAGAGAAGCTCCAGCGTGATCATGCGGCACCCTCCATGCCGGCGCGGGGGTCTTCGGGATGTTCCGGCGTCCAGTCGCGCAGAAAAGCCTCCAGCGCGGCGTCAGGCTTGCCGATGACGATGCGCAGGGTGAGCAGGAGGTCGCCCGCCGGCCGATCGCCCTGGGCCGCGATGCCCTTGCCCCGCAGCCGGACCTGCCGCCCGGCATCGCTGCCGGCGGGCAAGGTCACGCGCAGCGGGCCGCCCGGCGTGGGCACGATCACCGGCCCGCCCAGCACCGCCTCCCGCAGCGTGACCGGGAGTTCAAGGTGCAGGTCGAACCCCTCGCGCCGGAACAGCTTGTGGCTCGCCACATCCAACTCGATCAGCGCATCGCCCGCGGGGCCGCCATTGCGGCCGGGCCCGCCCTGGCCGCGCAGGCGCAGCACCTGGCCGGTCTCGACGCCGGGCGGGATCTTCACGCTGAGATTGCGGCCATCGGGCAGGGTCAGCGTCTCGGTGGCGCCTTCGACCGCGTGGCGGAAGGGCACGGCAAGCCGGTAGGATTCGTCCATCCCGCGGCGCGGGGCGCTCTCGGCGCGGCGGCGCTGCTCGAAGAGGTCGGCGAAGAGGTCCTCGAAGATCTCCGCCTCGGGCCGCGCGCCGTATTTCGCGCCCTGGGGCTGCTCGGCCTGCTGGCGATAGCCGCCCGTGGGCCGCTGCTCCTGCCCATCGGCGTCGATCTCGCCACGGTCGAAGCGGGCGCGCTTATCGGGGTCGCTCAGCAGGTCATTCGCGGCGGAGACGGCCTTGAACCGGGCCTCGGCCTCGGGCTTGCCGGGGTTGAGGTCGGGGTGGTGCTTGCGGGCGAGCTTGCGATAGGCCGCCTTGATCGCCTCCGGCGTGGCATCGCGCGCCACGCCCAATGTCTTGTAGGGGTCTTCGGCCATGAATGGCTCCTTCAGGCGAGGAGCCTATCACCCATCCGCGCGCGGCACCCAGGGAAGACGCGCGACCTCGATGCCATCCTCGCGCAGGGCTTCGGTCTCGGTCTCGGTCGCCTCGCCATAGATGCCGCGCGGCTCGGCCTCGCCCTCATGGATGCGGCGGGCCTCCTTGGCGAAATCCTTGCCCAGGTATTCGCAGCTTTTCTCGACCTCGCTGCGCATGCGTTGCAGCAGGGCGATCATCTGGGCCGGCATGGGGCCCGCGGCCAGGCGCGGCGCCTCGGGCTCGGGCACGGGGGGCTTGGCGGCGGGCGCCTCGACCGGCTCCGCGGCCGGGCGGCCCTTCACGCCGCGTGTCTTGCGGATGGCCGGCGCCATCAGCGCCTTGCTGATCCGGGTGTCCCCGCAGACCGGGCAATCCACCAGGCCCGCCGCCGCCATGCGCTCATGCGCGGCGCTGTCCTTGAACCAGGATTCGAATTCGTGACCGTGGCCACAGCGCAGAGAGAAGCGAATCATCCCGGAAAACCCAAGCCGGCCCTGCCGAAATGGCGGCCGGACACTCTACTGTCACATGGGAAGCGGCAGGCGGATTGCGAGGGGGGCTCAGCCCGACAGCATCGCTTCGAGCTTGCCGGCGCGGTCCAGCGCCACAAGGTCATCGGAGCCGCCAATGGCCTGCCCGTTGATGAAGATCTGCGGCACGGTGGTGCGCCCGCCCGAACGGGCGATGGCATCCTTGCGCGCCTGGCTGCCATGCGGCGCGTCGAATTCCTGGAAGCTCGCGCCCCGCTTGGTCAGCAGCGCCCGCGCGCGGTCGCAATAGGGGCAGAAGGCGGTGGTATAGATTTCGATCTGGGCCATGGCGGCAATACGCCGTGGCACGGGCCCGGCGTCAAGCGGATCATCGGCCCAGGGCAGAGAGCACCAGGGCGGAAAGGCCCAGCGCCAGGCCCAGCACGCCGATCAGAGCCAGGAAGAAGCCGCGCCATTCCGCGCCATCCAGGCCGAAAAGCGGGCTGTTCTGCGTGGTCGGCCGCGTGCTGTCCACATTGAAGCGATGGCTCGGCTGGCTGGTGAGGAAATCGTCAAAGGGGCTGCCGCCCGGCTTTCCAAAATTGCGTCCGTCAAACGGCATGGCACTCGCTCCATCCTGTTGCGGGACGGGGTATGCGCCTCTTGGATTGAGAAAAGCTTAACGCAGCGAGATCAACGCCGCGAGATCAGCGCGGGCGCTCGATCCGCGGATCGGGCACGCGGGCGGCGGCCAGCACCATCACCTCCCGCGCGCCGCCGGCCAGCAGGATGCGGGCGCAGCCATCGGCGGTGGCGCCGCTGGTCATCACATCGTCGATCAGCAGGATGCGGCGGCCACGCAGCCGGGTGGCGGCGCCGGGGGCCAGGCCAAAGGCGCCCTCCAGCGCCGCCTCCCGCGCGCGGGCGCCGAGTTCGCCCAGCGGCGCGGTGGCACGCAGGCGGCGCAGCAGCATGGGCGCATGCGGCGTGCCGGAGAGCCGGGCGAGCCGCGCCGCCAGCAGGGCCGCCTGGTTGTGGCGGCGCCGGAAGAGCCGCCAGCGGTGCAGCGGCACCGGCACCAACAGATCCGCCCTGCGCAGCAACTCCCCCCCGGCGCGCGCCATGTGCCGGGCGAGCGGCGCGGCCAGCTCGGTCCGGTCGCGATGCTTGAAGGGCAGGATCAGCGCCTTGGCGCCCTCATCATAGCGCAGCGCGGCGCGGGCGGCGGTGAAGGCGGGCGGGGCGGTGACACAGGCCTCGCACCACATGGCCTCCAGATGGGGAATGCCGGCGCCGCCATGCGGGAAGGGCACGCCGCAGCGGTCACACAGCGGCGCACTGACGAAGGCGAGGCGCGAGAAGCAGGCCGGGCATTGCCCGCCCTGCACCCCCACCGCGGCATCGCAGGTGAGGCAGGTCGGCGGCAGCAGCGCGTCGAGCAGCCCGCCGCCCAGTCTCTTGAGGACGCCAATCCCCGCGCTCACGCCAAGTCCTGGGGTCTGGGGCCTTTCGGCCCCAGCCGCCGGAGGCAACTTACGGCCCTACCAGGCCCCAAACCGCGCATCGCCATCGCGCGCCACCTCATGCACGAGATCAATCTCCCAGGAGAGATAGGCGTGCATCGCGGCCTCGATGCCGGAATTCCGGTCATAGGGCCGCAGATACCAATCCACGCAGGCCTCATCCGGCGGGGTGGTGCGGTCGCTCACCACCGGCAGCCCCGCCTTGCGCCAGGCGGCGAGCCCGCCTTCCAGCACCCGCGCGCCGGGGATTTCGGCGGCCCCCAGATGGGCGAGCCATGGGTCGGGCGACATCACCACGACGGGGCCCGAGAGCGGCGGAATCCGCCCGCGCACCGCCCAGATGGAGCCCGGGATATGCCCGGCCCGGTGATGCATGGAGAGCGCCAAATTCACCACCGTGACACCCTTTTCAGCGGCCAGCGCCTCGGCCGTCACGGTCGGCATTTGCGGCACTTCGGGCGCAACGGGCTTCCAGGGCCCGGTCTCCAGCGGGCCATTCAGGGCGCCTTCGACGACGAAGACCTCCCAGCCGCCCATCTGGCGCAGCCAGGCGCCGGACATGCGGGCGCGGACCGTGTCGTCATCGGCCAGGATCACGCGGGCGCCGCGCACGGCGATCCATTGATCCGTCGCCTGCACCAGCTGCCCGCCCGGGGCGTGGCGGAAGCCTGGGATATGGCCGGCCGCATATTCCTCGGCGGCGCGGACATCGAGGCCATAGGTGCTGCGGCTGTCCTCGGCCAGCAGGGCCTCGGCGGCCTGGCGGCTGATCAGCTTCACGCCATTCTCGGCCGCGAAGGCGCTGGCGCGTTGCAGGGCCAGCGCCGCGCTGGCCGGGGTGCCGGCGGGATAGCTGCGCGTCACGCCGCGCTCGCATTGGAAGCCGGCCAGTTCCCAGCCCATGGTCCCGTTGCGCAATGCCACGATCTTGTTGGGCACGCCCGCGCGGCGCAGGCTTTCCGCGCCCATGATGCTGCGCGTGCGGCCGGCGCAGTTGATGACGATGGTGGTCTCGGGCTTGGGCACGAGGTCACCGATGCGATAGGCCAGTTCGCCGCCCGG
>JAIYDS010000221.1 GCA_027487385.1 Acetobacteraceae bacterium | reverse complement strand
CCGGCCGAGCCGCCGGTCAGCCGCGCCCCCATCACCGACCGCAATGGCGAGGTGCTGGCCGTCACCGTGCGCGGCACCGCGCTCTATGCCCGCCCCGGCGAGATCGACAACCCCGCCCGCGTGGCCGACCAGTTGATCCGTATCCTGCCGCATCTGGAGCGGGACCGGCTGGTGGCGCGCATCAGCCCGCCGCGCCAATTCGCCTATATCGATCGTTTCATCACGCCGCGGCAGCAGCAGGCGATCAACGACCTCGGCATTCTCGGCCTCTATTTCGAGAACGCCGAGCGCCGCACCTATCCGCGCGGGCGCGACGCCGCCCATGTGATCGGCGCGGTGGATGTGGATGGCGAGGGCATCGCCGGTGCCGAGAAATGGTATGACGAACGCCTGCGCACCCTGCGGGAGCCGCTGCGCCTGGCTCTCGACATCCGCATCCAACGGGAACTGCGCGAGGCGCTGGAATGGTCCATCGAGCGCTTCAACGCGATCGGCGGCTCGGCCATCCTGATGGATGTGCACACGGCCGAAGTGCTGGGCATGGTGAGCCTGCCCGATTTCGCCGCCGCCAACCTCGCCACCGCCCCCGCCGAACAGCGCTTCAACCGTGCCGTCACCGGCGTCTATGAGCCGGGCTCCACCTTCAAGCTCTTCACCGCCGCCATGGCGCTGGAGGAGGGCCGGGTGACGATGACGGGCGGCTTCGACGCCTCCCGCCCCATCCGCATCGGGCGGCACGAGATCAATGACTTCAAGGGGAAGAATCGCTGGCTCTCGCTGCCCGAGATCATGGCCTATTCCTCCAACCTCGCCAGCGCGCACATGGCGATGGCGGTCGGCACCATTCGGCACCGCGAATTCATGGGCCGCGTCGGCATGCTGAACCGCACCGGCATCGAGCTGCCGGAATCGGCCGCGACCCTGGCGCCCTCGCAGCGCAACTGGCGCGAGATCAACACCATGACCATCGGCTTCGGCCATGGCATCTCGGTGACGCCGCTGCACATCGTCAACGGCGTCTCGGCCCTGGCCAATGGCGGCACGTTGCGCTCGCCCACCATCCTCGCCGTGCCGCCGGGCGGCGAGCGCGAGGGCGTGCGCGTGATCAGCGAGCGCACCTCGGAACAGATGCGCCGGCTGATGCGCGTGGCCGTCACCGATGGTTCGGGCCGTCAGGCGGACAGCCCGGGCTATTTCGTCGGCGGCAAGACCGGCACGGCGCAAAAGACCAATGAGCGCGGGCAGTATCAGGAGAATCGCCGCATCTCCTCCTTCGTCGGCGCCTTCCCGATGAACGCGCCGCGCTACGCGCTGCACGTGCTGGTGGATGAGCCCAAGCCCCGCGCCGATACCGGCGGCTATGCCACGGCCGGCGTGGTGGCCGCGCCCACGGCGCGCCGCGTGGTGGAGCGCGTGGCGCCCATTCTCGGCATGGTGCCGGAGACGGATCGCATCGCGCAGATCCAGGCGACCATCGCCCTGCCGCTGAGCGGCACGCGCGCCCGCGCCGCCGCCCCCACCCCGCCGCGCGCACCGGCCACCCCCACCCCCGCCATGCTGCCGCGCAACCCCGCCCCCAGCCTGGACCAGCCGGCGGCGGCGCCGATCCGCCGCACCGATGCGGCCGACGGCATTGCCATGCCGCGCCTGGTTCTGGCGCCCCTCCCCTCCCCCCTCAGCCCCCCCGAGCCAGGCCGTGCGCTGCGATGACCTCCGCGCCCTGTTCCCCGGGCTGAGCGCCGAGGATCTGCACGGCGTCACGGCGGATCACCGCGCCGTCCGCCCGGGCTATCTCTTCGCCGCCCTGCCCGGCAGCCGCCACGACGGGCGGCGCTTCATCGCCGAGGCCGTGGCCGCCGGCGCCGCCGCCATCCTGGCGCCCGAGGACACCGCGTGGCCCGGCGAGGCGCCGCCCCGCCCCTTTCTGCGCAGCCCCGATCCGCGCCGCGCCCTGGCGCTGATCGCCGCCGCCTTCCATGGCGCGCAGCCCGAGCGCGTGGTCGCCATCACCGGCACCAACGGCAAGACCAGCACGGCCGATTTTCACCGCCAGATCATGACCCTGGGGGGGGAGAGCGCCGCCTCGCTCGGCACGCTCGGGCTCATCGCGCCGGGTTTTCCGGTGGGCGAGAGCCTGACCACGCCCGATCCGGTGGCGCTGCACGCCACGCTCGCCGCGCTGCACCGCGCCGGCATCACCGACCTCGCGATGGAGGCCAGCTCGCATGGGCTGGGCCAGCGCCGGCTGGATGGCGTGCGCCTGGCCGCCGCAGCCTTCACCAACCTGACGCGCGACCACCTGGATTATCACGGCACGATGGCGGCCTATCGCGCGGCCAAGCTGCGGCTCTTCGACACGCTGCTGCCCGGCGGTGCGCCCGCCGTGGTCCACACGGAGATGGAGCCCGAGACGCTGGCCGCCCTGCGCGCCATCATCGCGCAGCGCGGCCTGCGCGGGATCGAGGTCGGCGAGGCCGGGCGGGATATCCGCCTGCTCGCGCAGCATGCGCTGCCGGCAGGGCAGGTCGTGACG
This sequence comes from Acetobacteraceae bacterium, assembly GCA_027487385.1. Classification (GTDB taxonomy): domain Bacteria; phylum Pseudomonadota; class Alphaproteobacteria; order Acetobacterales; family Acetobacteraceae; genus Roseococcus. Next base: position 4,560 of record JAIYDS010000221.1, on the reverse strand, counting down.
CTCGACGCCTTCGGCACGCGCGCGGAGCTGACGCTGGCCGTGCCCGGCCGCTTCCAGGCGGATAATGCGCTGGTGGCGGCCGGCCTCGCCATCGGCCTCGGGCGGCCGGTTTCGGCGGTGTTGGCGGCGCTGTCCCGCCTCGCGCCGGTCCGTGGCCGCATGGAATTGGCCGCCACCCTGCCAAACGGCGCCGCCGCCTATGTGGATTACGCCCATACGCCCGATGCGCTGAGCCGGCTGCTCGCCGCACTCCGCCCGCATGTGGCGCCGGGCGCGCGGCTGCATGTGCTCTTCGGCGCGGGGGGCGACCGCGATCCGGGCAAGCGCCCGCTCATGGGGGAAGCCGCCGCCGCCGCCGCAGACATGGTCTGGGTCACCGACGACAATCCGCGCAGCGAGGACCCGGCCCTGATCCGCGCCGCCATCCTCGCCGCCGCGCCCGGCGCCCGGGATGCAGGCGAGCGGGCGGGGGCCATCGCCCGCGCCCTGGAGGCGCTCGGCCCCGGCGATGTGCTGGCCGTGGCCGGCAAGGGGCATGAGAGCGGGCAGACCATCGCGGGCGTCACCACGCCCTTCGACGATGCCGAGGTGATCCGCCGCCTGGTGGGGGGCCGCGCATGATCCCGCTCTGGACCGCGGCCGAGCTGCGCGATGCCACGGGCGGCGAATGCGGCGATGCGGTGAACCCCACCGGCATTTCGATCGACACACGCAGCATCGCGCCGGGCGATCTCTTCGTCGCGCTGCGCGACCAGCGCGATGGGCATGATTTCGTGGAAGGCGCCTTCGCGCGCGGCGCCTTCGCCATGGTGGACCGCGACATTCCGGGCCCCGTGCTGCGCGTGGCGGATACGCTGGCCGGCCTCACCGCGCTGGGTGCGGCCGGGCGCGCGCGCATGGGCGGGCGGGTCATCGCCGTCACCGGCAGCGTCGGCAAGACGACGACGAAGGAAATGCTGAAGCGCGCCTGCGCCGCACTCGGCCCCACCCATGCCTCGGCCGCCAGTCACAACAACCAATGGGGCGTGCCGCTCACGCTCGCCCGCATGCCGCGCGGCACGGATTGGGCGGCGATCGAGATCGGCATGAACCACCGGCATGAGATCGCGCCGCTGGCGCGCCTCACCCGCGCGCATGTGGTCATCGTCACCGCCATTGGCACGGCACATATCGGCCATCTCGGCAGCCAGGAGGCCATCGCGGACGAGAAGGCGGATATCGCCGCCGGCATCGAGCCCGGTGGGATCGCCGTGCTCCCGCAGGACAGCGCTTTCTTCGCCCGCATGGCGGAGACCGCCCGCCGCCATGGCGCCCAGGTGCTGGGCTTTGGCGAGAGTCCCGAAGCCTCGGCCCGCATGCTGGCCTGGCGCGGCAGCGCCGCCTCCAGCGAGGCGGAGTTCGAGCTGTCCGGCCGGCATGTCATGGTCCGCCTGGACCAGCCGGGCAAGCACATGGCGATGAATGCCCTGGCGGCGCTGGCCGCGATCCAGGCGGCGGGCGGCGATACCGGCCTCGCCGCCGCCGCCCTTTCGGGCTTTGGCGCGGGTGCCGGGCGGGGCGAGATGCGGCGCATCGCCACCCCCGACCATGGCACCGCCCTGCTGCTGGATGAGAGCTACAACGCCTCGGATTCCGCCATCCGCGCCGCACTGGCCGTGCTGGCGGCACAGAAGGCCACGCGGCGCATCGCCGTGCTGGGCGATATGCGCGAATTGGGCGATTTCGGCCCCGATCTGCACCGCGCTTTGGCGCCCGATGTGGCGCGCGCGGCGGATCTCGTCTTCACCTGCGGCCCGCTGATGGCGCATCTGCATGAGGCTCTTCCGGCGCGGCGCCAGGGCGTTCATACGGAGGATGCAGCGAGCCTCGCCCCCATCGTCGCGGCCGCGCTGCGCGATGGGGATGCCGTCCTGGTCAAGGGATCGCTCGGCATGCGCATGGCCTCGATCATCCGCGCCCTGACCGGGCCTGGCTCCATGGGAAAAGACTGAATGATTCCGCTGCTGCTCTCTCCGCTCGCGGATGAGTTCATCCTGTTCAACCTCGCGCGCTACACCACCTTCCGCGCGGGCGCGGCCTGCATGACGGCGCTGTTCATCTCGCTGGTCTTCGGCAAGTCGGTGATCGAGTGGCTGCGCAGCTTCCAGCGCGGCGGCCAGCCGATCCGCGAGGATGGGCCGCAAAGCCACCTGATCACGAAGAAGGGCACGCCCACCATGGGCGGCGTGCTGATCCTGCTCTCGCTGACAGTGGGCGTGCTGCTCTGGGCCGATCTGCGCAACGGCTTCGTCTGGGCCGTGCTCTTCGTCACGCTGGGCTATGGCGCGCTGGGCTTCGTGGATGACTGGCTGAAGGTGACCAAGCGCAACACCAAGGGCGTCTCGGGCCGCGCCAAGCTGGTGGCACAGGGCGGCATCGCCTTCATCGCGGCGCTCTGGTTCATGTATCTGCTGCCGCCGGGGCTTTCCACCAACCTGGCCGTGCCCTTCCTGAAGGAGGTGCTGATCCCGCTCAGCATCCTTTTCCCCTTCGTGGCCGCCTTCGTGATGATGGGCTCCTCCAACGCGGTGAACCTGACCGATGGGCTGGATGGGCTCGCCATCGTGCCAGTGATGATCGCGGCCGCGGTCTTCGCGCTGATCGCCTATCTGGTGGGCAACCGCATCTTCGCCGATTACCTGCAGCTGCATGGCGTCCCGGGCTCTGGCGAATTGGCCGTCTTCTGCTCGGCGCTGATCGGCGCCTCGCTCGGCTTCCTCTGGTTCAACGCGCCGCCGGCGGCCGTCTTCATGGGGGATACGGGCAGCCTGGCGCTGGGCGGCGCGCTGGGTTCCATCGCGGTCGCCACCAAGCATGAGATCGTGCTGGCCATCGTGGGCGGGCTCTTCGTGGTGGAGACGCTCTCGGTCATCATCCAGGTCTTCTGGTTCAAGCGGACCGGGCGGCGGGTCTTCCTGATGGCGCCGCTGCACCACCATTTCGAAAAGAAGGGCTGGGCCGAGCCCACCATCGTGATCCGCTTCTGGATCATCGCGATGGTGCTGGGCCTGATCGGGCTCTCCACGTTGAAGATTCGATAGATGGCATTCCGGGGGCAGCGCATCGCGGTGGTGGGGCTCGGCAAGGCCGGGCTTCCGGCCGCGCGCCGCCTGCGCGATTGGGGCGCGCACGTCACCTGCTGGGATGATGGCGAGGCGGCACGCGCCGAGGCCGCCGCGCTGGGCCTGAACGTCGCCAACCCGGCGGACTCCTTTGAGTTCGACGCGCTGCTGCTCTCGCCCGGCATTCCGCACACCCTGCCCCGCGTGCATCCGGCGGCGGCTGCGGCACGGGCCGCGGGCGCCCCGATCCTGGCCGATGTGGAATTCCTGTTTCGCGCCGTGCGCGCCTCGGGCAGTGCCGCGCGCTTCGTCGGCATCACCGGCACCAATGGCAAGAGCACGACCACGGCGCTGCTGGCGCATCTGCTGGCGCAGGCGGGCATCCCCGTCGAGGTCGGCGGCAATCTCGGCCCGGCCGCGCTGGACATGCGGATCCTGGGCGATGACGGCGTCTATGTGCTCGAAATGTCCAGCTATATGCTGGAACGAATCGCCGAACTTCGATTCAATGTCGCAGCGATGCTCAACCTCAGCCCGGATCACCTGGACCGCCATGGCGACATGGCCGGCTATCTGGCCGCGAAGGCGCGAATCTTCGCCGCGCAGACCGCGGGCGATGTGGCGGTGCTCGGCCAGGATGACGCGGAAACGGCAAGCCTGGGCACGACCCTGGCCGCGCGGCTGGTGCCGGTGTCCGGCGCCGTGCCGCAGCCGGGCGGAATCTGGGCCGAGGGCACGCTGCTGCGCGACGATGCCGGCCTGATCGCCGATCTCGCCACCTGCCCCACTCTGCCCGGCGCGCACAACGCGCAGAACGCCGCCACCGCCGTGGCCATGGCGCTGGCGCTTGGGCTGGACCGCGCCAGTCTCGCCGAGGGGCTGCGCCGCTATCCCGGCCTGCCGCACCGGCAGGAGCTGGTGGGCCGCCTCGGCGCCGTGCGCTTCGTGAATGACAGCAAGGCCACCAATGCCGACAGCACGGCCCGCGCGCTCGCCAGCTATGACCGCGTGCTCTGGATCGCGGGCGGCACCGGGAAGGCGGGCGGGATCACGCCGCTCGTCGAATACTTCCCCCGCGTGGCGGAAGCCTTCCTGATCGGCCGCGATGCGCCGGAATTCGCCGCCACCCTCGCCGCCCATGGCGTGAAACACCGCCTTTGCGGCACGCTGGCCGAGGCCGTGCCGGCCGCCGCCCAGGCGGCGCGCGACGCCGATGTCGTGCTGCTCGGCGCTCGAGCGCTCGCCGAGCGTTTCCCGTGGCTGGCGACCGGCGACCTGGCCGCGGGCTCGCTGGGCCTGTCGGGTGAAGGCTGGCTCGACGCCCATGCGCTGATGCACGGCTTCAAGCGCAAGGCCCTCTCGCTCGGCGCCACGTACCGTCAGGCGGCCGTGGTGGCGCTGGAACGCACGGGCCGGCGCATCACGGCCGTGCGCCTGGCCGACGGCACGCGCATCGCGT
>JAIYDS010000177.1 GCA_027487385.1 Acetobacteraceae bacterium | reverse complement strand
GCCGACCACGACGAGGACCAGGATGCCGAACCAGATCGCCGTCTCCTCCGTCGTCAGGCCGAAATCGAGCGCGGTGACGACGGGGAAGAAGACCGGCAGTGTCAGCAGGATCATGGCAAGTTCGTCCATCACCGCGCCCAGGACGATGTAGGCGACCAGCAGGATCACCAGCACGCCATAGGGCGGAAAATCCTGCTCCGTGATCCAGAGCGCGAGCAGGTCGGGCGCCTGCGACAGCGCGAGGAAGGCGTTGAAGACCTCGGCACCCAGCAGGATGACGAAGATCATCGCGGAGGTCTCGGCGGTGGCGAGCAGGCTGTCCTGCACGTGCCGCGCCTTCAGCGTGCCGCGCGCGACGCCGACGATCAGCGTCGCGACGCAGCCGACGGCAGCACTTTCGGTCGGGGTGAAGACGCCGCCATAGATGCCGCCCACGACGATGACCGCGATCAGCAGAACGGGGATGACGTTGAGGAAGGCGCGCCGCTTCTCCGCGCCCGAGGGGGCGGCGCCAGGCGGGCCGAGTTCGGGCTTCAGCCGCACCACGATGGCAATCGCCAGGATGTAGAGCCCGACCGCGATCAGCCCCGGGATCAGCGCCGCCATGAAGAGCTTGGCGATGTTCTGCTCGGTGCTGATCGCGTAGACGACGAGGATGACCGAGGGCGGGATCAGGATGCCCAGCGTGCCGCCCACCGCGATGGTGCCGCTGGCGAAGCCCGGCGCATAGCCGAAGCGCAGCAATTCCGGCAGCGCCGCGCGCCCGAAGGTCGCGGTGGTGGCGACCGACGAGCCGCAGACGGCGCCGAAGGCCGCACTCGCGCCGATCACGCTCATGGCGAGCCCACCCGGGCGGCGCCCCAGCAGCGCATTGGCCGCGGCGAAGAGATCTCGCGCCAGGCCCCCGCGCTCGGCCAGGGCGCCCATGAGGATGAAGAGCGGGATGACGCTCAGCGTGTAGTTTGCGAACAGGTGATAGGGCGTGGTCTTCAGGTAGTTGAACAGCGCCGCCTGGTCGAGGATGTGGACATAGCCCGCGGCCCCCGCGATCAGCATGGCGAGCGCGATGGGCGCCCGCAGGATGATCAGCGCCATCAGCCCGGCGAAGCCGGTCAGCGCCAGCGCGAATTCCGGCGCCATCAGCCGCGCCTCCGCAGCAGTCGCGGGATGGTGAGCAAGGCCGCGACACCCGCCAGCGCGAAGCAGAAGGCGCCGATGCCGATGGCCCACCAATAGGGCAGCGCCAGCAGCCCGATGGTGCGCATGCCGTTGCGCCAGGTGTCGAACATGCCCTGTGCCATGCGCTCGGCGATCAGCAGCGTGACGGCGGCCCAGGCGAGCGACCAGAAGGCGTCAATCATTCCGTTCAGCCGCGCCGGCAGCCAGGTGGTGAAGCTGTCCACCAGGATGTTCGAGCGGGTCACGCTGCCCCAGGCAAGGAAGCTCAGCACCGCCAGGCCGGAACCCAGCGAGACCAGCTCGAAATCGCCCTTCACCGGCTGGCTGGTCAGCCAGCGCGAGGTGACGGAGACCACGGTGAGCAGCGCGGTCGCCAGCAGCACCACGCCGCCGCAGACGGCCAGCGTGGCGGCGAGGCGGGCGACGGGGCCGCGCGTGAGAGGCGCGTCGCTCAGGCCACGCCCTGCCCGTAGCGGGCGATCAGCGCGCGGGCTTCTTCCAGCAGGGCGCCGCCCTGGATGTTGCGCTCGCCCATCGCGCGCACCCAGTTCTCGACCACCGGCTGGGTGGTGCGCGTCCAGCGCTGCGTCTCTTCGGCCGAGAGCTCGAGGATGGCGTTGTTGCGGCGGCGGACCATCTCCTCGACGACGGGGCCCTGCTCATCCCAGACCTTGGCAGCCATGGCGGCGGCCACCTGGCCGGAATTGGCATCCAGAACGCGCCGCAGATCGGCGGGCATGCCCTCATACCGCGCCTTGTTCATCGCCAGCACGAAGCTCGCGACATAGAAGGTGGGGGAGCCGGCGATCTCCGTGTGGTGGCGCAGCGTCTCATGCAGGCGGATGGAGGGCACCACCTCCCAAGGCACCACGGCACCGTCGATCACGCCCTGGGCCAGCGCCTCGGGCACTTGCGGGATGGGCAGGCCGATGGGGGCGGCGCCCAGCGCGCGCAGCGCCTCGCCGGCCTGGCGCGTCGGGAAGCGCAGCTTCAGGCCGTTCAGATCCTCCTGGCGGCGGATTTCGCGGCGGGCATGCACCACGCCGGCATCATGCGCCCAGGCGCAAAGGATCTGCGTGTCGGCGAATTCCTGGCGGAAGCGCGTCTCGTAAAGCTCCTGCACCACGCGGGCATTCACGCTGGCGCGCTTGTGCGCCACGAAGGGCAGCTCGATCACCTCGATGGAGGGGAAGCGGCCCGGCGTATTGCCCGGCAGCGTCCAGATGATGTCCACCACGCCATCCTTGGCCTGGTCATAGAGCTGCGGCGGGGCGCCACCCAGCTGCATGGCGGGGAAGATCTGCACGCGCAGGCGGCCCTGGCTTTCGGTGCTGATCTTCTGCGCCCAAGGCATCAGGAAATGGCGGTGCACATTGGACACGGCCGGGAGGAAGTGATGCAGCCGCAGGGTCAACTCCTGCGCCTCAGCGCACGGGATGGCAAGAATGGCGGGGGCGGCAAGCGCGCCCATCAGCGCGGTGCGACGTGTCGTCATGGCCTTCTGGCCTCCCTGGAGGGTGTTTCCTTCGCACGTTCTGCCCTGAACCCCGCCCCCGCTCAAGGGCTTTCAGGGCGGCACGAACTCCACGATCAGGATGTCGAGGTCGCGCATCGGCGTGAAATTCGTCCGGCGCATTTCGAAGCGCCGCGCATCCAGCCGCCGCACCGCCTCCCCGCAAAAGCTCAGGATCATGCCGGGATCCGGCTTTTCCAGCACCAGGCGGAACTCCCCGATCGGGCCCGCCCAATTGGCGCCGGGCGTCAGGCGATATTGCAGCCAGATCTCGCCGTAATCGGCGCCTTGCGCGGCCGGGCGCGTGCGGCGGTCGAGTGCGGCGAGGAAATCCTCCTCCAGGCAGTAGCGCGCGCGGATCGCCTGGAATTCGGGGCTGGCACGCCGCGCCGGCGAGAGCCGCCCGCCCACCGAACTGCCCGCAAAGGGCACATAGCTGTGCGTGACCACGATGCTGCGGCCGGCCGGAAACACCTGGCGGCGCGTGACGCTGGTGCTGACGGTCCAGAGCGGCTCGTCGATCCTGGTGCTGCCCCTCTCGAATTCTCCCACCACCCATCCATCGCGCAGCAGGGCGGCGCGCTCCGGCTCGGGCAGGGCATTGGCGCGCTGCTCGAAGCCGGGCCCGCCCAGCAGCGGCAGGCCCAGCGCCTGCAGCCGCGCGGTGATGTCCCTGCCGCCAAAGCTTGCGCGCTGGACCAGCTCATAGGTGACCGGCCGGCCCTCCACCAAGGTGCGGAAATCGAGCTGCCCCGCATAATCGGGCACATGCTCGACAGGGCTGTGGGTGAAGTCCGGCAGGGGGAAGGCCACCAGGGTCTCGATTTCGCGGCCGGTCAGGTTGGTGAAGAGATATTCCACCCGCACCCGCTCCCGGCTGATGAAGAGCTCCTGCCGATCAAGGCGGATGGCCTCGCTGCGCAGCAGGGCGAGGCCGCCGATATTGAGCGACGCCACGCTGTCATTGGCGGGGGCCGGGCCGGCCCCCCAGGACAGCAGCAGCGCGGCGAGGCCAAGGGCGGAGCGGAACATGGCCCGCATGATGCCGCGCTGCGCAGGCAGCGCGTCAAGCGCCGTGTCCGCGGACGCCGCGTCAAGCGCAGTGGCGTTCCGCCGCGCCGCGCCCTAGGCTTCCCGCATGGGGCGAGAGACCCCAGAGGAGGACCAGATGAAGCAGCTCACCCTCGCCGTCCTTTGCGCGGTGTCCCTCGCGGCACCACCCGCTGTCGCGCAGCTCGCCCTTTCCGGCAATGACAACAAGGCGGTGTCGCAGAACGGCACGGTCCGCATCGTGCCCAACCCGCCGGCCGACAACGTCACCATCCTCGACCTCGGCAGCCATCCGCCGCGCGTGGTGGCCACCGTGCCGGCGCCGCATTCCGTGGTGGGGCCGCCCACATCCGTCGCGCTGACGCCGGATGAGCGGCTCGGCCTCGTCGCCTCGGCGCAGAAGGTGGATCCGGCCAATCCGGCCCGCACCATCCCGGACAACCGCCTCTCCGTCATCGACCTCCGCGCCACGCCGCCCGCCGTGGTCCAGACGCTGGAGGCCGGGGCCGGCGCCTCGGGCGTCTCGGTCAACCGCGCGGGCACGCTGGCGCTGGTGGCCAACCGCAATGCCGGCACGGTCAGCGTCTTCCGCATCGCGGAGGGGCGCCTCGCCCCGGTCGGCACCGTCACCGTCGGCCCCGCCGCCTCGGGCGTCAGCCATGTGCAGTTCACGCCGGATGGCCGCCACGCGCTGGTCAGCCGCGATGGCGACTTCATGGTGACCGTGCTGCGCGTCGAGGGCGAGAACGTGACCCTTGCTGGCCGCGACATCACGGTCGGCATTCGCCCCTATGGCTTCGGCATCACCAGTGATGGCCGCTGGGCGGCCGTCGCCAATCTCGGCCGCGTCTCGGGCGATGCCGATACGGTGAGCCTGGTCTCCCTCGCCGCCGAGCCCTTCCGCGTGACGGACACGATCAGCGTGGGCCCGACGCCGGAGGGCATCCAGGTCAGCCCCGACAACCGCCATGTGGCGGTGGTGGTGATCAACGGCTCGGCGCGCGCCACCAACCACCCGCTCTATGGCCGCGGCAAGCTGGTGATGCTGCGCATCGAGGAGGGGCGGCTGGTCCGCGTGGCCGAGGCCGAGATGGGCAGTTGGGGCCAGGGTGTCGCCTTCAACCGCGACGGCACGCGCGTCTATGTTCAGAACATGATCGAGCGCGAGATCCAGGGTTTCGGCTTTGACGGCCAGCGCCTGACGGCGCTGCCGGGCCGGGTGGCGGTGGATGGCGGGCCTTCCGCGCTGCGCACGGCGGAGCGTTGAGCATCCCGCGCGATCCAACCGCGCCGCGGCCGGCCTGGCTGACCGCGGCGCCCTTCCTCTTCGTCTCGCTCTGGTCGGGCGGCTTCACGGCCATCAAGCTCTGCCTGCCGCATGCCGAGCCGATGACGCTCCAGGTCATGCGCTATGCGGTGGTGGTGGCGTTGCTGCTGCCGCTCTGGCTGATCCTGCGCCCGGCGCGGCCGGACCGCGCCACTCTGGTGCACCTGATCCGGATGGGGCTGCTGGTGCAATTCGCCTATTTCGCCTGCATGAACCTCGCCATGGCGAATGGCATGGGGGCGGGCACGATCGCGCTGCTGATCGGGCTGCAACCCGTGCTGGTGGCGCTGCTGGCGCCCGCCGTGGTGGGGGATCCGCCGGTCGGGACCCGCGGCTGGATCGGGCTGATGCTCGGCATGCTCGGCGCCGGCATGGTGATTTCCTCCGGCACCGGGTTTTCCGCCAGCGGCTGGCTCGGGCTTGGCTTCGCCATGCTGGCGCTGAGCGTGATGACCGGCGGCGCGCTGCTGGAGCGCAAATCCGGCCGGAACACGCATCTCGTCACCGCCAATCTCGTCATGTGCAGCGTGGCGCTGGTGGCGAGCATCCCGGTCGCCTGGTTCACCGAGACCATGGTGGTGGAATGGGCGACGGAGCTCTTCATCGGCCTGGGCTACATGATCTTCGTGAATTCGCTGATCTCGCTCTCCATCCTGTTCGCCATGCTGCGGCATGGCGAGGCGGCGCGGGCTTCGTCGGTGTTTTTCCTCGTGCCGCCGCTCGCCGCCTTCATCGCCTGGATGGTGCTGGGCGATGAGATGGCCTGGCTCGCCATCGCCGGCACGGCGGTGGCGGTGGTGGGCGTAGCGCTGGTGGTTGCCAAGCCCTCGGCGCCACGTCAGGCTCCGGCAAAAGCTTGAGGAACTCTCCATGGCCCATGCTGGTCTGAATTTCGGCATTTTTCTCGCGCCCTTCCACCGGCTGGGGGACAACCCCACCCTGGCCCTGGGGCGTGACCTCGACCTGCTGGTGGCGCTGGACCAACTCGGCTTCGACGAGGCCTGGATCGGCGAGCACCATTCCGCCGGCTGGGAGACCATCGCAAGCCCGGAGATCATGATCGCGGCAGCGGCGGAGCGCACGAAGCACATCAAGCTCGGCTCCGGCGTGACGAGCCTGCCCTATCACCACCCTTTCCTGGTGGCGCAGCGCTTCGTGCAGCTCGACCACATGACGCGCGGCCGCGTCATGCTGGGCTGCGGCCCGGGCGCCCTGGTGAGCGACGCCTATATGATGGGCATCGAGGCGCACACCCAGCGCCCGCGCATGGAGGAAGCACTCCAGGCCATCACCCGGCTGCTGGCCTGCGACGGCCCGGTGACGATGAAGACCGACTGGTTCGAGCTGCGCGAGGCGCGGCTGCACCTGGCACCCTACACCTGGCCGCGCTTTCCCATCTCGGTCGCCTCTTCCACCACGCCCTCGGGCGCGCTGGCGGCGGCGAAGCATGGCTTGGGGCTCATCTCGCTCGGCGCCGGCCTGCCCGGCGGGCCGCAGAAACTGGCCGAGCAATGGCGCATGGCCGAGGCCGAGGCGGCGAAGCACGGCCAGACCATGGACCGCAAGAATTGGCGCCTCGTCGTCAACATGCATTGCGCCGAGGATGATGAGCGCGCCATGCGCGATTGCCGCATCGGCGAGCGGCTGGAGACCGAGACCTATTT
>JAIYDS010000124.1 GCA_027487385.1 Acetobacteraceae bacterium | reverse complement strand
CTGACGCAGGACATGATCCGCGCCATGGCGGACAAGCCGATCATCTTCGCCATGGCCAATCCGGACCCCGAGATCACGCCCGAGGAAGCCCGCGCCGCGCGGCCCGACTGCATCATCGCCACCGGCCGTTCGGACTATCCCAACCAGGTCAATAACGTCCTGGGCTTTCCCTTCATCTTCCGCGGCGCGCTCGATGTCCGCGCCAGCACGATCAACGACGCGATGAAGATCGCCGCCGCCCGCTCGCTCGCCGAACTCGCGCGCGAGGCGGTGCCGGAGGAGGTGGCGCGCTCGGGTGCCGGCAAGCGCCTGGTCTTCGGCCCGGACTACATCATCCCCAACGCCTTCGACCCGCGCCTGATCAGCCGTGTGCCCGTCGCCGTGGCCGAGGCCGCGGTGCGCTCGGGCGTCGCGCGCAAGCCGCTGCTGGATCCGCAGCGCTACGCGCGCGAGCTCACCAACCGCCTGGATGCGGCCGCCAATGCGCTGGAGGCGATCCATGAGCGCGTGCGGGAAAATCCCCGCCGCGTCGTCTTCGCCGAGGGCGAGGATGAGAGCGTCATCCGCGCCGCCATCGCCTTCCGCAATGCCGGTTACGGCACGCCGGTGCTGGTGGGCCGCGAGGAGCGCATCAACGCCACGGTGGCCTCGCTCGGCATCCGGCTGCCGGATGGCATCGAGATCCACAATGCCCGCGTTTCCTCGCAGAATGACCGCTATGCCCAGTGGCTCTACGCCCGCAAGCAGCGCGACGGCTTCCTGTATCGCGACTGCCTGCGCCTCGTGAACAATGACCGCAACGTCTTCGCCGCCTGCATGGTGGCGCTGGGCGATGCGGATGCGCTGCTGACGGGCGAGACGCGCAGCTATTCCGTGGCGCTGGAAGGCGTCCGCATGGCGCTGGACGCCGAGGGCGTGCTGTTTGGCCTGACCATGATGATCGCCCGCCGCTCCGGCACGGTGCTGGTGGCGGACACCGCGATTCATGAGCGGCCGGATGCGGCCACGCTGGCCGCCATCGCCATCCGCAGCGCGGCCACGGCCCGGCGCCTCGGCCTCACGCCGCGCGTGGCCTTCCTCTCCTTCTCCACCTTCGGCGACCCGAAGGGCAGCATCCCCGGCAGCCTGCGCGATGCGGTGAAGCTCTTGGACCAGCAGGGGGTGGATTTCGAATATGATGGCGAGATGAGCGCCGAGGTCGCGCTGGATGCCAACCTGCGCGCCAGCCTCTACCCCTTCTGCCGCCTGACCGGCCCGGCCAATGTGCTGGTGATGCCCGGCCTGCACGCAGCCCATATCCTCACCAAGGCGGTGCCGCATCTGACGAGTGCGACGACCATCGGCCCCGTGCTGATGGGGTTGTCGAAGCCGGCGCAGATCGTCTCGACGGGGGCCGGGGTGAACCAGCTGCTCGATATGGCGGCGCTGGCGGCCTATCAGGCGATCGGGCGGTAGAAGGAGAAAAAAGGGGCCTCCGGCGGCTGGGGCCGAGAGGCCCCAGACCCCAGGACTTGGCACCAAACGCGCCGCAGAACCGCACGAAAACAAAAGGGGTCTGGGGCCCCGGCCCCAGCCGCCGGAGGCCCCTTTTACTTCCCCTGCCGCCACCCCGCTGGCACATGCTTGAAGGGCAGCGCCGCCAGATTCAGCGCCGCCGGCCCCGGCACGTCGCATTCCACGATGGCGCTGCAGCTTCTGGCGAAGGCCGCGCGGAAATGGTTCTTCGCCTTGTTCACCAGCAGCCTCACGCCGCTGAGGTCAATGCCGTGCAGCGCGAAGAAGGCCGGGTCCACCGCCGCCTCCTTGCGGCTGGTCAGCACCACGCGCAGTTTTCCGGCGCGCAGCACCGCGGTGGGGCCGAGATCCACCGGCGCGCCATGCTCCATCGGCCCGGTGTTGAGGAAGCGCCCATGGGTCAGCGCCTCCACCACGCCGGAAAAGGGCACGGGCGGGCCGAACTGCTTCGTGGTCCGGCCGCCCAGATCGCGGGTGAAGGCGCCGCCCACGCCGGTGGCGCGGGCTGCGGCCACGCCCTGCGGATCATGCAGGAAGCAGAAGACCGTCTCCACCTCCGGCGGCGTCGCCATCAGGACCCGCAGCAGCCCCGGCGTATCCGCGACGCCGCCGGAGAGCGGGTTGTCCGCGGGATCGAGCAGCGCGACGAGGCCGGGCGGTGCGGCCAGCGCCGTGGCCAGCGCGGCCTCGGGCGTTGGAAGGGTGACGGCGAAGTGGGCCCGCCGCGCCTCGATGCTGGCGATGAGCTGCCGCGCCAGGGCGCGGGCCGAGCCATGCTCGGTGGCCCAGACCATGGCCGAGGGGCCGGCATGAGGGCTGTCCCCCCAGGCGAAGCCGCCGAAGAGCGAGGCATCCAGGATGGGCATGCGCTCGGCCGCCAGGGCCTCGGCCCAGACCTCGGCCATCGGGCCCTCGGCATCGCGCATGTGAAAACTGTGCAGCACGGCCGGCAGCTTCATCAGCGAGCCGTGATTGGCCTGGCCGCTCATGGCGCGCTCCAGCAGGCGCAGCGCGCGCTGGGCGGTTTCCGCCATGTCCACATGCGGATAGGTCCGATAGACCGAGGCGCCATCCAGCAGCCCGATCATCTGCGGCGAGACATTGCCATGGAAATCGAAGCTGGCGACGAGCTTGGTGCGCGGCCCGATGATGGCGCGCACGCGCCGCAGGATGGTGAGGTCCGCCTCCGGGTCGCTCTCCGTCACGCAAGCGCCGTGCAGCGAGAGATAGACGCCATCCCAGCGGCTGCGGGAGAGGCCCTCCTCCACCTCGCTCATCCAGGCGTCGAAGGCAAGGTCGCTCATTGGCCCGCCGGGCTGGGCGGCGGCGCAACGCAGCATGGCGAGCTGCCAATCCGGCCGCTCCGCCACGAAGGCAGCCAGCGCGCCGAGTTCCGTGGCCGTGCCGGCATAGCGCGAGAGCGCCTCCGGCCCCGAGAGCCATTCGCGCCCCTGGAAGGCCGCGAGCGGGGTGGGTTCGGGTGCGAAGCTGTTGCCCTCGAACCAGAGGCGGGCGGCGGCGATCTGCGGCATCTTGTCCTTGGTCTTGGGCGTGATCTGCCATCTAATCGCCCCGAACCGATCAAGGATCAACCTCGATGATGCGCCGTTCCCTGCTGGCTTCCCCCGCCGTCCTCAGCCTCGTGGGCGAGGCGGGCGCCCAGGGCGCCCCGCTGACCATCCACACGGCCGGGCAGGGCAGCCCTTTCGTCACCTATGGCCAGGCCATCGCGGCGCTGCTGGGCCGCAATGGCGTGGCGGCCACGGTGGCGGCCAGCACCGGCTCGCTGCAAAATCTCACCGGCGTGGAGGATGATCCGAATGCGCTGGGCACGGCCTTCCTCGGCTCGGTCTGGGATGCGCTGCAGGGCACGCCGGCGGCGGGTGGGCGGCGGCATGTGAACATCCGCGCGCTTTGGCCGATGTATGAGACGAGCTTCCAGATCGCGGCGCTCACGGCGAGCGGGCTGACACAGTTCAGCCAATTGAACGGCAAGCGGGTGGGGGCGGGCCCGGCGCGCGGCCCGGCCGAGACCTTCCTGATGGCGGCGGCCGAGGCGGCGGGCATCCGCATCGAGGTGGTCAGCGGCAGCCCGGCCGAGATGAGCGAGGGGCTGCTGGCCGGGCGGATGGATGCGCTCTGGCAGGGCGCCATCGTGCCCATCCCCTCCATCCTGGCGGCACTGGCGCGCGCGCCCGGCGTGGTCTTCGGCCCGGGGGCCGAGGTGGTGGGGCGCGTCACGCAGCGCCTGCCCATGCTGGCGCCGACGACGCTGCCGCCCGGCACCTATCCCGGCCAGGCGGTGCCGATCGAGAGCTTCGCCGCCTGGAACTTCATCGTGGCGAACCGTGCTTTGCCGGAGGCGACGGCCCATGCCATCACCCGCGCGGTGCTCTCCGTGGGCGATCCGGCGCGGGAGATCGGCCCGGTGGCGGCGGCGAGTCGGGCGGCGAATGCGGCGAACAACCGCATCCTGCCCTTCCACCCGGGCGCGCTGCGCTTCTACCGCGAGGCGGGGGTGCCTCTCGCCGCTCCGGTGGACTGACCCACCAGGCTCGGCACCGCCGACCCCGAGCGCACGCCATCGGCCGGGGCCAGCATGGTCGCGCCCGGGCGGGCCGCGCCGGGCGGGGCGGCGGGGGCCGGGGCGGGGCGCGCTGTGGCCGGGCTGGCAGCAGGTGCCGGGGCAGGCGGCGCGGCCGCGCGG
>JAIYDS010000185.1 GCA_027487385.1 Acetobacteraceae bacterium | reverse complement strand
CTGGAGGTGGTGGATGACAGCCACCGCCATGCCGGCCATGCCGGGGCCGCGCCCGGCGGACAGACGCATTACAGCGTGCTGATGGTCAGTGAGGCCTTCACCGGGATGAACCGCGTGGCGCGCTCCCGCGCCGTGCATGCGGCGCTGGAGGCGGAATTCGCCGGCGGGCTGCACGCCCTGGCGCTGACGCTGCGCGCGCCCTCCGAGGTGAGCTGACCCCTCGCAAATCGCGCGGGTTTTCGATAGACCCGACGCCAGAAAAAAATCCCTGGCGGAGACGATCCATGTTCCCAATCCCTCGCCGTGCCCTGCTCGGCGGCGGCCTCGCCCTGACGACGCCCGGCCTCGCATCGGCCCAGGTGGTGCAGCGCAATGCGCGCATCATCATCGGCTTCCCCGCTGGCGGCAGCTCCGACATCGTCGCCCGGCTCTATGCCGAGCGGCTGCGCGGCGTCTATGCACCCAACCTGATCGTCGAGGGCCGGGTCGGCGCCGCCGGGCGCATCGCCGTCGAATTCGTGCGCGACACGGACAAGGACGGCACGACCTATCTGCAGACACCGGCCTCCATGCTGACCTTGCAGCCGCACATCTTCCCGCGCGACGTGCGCTATGACGCGCTGACGGACTTCATCCCGGTCAGCACCGTCTGCACCTTTCCCTTCGCCTTCTGCGTGCCGATGTCCCACCCCGCGCGCAACCTGGCGGAATTCGGCGCCTGGGCGCGGGCGCAGCCCAATGAAATCCCCTTCGCCTCGCCGGCGGCCGGGGCCTCGCCGCATTTCATGGGGCTGATGCTGGCCCAGGCGCTGGGCATCCGCATGACGCATGTGCCCTATCGCGGCGCGGTGCCCGCCGTGCAGGATCTGATCGCCGGGCGGCTCAACGCCTTCATGGGCGTGCTCGGTGATGTCTCGCCGCAAAATGGCGTCGGGCTGCGGATGCTCGCCGTCTCCTCCGCCGCGCGGAACCCGCGCTTCCCCGATGTGCCGACCTTCCAGGAGCTGGGCCATCCCACGCTGACCAAGGATGAATGGTTCGGCGCGCTGCTGCCGGCTGGCACGCCGGCGCCGGTGGTGCAGGGCCTGTTCAACGCCATCACGCAGGTCGGCACCACGCCCGAGATGCGCACGGCGCTGGAGCGGCTGGATTTCAACGTCGGCGTCTCCGCGAGCCCGGCGGCCTTCGCCGCGCGCATCCGCACGGAGCGTGAGGAATGGGGGCCGGTCGTGCGCGCCTCGGGCTTCACGCCGGAGTAGGGGGCACGGTCATAAAGAAAAAAGGCCTCCGGCGGCTGGGGCCGAGAGGCCCCAGACCCCAATCATGTAGGGGTGGGCTCGATATCTTCTTGCTGTGTTCTTGATGAAAGGGGTCTGGGGCCCCGGCCCCAGCCGCCGGAGGCCTTTTCTTCTTCAATCCGTCCGGAGGCACCCTGCCGCCAAGGCCGCGAAGGCGCGGGCGCGGTGGCTGTGTTGCGCCTTCTCGGCGGCGCTCATCTCGCCAAAGGTGAGCGCCGTGCCGTCGGGAACAAACATCGGATCATAGCCGAAGCCCTGCGGCCCACGCGGTGGGGCCACCCAATGCCCCTCGCAGCGGCCTTCGAAGGCCTCGCTGTGGCCATCCGGCCAGGCCAGGACCAGCACGGCGATGAAGGCGCAGCGGCGGCGCGCGCTGCCATCCTCGGCCGCGATGCGGGCCATGGCGGCGGCATAGTCGCGCGTGCCATCCGGGCGCATGGCCCAATCGGCGGTGTGGACGCCGGGCGCGCCACCCAAGGCGGCCACGGCCAGGCCGCTGTCATCGGCCAGGGCCGGCAGGCCGGTGGCCTGGCTCGCCGCCAGCGCCTTGATCGTCGCATTGGCGGTGAAGCTGCTGCCGGTCTCGGCCGGCTCGGGCAGGCCGAGTTCGCCGGCCGAGACCAGTTCCAGACCGAAAGGGGCCAGCAACGCGGAAAACTCGCGCAGCTTGCCCGCATTGTGGCTGGCGAGGACCAGCCGGCCCGGCGCCAGCTTCCTCACAGGCCCACAGCTGCCTTTTGCGCGGCCACCAGCTGCGCCACGCCATCCCGCGCCATGTCGAGCATGGCGAGGAACTGCGCCTCGCTGAAGGGCGCGCCCTCGGCCGTCGCCTGCACCTCGATCAGATTGCCATTGCCGGCGAGCACGAAATTCGCATCCGCATCCGCCGTGCTGTCCTCGGCGTAGTCGAGGTCAAGGATGGCTTCGCCGCCCGCGATGCCGCAGGAAATCGCGGCCACGTGGTCGGTGAGCGGGATGGCGCTCATGATGTTGTTGCGCTTCGCATGCTGGAAGGCCAGGTGCAGCGCGACCCAGGCGCCAGTGATGGCGGCGCAGCGTGTGCCGGCATCGGCGTTGATCACGTCGCAATCCAGGGTCACGGTCATCTCGCCCATCGCCTTGCGGTCGGTCACCGCGCGCAGGCTGCGGCCGATCAGGCGCTGGATTTCCTGAGTGCGGCCGGATTGCTTGCCGCGCGCCGCTTCACGATCCCCGCGGGTGTGGGTGGCGCGGGGCAGCATGCCGTATTCGGCCGTGACCCAGCCCAGGCCCTGGTTGCGCATGAAGGGCGGCACCCGCGCCTCCAGGCTGGCGGCGCAGAGCACCTCGGTGTTGCCCATGCGGATCAGGCAGGAGCCTTCGGCATGCTTGGCAATGCCGGTCTCGATGGAAATGGGACGCAGGGCGTCGGCGGCGCGGCCGGATGGGCGCATGTTCGGGGCAATCCTTCGGGTTTCTGCCGCCGCAATCAGCACAGGCGATGCCGCCTGACCAGAGGCGTGGTCCAGGAAGGGTCGCTAAAGGTTGACCAATGCCCTGCGGATAACCAAGCTAAGGCCAGCGATGCACACCCCCCTGAAGTCACCCCTCTCCGCGGTGCCGAGTATCGCCGCCAGCGCCCTCGACCCCCGCTCCACCGCCGTCCTGCGGGAGCTGGTGGAGGTCTATGTCGCCACGGGCGAGCCCGTGGGCAGCCGCACCCTCTCGCGCCGCTTGCCGCTGAATCTCTCCCCCGCCTCCATCCGCAACGTGATGGCGGATCTGGAGGAGGCTGGGCTGCTCTACGCCCCGCACACCAGCGCCGGCCGCCTGCCGACGCAGCAGGGGCTGCGCCTTTTCGTGGATGGGTTGCTGGAATTCGGCGATCTGGGCGAGGAGGAGCGCGCCGAAATCGCCGCCCGCTGCGCCGCCCATGGCCGCTCCCTGCAGGACACGCTGGCCGAGGCCGGGCAGATGCTCTCGGGCCTCGCCGGTGCCGCCGGCCTCGTGGTGGCGCCCAAGGGCGAGGCACCGCTGCGCCATATCGAATTCGTGCCGCTCGGCCCCGGCCGTGCCCTGGTGGTGCTGGTGCAGGGCGATGGGCGCGTGGAGAACCGCGTCATCGAGGTGCCGCCCGGCCTGCCGCCCTCGGCGCTCGTCCAGGCCGGGAATTACCTCAATGCCCGCCTCTCCGACCGCACTTTGGCCGAGACCCGCGCCAGCGTGACGGAGGAAATCGCCGCCAATCGCAGCGCACTCGACGCGCTGACCACCCAGGTGGTGGAGGCCGGCATGGCGACCTGGGCGGGCGGTGGCAGCGGTTCGCTCATCCTGCGCGGCCAGGCGCGGCTCCTGGAAAACATGGAGAATCTGAGCCGCGTGCAGGAAATCCAGGCGCTGTTCGAGCGGCTGGAGGCGCAGGAGACCACGCTGAAGCTGCTGGAACTGGCGCAGCGGGGCGAGGGCGTGCAGATCTTCATCGGCGCGGAGAGCGGATTGTTCTCCACCGCCGGGCTGTCCGTGGTGGTGGCGCCCTTCCGCAATGCGCAGGAGAAGATCGTGGGCGCCATCGGCGTGATCGGGCCGTCCCGCATCAATTATGGCCGCGTGATCCCCGTGGTGGACTACACCGCGCGGGTCATCGGCCGCCTGCTGGGTTGATCCCGCGCCGCCGCGCGCTTACGTGACTGTCCATGACCGATCCCCAGACCCCTGCCCCGGCCGAGACCGCGCCGGAAACCCCTGACACGACCGCCCCGGAACCCACGCCGGAGGAGCGCATCGCCGCCCTTGAGGCCGAGCTGGCCGAGATGAAGGATCGCTGGCTGCGCGCCGAGGCCGAGGTGCAGAATGTGCGCCATCGCGGCAAGGACGAGGCCGAGAAGGCGCGAAACTACGCCGTGCAGAAATTCGCCACCGACATGACGGAAGTGGCCGAGAACCTGCGCCGCGGCATTGACCTGCTGCCCAAGCCCGCCGAGGACGAGCCCGAGATCATCGGCAAGATGCGTGGCGGCTTCGAGGGCGTGGAGCGCTTTCTGCTGCAACGCCTCGAAGTCCATGGCGTGCACCGCAAGCCCGCCGAAGGCCAGGTCTTCGACCCCGAGCTGCACCAGGCGATGAGCGAGGCGCCGGCGCCGGAAGGCGTGGAGCCCGGCACGGTGATCCAGGCCTGGACCAGCGCCTGGACGCTGAATGGCCGCCTGCTGAAGCCGGCCATGGTGGTGGTGGCCGGCAAGCCGGGCTGAGTTGCGGCGGGGGGGCGCCCTTCCGTCACCCCATCCGCGGGAAGTGCCGCAAGCTCCTGGCAAGTCCCCCGCAGCGATCCGCCAGGCGCGGCAAGCTTCCGCTCGGCAGCGGCCAGGGGTTCCCTGCCGGCCGTTCCGGGAGGCTGACCCGGATGTTCGGAGGCATGTTGCGGGCCATGTTCCAGGGCTCCCTGACTTCGACCGGTGGCATCGCTTTCACGCGAAGGGGAAAAAAGGGGGCCTCCGGCGGCTGGGGCCTAGGCCCCAAACCCCTTTCTTTATATTGAACAAAAACAACAGCATATGGGATTCCGAACAAGGGCTTGGGGTCTGGGGCCTTTCGGCCCCAGCCGCCGGAGGCCCCTTTCACGCCACCAGTCGTCCTTCGGGGGTCTTGGTATTCCGGCCCGCCGTCGCCGCAAGGCCTGGCGCGGACTTTGGTCCGCAGGTCCCTGTTGCACCCGGCTGGACCCTGCCGCCGACTGCGCCGAGGCTTGACCGGGCGAGAGGTGATCGGGCCGCGTGCCCCTCACCCGCCGCCCAGCGCCCAGACCAGGGCCGTCGCGGCCAGGCCGGC
This sequence comes from Acetobacteraceae bacterium, assembly GCA_027487385.1. Classification (GTDB taxonomy): domain Bacteria; phylum Pseudomonadota; class Alphaproteobacteria; order Acetobacterales; family Acetobacteraceae; genus Roseococcus. The sequence goes on along the minus strand of JAIYDS010000185.1, from coordinate 10,030 downwards.
GATCAGCGGCGCCAGCATCCCGCCCCGCCGCATCATCCAGAGAATGGCCGTCACCACCCCGGCCAGCCGTGCCGGCCAGGGAATACCCGCCAGCGCCCCGCTGGGCGCCACCACCGCCGCCATGATGAAGGCGGCCAGCGTGGCGAGCGCGACGGCGGCCGCCCAGCGCACGAAGGGATGATCCGGCCGGAGCCGCCCGGCCACCAGCAACCCGGCCGCCCGCAGCACCAGGCAGGCCAGGATGAGCAGGAGCAGCGCAAGATCAGCGCCGGCCACGCCGCTCGCCCCACCAGAAGGCCAGCGTGCCGCCGATCAAGCCCGCCGCCAGCAAGGCCCAGGCGGCCGGCAGCACCAGCACCAGCGGCGCCGCGCAGCAGCCGCCGATCACCGCCCGGCGGGACGCGACGGCACGCATCTCGCCCGCCAGGATCAGCGTGAAATAGAGCGGGTTCACCAGCAGCAGCAGCGCCAGCACCGGCCCCTGGACCAGCGGCGCCACGGCATGGCCCAGGATGGTCGCGGCCCCCGCCACGAGCCAGGAGGTCAGCCCAAAGCCGAGGAACCAGGCCAGGCGCTGCGCCTCCGGCAGGCCCGGCAGGCGCCGCATCGCCATGGCCCAGGGCGTGACCGCGATGAAGGGCAGCCCCCACCAGCGGCGCGGCCCCCCGCCGAGCCAGGGCGAGAGCGCGACAGCCATAGGCAGGAAGCGCGCATTGGCCGTGGCCGCGCCCAGCACCGCCGGCAGCGCGCCGCCCGGCAGCGTCACAGCGGTGACCAGCACCATCTGCCCCGGCATGCCATAGACCAGCAGCGCCGCCGCAAGCCCCCAGCCGAGCCCGAGGCCCGCCGCCTGCACGGCGGCGCCGAAGGCCAGGAAGGTGGCCGCCATGGCCAAAGCGGGGGCGCCCAGCGCCTCACGGCAGGCGGTGCGAAAGATCATCCCGCCGAGCTTGGCACCCGGTGGAAGGCGCTACCAGCGCAGGCTGCGCAGCGCGGCGATGGGGGATTCGCCTTCCTCGGCCAGCACATGCGTCAGCAGGCCGGGCGAGGGGTCATGCCCATGGGCATCGGCCGTCAGGCCGGTCAGCGCCCAGAGGCTGTCAATGCCGGCATTGCGGGCGCCAGCCAGGTCGGTATGGGGCGTATCGCCGATCGCCACGACGCGGCTCTTGTCGGTGATGCCGAGCAGGTCCAGCACGGGGCCATAGACGGCGGGGTCGGGCTTGCCGGCCTCGAAGACGTCGCCGCCCCATTCCAGGTAGATGTCGGCCAGCGCGCCGGCGCAGATCAGCCGGTCGCCGGCCACCATCACGGCGCGGTCCGGATTCACGCAGAGCATCGGCAGCCCCGCCTCGAAGCAGGCGCGCAGCTCATCGCGATAGGGCTCGACCGAGACGGATTTGCGGTCGGGATCGGGGCCGGTGTTCAGCAGGAAATCGGCCTCCTCGGGCCGCTTCACCAGCTCCGCCGCGCCATCCTCGGCCACCGAAAGATCGCGCTCCGGCCCGATGTGATAGGCACGCGGGCCGAGCTTGGCGAACCAGGGCAGGTCGCGCTGCTTCAGCCAGAGCCAGGAGACCTCGCCCGAGGACATGATGCCGGCATAGAGATCCCGCCCGATGCCCATGCCATCCAGCATCTTCTGGATGAACCAGGCCCGGCGCGGCGCATTGGTCAGGAAGACCACGCGCTTGCCACGCGCCTTCAGCTCGGCCAGGCAATCCAGCACGCCGGGATAGGGCTGGCGGCCGTCATGCACGACGCCCCAAAGGTCCAGAACATAACCGTCATAACGGTCGGCCAGCGGGGCGAGATTCTCGTAGATCTGGATCGTCATGCGCCTGCCCCTACCGCATCGGCGACATGGGCGAAACCATCGCGCGCGAGCAAAGCGGAGAGTTCACGCTTGATGCGGCCGATCTGCGCCGGCCCGCCATAGGCGAAGCCGCTGTAGAGCTGCACCAGCGAAGCCCCGGCGCGGATCTTGGCATAGGCCTGTTCGCCACTCGCCACGCCACCGGCGCCGATCAGCGTAAGCCGGCCCGCGGCGATGCGGTGGGCGCGGCCCAGCATCTCCGTCGAGCGCTCGAAAAGCGGCGCGCCGGACAGCCCACCCGCCTCGGCCTTGTGCGCCGAGCGCAGGCTCTCCGGCCGGGCGATGGTGGTGTTGCTGATGATCAGCCCGGCCACGCCCTGCGTCACGCAGACCTCGATGATCGGGCCCAGCGCCTCCTCGGCCAGATCGGGCGCCAGCTTGACCAGCACGGGCTTGCCCAGGGCGGGCGGCTGCACCGCGGCCAGGATCGAGGCGAGCCGCGCCTCGCCCTGCAAATCCCGGAGCCCCGGCGTGTTGGGCGAGGAGATGTTGATCGTCACGTAATCGGCCAGCGGCGCCACGGCGCGGCACAGTGCCGGATAGTCGCGCTCCGGATCCGCCCCCTCCTTGTTCACGCCGACATTGGCGCCGAGCACGCCGGGCAGCGGCCGCGCCAGGTCCCGCAACCGGGCCAGGTAGGAATCGAGACCCGCATTGTTGAAGCCCATCCGGTTGATCACCGCCGCATCCTCCGTGAGGCGGAAGAGGCGCGGGCGCGGATTTCCCACCTGCGGGCGGGGTGTGACGGTCCCGGCCTCGACAAAGCCGAAGCCCAGGCGCAGCAACGGCAGGACCGCCACCGCATCCTTGTCGAACCCGGCAGCGAGGCCGATCGGGTTGCGGAAATCGAGGCCCAGGGCGCGGGTGGCGAGGTTGGGCGCATCCGCCGCGTCATCGCGGCCGGCCAGGCCCAGGGCGAGGCCGCGCAAGGCCAGGCCATGCGCGGTTTCGGCGTCGAGCCCCCGCATCAGGGGCATCAGGGCGGAGGCGAGGGAGGGTGTCATGCCGCGCTGCATAGGACAGAACGGGCGCGACACGAAACCCGGCCCGCGTTGACAGCGGTGGGCGGGAACGCGACATGCCTCCCACACACGGCAAAGGACAAGATGGTGCGCGGCCCGCTCCTGCTCATGGCAGGCATCGGCCTGTTCGGGCTGCTCGATGCCAACAGCAAGCTGCTGGCCGGGGATTTTCCGGCCGCGCAGGCCGTCTTCCTGCGCCATGCCGTGCTGCTGGTCCTGCTGTTTTTGTTGCGCGGCGCCTTTGGTTGGCCGAGCGAATCGCTGGTCACCCAGCATGGCCGCCTGCATGCGCTGCGCGCCGTCTCCATGTTGACGGCGGGGCTGACCTTCTATGTCGCGGTGCGCTACCTCACCTTGGCCGACGCCTATCTGATCTTCTTCACCGCGCCCTTCATGACGCTGGTCCTGGCCGGCATCTTCCTGAAGGAGCGCGTGCCGCGCGCGGCCTGGATCTGGTCCGGCGTGGGGTTTGGCGGGGTGATGATCGCCCTGGCCCCGCAGCTCGGCGAGGGCGGCAGCCTGATCGGCTTCGCTTGCGCGCTGCTGGGCACCGTGGCCTATGCGGTGAACATCACCATCAACCGCGGGCTGCGCGGCGAGCCGGGGATTGGCCGGCTGGTCTTCTACCCCTCGCTGTTCGGCGTCCTGGCTACCGGGCCCTTCACCTTCGAGCTTTGGGTGGCACCCAGCGCCATCGAATGGGCGCAGCTGCTGGTGAACGGCGTGCTGGCCGGTGGCGCGACCATCCTGCTGGCACTGGCCTTCCGCCACAGCACGCCGGCGCGGCTGGCGCCCTTCGAGTTCATCGCGCTCCCGCTCTCCGTCACGCTCGACCTGCTGATCTTCGGCAATCGGCCGGGGCTGGAGGTGCTGATCGGCGGCGCGGTGGTGGTGCTGGCCTGTGTGATGAGCGAGCGGGCGGTGCGCCGCCGGAAGTAAGGAAAAGGGAGAGCCTCCGGCGGCTGGGGCCGAAAGGCCCCAGACCCCAATCATGGTTCCAGCTTTGGGCGCTGTCTTTATTCTATATTTTGCCTGATTAAGAAAAACTACTTCAGGGTTTCAGAAATTCCGTTTCAGCCGTCATGACCCAAAGGATTGGGGTCTGGGGCCTTTCGGCCCCAGCCGCCGGAGGCCCTTCCGCTCCCCGGCGCATCCCCCGCCGGCCGATCAGGCCGGATCGCCCGTATCCGGCGCCAGCCCCGCCGCCTCGATCCCCGCGATGCAGCAGACCTCATCCTGCGCCGAGACATCCCCGGAAATGCCCACGGCGCCCAACAGCACATGCGCGGCGTCACGCACCAGCACGCCGCCCGGCGCGGGCACGGCCTTGCCGCCCGTCAGGTCGGAAAGCGCGTTGGTGAAGCCCGGCATGGCCTGGGCGCGGCGCGCCAATTCGCGCGTGCCGAAGCCCATGGCCAGCGCGCCATAGGCCTTGCCCATCGCGATTTCGGGCCGCATCAGGCTCGCGCCGTCCTCGCGCTTCGTCACCTTCACATGGCCGCCGGCATCGAGCACGACGACGCAGAGCGGCAGCAGCCCGATTTCCCGCCCCTTGGCCAGCGCCGCATCGGCGATGATCTCGGCCTGGGCGAGGGTGAGGCCGTTCACGGCGGCGGGATGGGCGGGTTGCGGCATGGCGCGGTCCTCTCTTGTGCGATGCGGGGCGGATGGCCCCGGATGGCGCCAGCGTCAAGCGCCCAACCTCAGGCACCCGAGCGGACCAGGGGCCGCGGGTCCACCGCCTCGCCCCGCCGGCGAAGCTCGACATAGAGCGTCGGCTGGCCGGCCGCCGGCAGCACGCCCAGCGGCTCGCCCGCCTGGACGCGCTGCCCGCCCGTGACGTCCAGCCGCTCCATCCCCGCCAGCACCAGGTGCTGCCCCTGGCCGCAATCCAGGATCACCATGCGCCCATAGCTGCGGAAGGGCGCCGCGAAGGCCACGCTGCCGCCGCAGGGGGCGGTGACGCGCGCACCCGGCGGGGCCGCGAAGGTCAGCCCGCGTGAGGGCCCGCCCTCGCCAGGGGCGTTGAAGCCGCGAACCAGCCGCCCCGCCACGGGCAGCCCGGCCGGGGCGGCTTCGACCTGGGCCGGTGTTGGTGTCGGTTCAGGCGGGGGCGGCAGGGCACGGCGGGCGGCGGCCGCTTCGGCCCGGCGGCGCGCCTGCTCGCGCTCCAGCCGGGCCAGCGCCTCCTCCAGGTTCTGCGCGCGCGCCACGGCCGCCTCGGCCCGGGCGCTGGCCGCCCGCTCATCCGCGCTGCGCTCGGCGAGTTGCCGGCGCGCCGCCTCCAATTGGCGATCCAGCCCCTGCGAGGCCTGGCGCGCCTCGGCCTCGGCGGTCGTCAGCTGGCGGCGCTCCTCGGCGAAGCGGCGCGCCTCGGCGGCGGCGCGGGCTTCGGCGGCGCGCAGCCCCTCGGCCATGCTTTGCGCCTCGCGCAGCATGGCGCGCAGGGCGGCGAGGCCCAGCGCGACCTCGGCTGGCGGGAGGGGGGCGGCGAGCAGGATGGGCGCCGGCTGGGCAGCCAGGCGAGTGAGCAGCGGCAGGAGCGGCGCCAGCTCGGCCGCGAGCCGCGCCTGCTCCGCCCGCGCCTCGGCCTCGGCGCGGCGGGCCGCTTCGGCCCGGCTGGCGGCGGCGAAGGCGGCACGCTCGGCCGCCTGCACCCGGGCCGCGCCGGCAATGCGCTCCCCGGCCAGGCGCTGCGCTTCCGCCGCGGCCTCGCGGGCGCGCTCGGCGGCCTGGGCGGCGGCCGCGCGCTCAGCCTCGGCGGTGCGACGTGCATTCGGCAGTTCCTGCGCCAGCGCGGGGCCAGCCAGCAGCAGCGAGAGGGCAAGGGCGCGGATCACGCCTCTTGGTAACGTCTGGCGCAGGGGTGTCGCCAGCCTTTCCGGCCCGTGCGAAAACCAGGGCCTGGAATCAAGGAATTCGCCATGGCCGAAGGTCGTCTCTTCATCGGCAATCGCCGCTACTCCTCCTGGTCGCTGCGCGGCTGGCTCGCCGTCAAGCTGGCCGGGCTCGATGTGGAGGAGGTGGTGCTGCCGCTGGCCGGCGTGGGCGGCAAGGGCAGCCCGGCGGTGCAGGAAAACTCCCCCAGCGGCCTCGTGCCCTATCTGGAGCACCAGGGCGCCCGCATCTGGGAAAGCCTGGCCATCGCCGAATATTGCGCCGAATTCGCCCCCGCCCTCTGGCCGGCCGAGCGCCTGGCGCGCGCCCATGCCCGCAGCATCGCGAGCGAGATGCATGCGGGCTTCCGCGAACTCCGCATGGCCATGCCGATGAATCTCGGCCGGGAGTTTCCCGGGCGTGGCCGCACCCCCGGCGCGCTGGCCGATATCGCCCGGATCGAGGCGATCTGGGCCGAGGCGCTGGCCGCCCATGGCGGCCCCTTCCTGATGGGCGGCGCCTTCACCATCCCTGACCTGATGTATGCCCCGGTAGTGGCCCGCTTCCTCACCTGGCAGCCGGAGCTTTCCGCCGTGAGCCAGGCCTATATGGCCGCGGTGCGCGCGCACCCCCTGGTGGACGACTGGTATCGCGGCGCCATGGCCGAACCCGCCGAATGGCTGCTGCCGAAATACGAGAACCCCGCATGACCCAATCCGCCCTCGCCCTCGACCATGTCGGCATTTGCGCGCGCGAATTGGGGCCGATGACGGCGCAATTCGAGGCGCTGGGCTTCTCGCTCTCGCCCATCGCCCAGCAATCCGGGCGACCGACGCCCGACGCCCCCGTGGAGCTCTACGCCACCGGCAATCGCTGCGCCTTCCTGCAGCACGGCTATATCGAACTGCTGGCCATCCTGGAGCCGGGGCGGTTCGACAATGGCCTGTCCAAATTCATCGCGCGCTATGAGGGGCTGCACATCCTCGCCATGGGGATGGATGACGCGGAGGCCAACCTCGCCCGCATGCGCCGCGCCGGCATTCCCATCCCCGGTGTCGCGCATCTGGAGCGCCCGGTGGACAAGCCCGATGGGCCGCGCGCGAAATTCTCGCGCCTGCCCTATCCGGATGCGCCGGAGGGCCGGCTGCAGCTCATCACCCACCACACGCCCGAGCTGATCTGGCAGGAACGCTGGATGGACCACGCCAACCAGGCGGTGGCGCTGACAGAGCTCGTGCTGGTCAGCGCCGAGGCGGCGGTGACGGCCGCGCGGCTCTCCAAGCTGACCGGCCTGGTGATCGAGCCGCGGCTGGCGGGCGGCTTCCTGATCCGCTTTCCCGGTGGCGCCGGCGTGGCTGGCCCACACGCACCAGCGATCGAAACCCGCGTCGCCATCCTGGCGCCGGAGGATCTGCCCGCCACCCTCCCGGGCATCGCCATCCCGGACCTGCCCTTCATGGCCGGCTTCTTCGTGCAGACCGCCGATGGCAATGCAGCGGTGCGCCGCTTGCTCGCGCATCTGCCGCTGGTCGAGCTGCCGGGCGGGGCGCTGATGGTGCCGCCCGCCCATGCCGCCGGCGCCGCGCTGGTCTTCCACGCATGAGCCATGCCGCCGCGATCGGCCGCAGCCTGCGGCTGTATCACGACCCCGCGCGGCAGCCGCTGCTGGATGGCTTCTACCGCCGCTTCCTCGGCATCGGGGACCTGGCCTTCGACATCGGCTGCCATGTGGGCGACCGCGCGGCCAGCTTTTCCCGCATCGGCGCGCGCGTCGTCGCGGTGGAACCCCAGCCGCGCCTCGCCCGCGCGCTGCGGCTGATGTTTCGGGGCGTGCCCGGCTTCACACTCGTCCCGAGCCTGATCGGCGCCAGCGGGGGCGAGGCGGTGCTGCGGCTGAACTCCGCCAACCCCACCGTCGCCACCGCGAGCACCGATTTCATCGCCGCCGCCGAAGGCGCGCCAGGCTGGGAGGGCCAGGTCTGGGATGCCGAAATCCCCCTGCCCCGCACCACGCTGGACGCGCTGATCGCCGCCCATGGCATGCCGGATTTCGTGAAGATCGACGTGGAGGGCTGGGAGGCGGAGGTGCTGGCCGGCCTCTCCCGCGCGCCGCGCGCCCTCTCCTTCGAATTCACCACCATCCAGCGCGACGTGGCGCTGGCGAGCCTCGCCCGGCTCTCGGCGCTGGGCTTCCAGCATTTCAACGCGAGCCTCGGCGAAAGCCTGGAATGGGAATTTCCGGCGGCGGTGAAGGCCAGCGCCATGGCCGATTGGCTGCGGAATCTGCCGGCGACCGCCAATAGCGGGGATGTTTATGCCGCTGGTGCGGCCTGGCGGCTGAAAGCATAAAGAGAAAAAAAGGCCTCCGGCGGCTGGGGCCGGGGGCCCCAGACCCCTTTTGTTTTTGGCTCGGCCTGCGGATATTCGGACGCTTCTTCAGGAATGGGGTCTGGGGCCCCCGGCCCCAGCCGCCGGAGGCTTTTTTTCTTCCTGTCGCTTTACCCCACCGTCTGCACCGCCGGCAGCGCCCGCTCCAGACTATCCGGCTCCAGCAGCAGCACCGGCTCGCCATTGCCCAGCACGCCCACGCCGCCCACGCCCGGCGTGCCGGCCAGCGCCGGGTGCAGCGGCTTGAGCAGGAGGTCGGTCCGCCGGCCCAGGCGTTCCACGGCGAGGGCCAGCAGCCCGGCGGGGCGGCGCACCAGCACGATGGCGCTGCTCTCCACCGCCGGCAGGCGCAGCACCGCCTCCAGCGTGGTGATGGCCTGGCCCGGCGGCACCTGCTCGGGCCGGATCACGGAATCCACGCGCCCGGCCGGCAGCGCATAGGGCTGGCCCCCGGCCTCCACCAGCAGAACGGGCTGCATGGCGGCCGTCAGCGGCAGGTCCAGGATGAAGCGCGTACCTTCGCCGCGCGTGCTCTCGACCCGCACCACGCCGCCCGCGCGGCGCGCCGCATCCTGCACCACATCCAGCCCGACGCCGCGGCCCGAGGTCTCGCTGATCGCGTCGCGCGTCGAGAAGCCGGGCAGGAAAAGCAGGGCATGGATCTCCTCGCGGCTGAGGCGGGCGGCCACCTCCGCGCTGATCAGCCCGCGGCCGCGGGCGCGGTTCAGCACGGCGGCATCGTCAATGCCGCGCCCGTCATCGGCGAAGCTGAGGATCAGGCGGCCGGGCAGGCGCTCGGCCACCAGCAGCAGCCGCGCGGTGGCGGGCTTGCCGGCGGAAAGCCGCTCCTCCGTCGTCTCGATCCCGTGATCCACGGCGTTGCGGACCAGGTGCAGCAGCGGGTCCGCCAGAAGGTCGGCCAGGCTGCGGTCAATCTGCACCTCCTCGCCCACCACTTCGAGCGCCACCTGCTTGCCCTGCGCCTCGGCCGTGGCGCGCAGCACGCGGGGCAGCCGCATGGCCAGGCTGGCGAAGGGCATGACGCGCAATTCCAGCACCGCCTCGTCCAACTGGCCCAGCGCGATGGAAAGCCGGCCCTGGGCGCGTTCGGCGGCGCCATTCGCGGCGCGCAGCCGCTCCAGCCCGCTGGCGAGCCGCGCGGCGGCGGCGGCGGGCAGGGTGGATTGCAGCGCGGCCAACTCCTCGAAGGCGGCGCGGGCCTGGGGGGCGGAAATCGCCTCGCCCAGCGAAAGGGCGGCGGCGCGCAGCTCGGCCTCCAGCGCGATCACGGCGTCAATCCGGTCCTGCCGGACGCGCATGGTGGGCGCGGGCGGCGGGGCGTCGGCGGGCGCAAGGTCGGTCAGCGCGCCGCCATCGGGGTCGGCCTCCGCGCGCAGGGCGGCGAGCTCCTCGGGCGGCAGGTCGCTGGCGAGGAAGATGTCCAGCGCCTCGGGCGGGCCGGCGCTGCCCAGCACCTCACCCGCACGGGCGAGGAAGGGCTCGGCGATGGCCTCGGCGGTGGGGAGCGGGCCCAGGCGCAGGCGCCAGATGCGGCGCCCCGCACCCATGGCGGCGGCGGCGCGGGCATGGGCGGAGGATGGCAGGGCGGCCGCCAGGCCCGGGGTGAGGGGCGGCGGCGCCGGGCGCAGCGTCTCGACCAGCGGCGCCAGGCTGGGGGCGGCCAGGGCGCGGGCGAATCCCTCCCGCGCCTCCTCCAGCCGCTGCGCCGGTTCGGCGCCGGTCCGCACGGCGAGGTCCTGGAGCTGCCGGGCCAGCAGCTCGGCCTGCTCATCGCCCAGCGCATCGGCGGCGGCGGCCAGGCGCTCGGCCGCGCGGGCGAGCGCGCTGCGCGGGCCGGCGAGGGCGG
>JAIYDS010000312.1 GCA_027487385.1 Acetobacteraceae bacterium | reverse complement strand
TCGGCAGGGGTGAGCCTGCTGAGCCAGGGGCGCTGGACCCAGGAAAGCCGCCTGGTGAGCGCCGCCGCCGAGGCCGGCCGCTTCTCCAGCGCGGCGCGGACCGACCAGGTGGTGGGGCGGTTCACGGCGGGGCTTCAGCTTTTCGCGACGGAGCGCCTGGAGATGCGCCTGCAATATGAGGGCGAGTACAGCCAGAACCTCACAGGCCATGGCGGCGCGCTGGCCTTCGCGCTGCGCTTCTGACGCGCCCAGACGGGTTCGTCTGCGCGGAGAAGGAGGCTCGAAAAAAACAAGCGGCCGGCGCCTGTGGCGTGTCCCCTGGCGGCGGGACACGCCGCCAGGGGCGGCCGCGCATCGCCATCCCCCATGGCTTCGGCGAGCCTGCCCGGCGGGCGGGCTCGCGGCGATGTCCGGCTGTTTGTTCTTGATTTGTTCTATGCCTCGCGCTATACAACGCGATGCGCAATCCCCTCCCTCCCATCCTCCGTGAACCCCGCATCTACCCCCGTGGCCCGCGCCCGCGGCGTCCGGCCTGGATTCTGGTGCCCTATGACCGGCTGACGGATGAGCAGTGGACGATCCTCTCCATCTACCTGCCGCGTTCGGCGCGCGGGCGGCCTTGCGACCAGCGGGCGCGGATGGATGCGATCTTTCGCGTGGCGGCGACCGAGGGGGCGTGGCGCGACCTGCCGGCCGCCTATGGCAAGGGCTCCTCGGTCGCGCGGCATTTCCAGCGGCTGACGCATGCGGGCCTCTGGGAGCGGTTGCTCACGGCGCTGGCGGCGTCACCGCCGGGCTCGGTGCTGCGGGAGATGGAGGGGCTGATCTGCCGCGCCGCGCGGCGGGCCATTCGCATGCGGGGGCTGGGGTTGATCGCGTTGGCGCGGCGGCTGGATTTGTTGCGGGCCTTGCCGGGTCCGCCCTTCCTGGTGCCCGATCCGGATTTGTCGCAAATCATTCGTCACCTGCCGGTATCCCAGCGAATCCGCCATTGGCGGCGCGACAAGGGCGCCGCCCTGGAGTTCCTGCGCGGCCTGAGAAGCCTCCACAGCCTGGCTGGCGGGCGAAGATACCTGTCGCGCTCCGTTCGCGAGGCTTGGTTGTAATCATGGTCCAGGAAGCTGTGAAAACCACGCAGGTTTTCACCCTCGTGGGGGTCCAGGGGGCAAAGCCCCCTGTTTCACCGCTGCGCATATCCCGGCGGCTTCTGCCGCAGCGTCAGCCCCGGCAGGATCGCCAGCAGGCACAGGATTCCCACCACCAAAAAGGCGTCCCGGAAGCCCAGCATCTGCGCCTGGGCTTCCACCATGCGGGTCATGAACTCATGGGCGGCGTCGCGGCGGATCACTTCCGGCAGCCCGCCCTGCGCGTAGAGGTTTTCCAACAGGCGGCGGGCCTCGACGGTGGTGCTGCCGCCATCCAGCAGCGGGCCCAGGGTTTCGGCATGGAGCTGGGTCCGGCGTTCCAGATGGACGGCGATGAGGTTGGTGCCGAAGGCACCGCCCAGCATACGGAAGAAGTTGATCGTCCCCGCCCCCTGGCCAAACAGGGAAGGGGGCAGGGCGCGCATCGCCCCCACATTCATGTTGGGCATGGTCAGGCCCAGGCCGATGCGCCCGATCAGGATCCAGATGGCGAGTTCCCAGAAATCCGTGTCGGTGCCGATGAAGCTCAGCAGCCAGCAGGAGAGGGAAAAGACGGCAAGGCCGGCGCAGACGGGAATCCAGGGCGGCACGAAATCCGCCATGCGCCCGGCCATGAGGAAGACGAAGGCGACGACGAGGCCGCCCGGCATCATGATCAGGCCCGAGCGGGTGGGGGTATAGCCCTGCACCACCTGCGTCAGCAGCGGCAGCAGATAGGTGGAGCCGAAGATCGCGCCCCCATAGATGAAGGCGACAAGCGCGGCCGCGGTGAAGCCGCCATGGCGGAAGACCCGCAGGTTCATCAGCGGCGCCGGCGCCACCGCCTGCCAGAGGATGAAGGCGAGGCTCGCCACCAGGGCCAGCGCCAGCTGCCCCACCACGCGGTCCGCGTTCCAGCCATCATGCTGCCCGTCGGTGAGGCCGGAGAGCAGCGCCCCGATCGCGATGGCCAGCAGGATGCCGCCCAGCCAGTCGAAACCCCGCGCGGGGCCGGTGGCGAGGCGCCCGGGCATGAAGAAGAAGCTCATGACCAGGCCGAGGGCGGCGGTGGGCAGGCTCAGGAAGAAGACCGCGTGCCAGGAGAATTCATCCACCATCACCCCGCCCAGCGCGGGCCCGATGGCGGGCGCCATCACCACGCCGAAGCTGAAGAGGCCCATGGCGGTGCCCCGCCGCTCGGCCGGGAAGACCAGGAAGATCACCTGCATGGAAAGCGGTTGCAGCAGCCCGGCGGCCGCACCTTGGGCCACGCGGCAGGCCACCATCACGCCGCTGGTCGTGGCCACCCCGGCGAGGATGGAGGCGAGGATGAAGACGATGATCGAGGCGGCATAGGTGCGACGAAAGCCGAAGCGTTCCACGGCCCAGGCATTGAGCAGCATGAAGCCGGTATTGGCGGCGAGGAAGCCGGTGGAGAGCAGTTGCCCCTCCTCATGCCCCATGCCCAGCGCGCCCACGATATCGGGCAGGGCGACGACGACGATGGTGGAGGAGAGGATGGTGGAGATGGTGCCGGTCAGCGCCGTCAGCGTCACCCACCAGCGGTAATTCGGCCCGAAGCGGGCGAACATGGCCTCGACGGAGGCGGCTCCGCTCACCCGCGGGCTTCGGCGGTGACCCGCACCAGCATCCCCGGGCGCAGCAGGCCAGGCGGGGGGGCGGGGTCGAGGCGGACGCGCAGCGGCAGGCGCTGGGTGATGCGGGTGAAATTGCCCGAGGGGTTGGCGCTGGGCAGCAGGGCGAATTCGCTGGTCGCGGCCTCGATCATGCGGTCCACCACGCCGGGGAAGACCTGGCCGGGCCAGGCATCCACCGTGACGCGCACCGGCGTGCCGGGGCGGAAGTGACGGATATCCGTCTCCTTCACATTGGCCTCGCTGCGGATCTGCGTCGGGCTGTGCACCATGATGATGCGTTGCCCGGCCAGGTCATATTCGCCCGGGTCCATGAAGATGCGGTCCACCACCCCGTCAAAGGGCATGCGGATGGTGCGGTCGGCGAGGTCGAGGG
>JAIYDS010000058.1 GCA_027487385.1 Acetobacteraceae bacterium | reverse complement strand
GGCGAGATCGGCGCGAAGAACGCGGCGCTGACCATCATGATCGGCGCCCCCGAGGCCGCTTTCGAGCGCGCCCTGCCGCTCTTCCAGCTCATGGGCAAGAACATCACCCGCGTGGGTGAGAATGGCGCGGGCCAGGTCACGAAGGTCGCCAACCAGATCATCGTCGCGCTCAACATCGAGGCGGTCTCCGAAGCGCTGGTCTTCGCGAGCAAGGCGGGCGCCGACCCGGCCAAGGTGCGCCAGGCGCTGATGGGCGGCTTCGCGAACAGCCGCATCCTGGAAGTGCATGCCGAGCGGATGATCAACCGCACCTTCAACCCGGGCTTCCGGATCGAGCTGCACCAGAAGGACCTCAACCTGGCGCTGCAGTCCGCCAAGGAGTTGGGCGTGGCGCTGCCCAACACCGCCTCCGCGCAGCAGCTCTTCTCGGCCTGCGCCGCGATGGGCGGCAGCCAGTGGGACCATTCGGGCATGGTCCAGGCGCTGGAAAAGATGGCCGATCACAAGATCGGCTGAGCCCATGGTGAGGCGCTGGGGCAACTCAGCGCTTCACGATCTCCACCCGGCGATTCTGTTGCCGGCCAGCATCATTGTCGTTGCTGGCGATAGGTGCCGCCATGCCAGCGCCGAAGGGCGTCAGCCGCCCCGGCGCGATCTGGAACTCCCGTGTCAGCGCGCCGATCACGCTCTGCGCACGACGCATCGAAAGCCCGAGATTATGCTCGAAGCTGCCCTGGGCATCGGTATGGCCGGTGATGATCGCATTCATCGTCGGATTGGCACGCAGGAAGCGCGCGATTTCCTCCAGCGTCGGGCGTGACGCCGGCTGGATCTCGGCCGAATCCGTCGCGAATTGCACGCCATAGAGCGCCACCCGCCCAGTGCGTTCCACCGATTGCTGCATGGCCGAGGCGTCAATGAAGACGATCCGTCCAGCCTCCATCGGCCGCGCCTCGACCACATCAATCAGGATGTTGCTGCGGCTCTGATAATCCACGGCGAGGATGGATACGAACACATCTCCCGCCGGCCGCGTGAGCCTGGCAAAGCTGTAGCTCTGGCTCGCCCAGCCCGGAGTCATGCCATGCGCGGGCGGCTGCGGGACCGAATTAACCACGGCGCTCCAGTGATCCGGTGGCGTGCCGCAATCGCTGCCGCGACATTCAAACAGGATCTCGAAGCCATTGGCGCGCAGCCGCTCCTGGTGGTTGCGGAGCACCTCCAACGCAGAGCGACCCTCCGGCCCTTCATAGCGCAGGCGTGTCGCCCGGCCCGCGACGGCGATGCTGTTGCGCTCATGGCGCTGCGCGCCCTGCTCGCGCGCATCGCGTCCGGTCGAGGGGCGGTCCACCAGGCGCAGCTCCTCATATTCGCGCTGGCGATAGAAGCGCAGCGTTGCGCCCTCATATCGCCCGACCAAGGGCTGGTCCCGCCCACCGGCCACATCGCCCGTCGGCGCGGCGGGGCGCTGGGCCTGGGATGCGGGCGCCCACATCAACAAGCCCAGACACAAGATCAACCCGCGCCACTGCGCCCCCCGCGCCCGCTCAGGCGCGCAACGCGTGAGGTTCATGGCTTGCTGCCGCCCGTGATGTAACGGTGAATTTCCGTATTGTCCGCGCGCGGGCCCATCACCTCCAGCGCCTCACTCCAGCGCGCGCGCAGCAGGGCCAGCAGCGGCGCCTCCGCCCCCGTCGCCGCCGCGATCCCGCCCGCGGTCTCCAGATCCTTGCGCATCAGCCCGAGCTGAAACCCGCCCGCATAGCGGCGCGAGGTGATCTCCTGCGCGAGCTTGGTCTCGGAGGCGATGTTGCGCCCTGAGCTCGCATTCAGCACCTGCGCGAAGATGCCGAGGTCGAGCCCCTGCGCCTCGGCCATCTGCGCCGCCTCGCTCACCGCCAGCAGCCCGGCCGCATAGACGTAGTTGTTCAGCGCCTTCATCGCATGGGCGCTGCCCACCGTGCCGGTGCGGATGATCGCCTCACCCATCGCGCGCAGGACCGGCTCGGCCCGGGCGAAATCGCCATCGGCGCCGCCCACCATGATGGCGAGCGTGCCCGCGCGCGCCTTGGGCACCGAGCCCGAAACCGGCGCATCCAGCATCCCGCAGCCCTTTTCGGCCAGGGCCATGGCCCAGCGCCGCGTCTCGCCCGGCTCGCTGCTGCCCATATCAATGACGAGCGAGTCGCGCTGCAAGGCTGGCAGCAGCCCGGCCATCACCGCCGCCACGGCACGGCTGTCGGGCAGCATCAGGATGATCAGCCGGCATTCCGCGGCCAGCGCCGCGGCGTCCACCGCGACGGGCACGCCATCCAGCGTCACCCCCGCCGCATCCAACGTGATCAGCGGCACGTTCTTGGCCGCCAGATTCATGGCCATGGGTCGCCCCATCATGCCCAGCCCGATGAAGCCCACGCGTTCCATGTGCCACCCCTCCCCTTTTTGCTCGCTTCATGTTCCGATGCGTCACACCGCTTGTCCAGGACAGCCCCATGCGCATGCTCGATTTCACCGTGGATTCCACGCCCCTCCGCCTCGCCATCAGCGAATTGGTGATCGCCGGCTGGACCGGGCGCGATGCGCACAAGCTGCAGGAGCATATTGATGAACTGGCGGCGCTGGGCATCGCACCACCCGCCACCGTGCCCTGCTACTACCGCGCCGGCATCGAGACACTGACGCAGGCGCCCGGAGTGGATGTGCTGGGCCAGGACAGCAGCGGCGAAGGCGAGTGGATCCTGATCGAGACGCCCGAGGGCCGCTTCATCGGCTGCGGCTCGGACCACACGGACCGCAAGGTGGAGGCCTATTCTATCCCCGTCTCCAAGCAGATGTGCCCGAAACCGATCAGCGCCACGCTCTGGCGGTGGGAGGAGGTGGCGCCGCATTGGGACCAGCTGGAAATCCACAGCGAAATCCAGGAGGGCGGCGCCTGGGTCACCTATCAGCGCGGCCTGGTCGCGGCCATGCGCCACCCGGAGGATCTCCTGGAAAAGGCGCGCGCCCTGGGCGTGCCCACCGGCCCCGGGATGCTGATGTTCGGCGGCACGCTGGCCGTGCATGGCGGCATTCGCCCCGCGGCGGATTTCCGCGTGACGCTGCATGACCCCGTGCGCGGGCGCAGCCTGTCCCATGGCTACACCGCCCGTAGCCTCTGAGCCCGGCCATGCTGCGCCTGATCCTCCTCGCATTGCTGGCCCTGACGCCGCGCCCCGCGCTGGCCGAGCCGCTGCGTTTCGTCGCCTTCGGCGATATGCCCTATTGCCGCGACACGTCGCCCGCCGCCTGCGCCACGCAGATCGCCCGCGTCGAGGCGCTGATCGGCGCCATCAACGCCACGCGCCCCGCCTTCAGCCTCTTCCTGGGCGACACCAAGGGCGGCAGCGAGGTCTGCGATGACCCGACCCTGCTGCGCACCGCCGCCTGGTTCGCCCGGCATGAGGCCGCACTGATCTACACGCCGGGCGACAATGAATGGACGGATTGCTTCACGCGCAATGCCGGCCGCTTCCACCCGCCGGAGCGCCTCGCCCTGCTGCGCCGCCATTTCTTCCCCGAACCGCGCAGCCTGGGCGGATCGCCCATCGCGCTCGAGCGGCAATCGGAGGTGATGCCGGACCAGCGCGCCTTCGACGGCGCCCTTTTCGTCGAGAATGCGCGCTGGGCCATGGGTGGGCTGCGCTTCGTCACGCTGCACGTCACCGGCTCCAACAACAATCTGCCCGAAGGGTTGCGGCACACCCCGCCCGCCAGCGCCCAGGCGCCGGCCGAATTCGCCGCACGCCAGGCCGCGGCCCTGGCCTGGCTGACCGATACGGCGGAACTCGCCCGGCGCGAGGTAGCGAGCGCCCTGGTCGTGGGCATCCAGGCCGACATCTACTGCTATCGCACCGAAGGCGACGGCTTCACCGCGCTGCGGGAGGCGCTGGTGCGGCTGGCACAGCAATGGGCGCCACGCCCGCTGCTGCTGCTGACGGGCGACAGCCATTATTTCCTGGATGAGCGGCCCGAGCGCGGCGTGCCCAACCTCCGCCGCGTCATGGTCCCGGGCGACCAGGATATCCGCGCGGTGCTGGTCACTCATGAGCCGGGTGCGGCGGAGGCCTTCCGCTTCAACCTGATCGGCGGGGCGGCAGATGCGCCGCGGCGGAATTGCCGCTAGGGTGAGCCCGCCCCTGGCGATTCGAGGCTGATCGCCAGAGGAAGCCCCCGCCCTGCCGTGATCGCTCCCCGAGGCCATGACCCCTCCGACTTCATCCCGCAACTTCCCGGAGATCCGAGATGTGCGGCTGGCTGCCAGGGGGCCAGGGCATCGGCGCCGCCCGCCGGAGCATCGCCATGCGTGAAATCGTCCTCGACACCGAGACCACCGGCTTCGAACCCCTCGAAGGTCATCGCATCATCGAGGTGGCGGCCATCGAGATCGTGAACCTGATGCCCACCGGGAAGGTCTTCCACACCCTGGTGGACCCCGAGCGCGACGTGCCGCCGGAAGCGACCCGCGTGCATGGCTTCACCCGCGCCGACCTGGAGGGCAAGCCGCGCTTCCCCGAGATCGCCGACGCCATGCTGGAATTCCTGGGCGATTCGCCGATCGTCGCGCACAACGCGCCCTTCGACTTCAAGCATCTCGATGCCGAGCTGTTCCGCGCCAAGCGCCCGACGCTCAACCCGGCGCGGATGGTGGACAGCCTGGCCCTGGCGCGGGTGGCCTTCCCCGGCGCGCAGAACAGCCTCGATGCGCTCTGCCGGCGCTTCAACATCGATCTCTCGCAACGCACCACCCACAATGCGCTGCTCGACGTGAAGCTGCTGGCCGAGGTCTATCTGGAGCTGAAGGGCGGCCGCCAGCCGGGCCTGGTGCTGGGCTCCGCCCCCGTGGTGCAGACCCTGCTGCGCGAGGCCAGCGCCCCGCGCACCCCGCGCCCCATGAGCCCGACACCGGAGCAGGAGGAAGCCTTCGAGGCCTTCCTCAAGAAGGTGAAGGACCCCCTCTGGCTGCGGTGAGCGGGGCCATGGTCGCCTCGCCCGCCGCATGCACGCCCTCGCCGCGCAGCAGGACGAGCCCGCAGCGC
Organism: Acetobacteraceae bacterium; assembly: GCA_027487385.1. Lineage (GTDB taxonomy): Bacteria > Pseudomonadota > Alphaproteobacteria > Acetobacterales > Acetobacteraceae > Roseococcus. Next base: position 12,627 of record JAIYDS010000058.1, on the reverse strand, counting down.
AGGATGATGCGCAGATCGCCGCCCAGGGTGATGCGCTCCACATAGCGCGCATCCCATTCCAGCCGCTCGGTCCAGGGCACGGCGTTGCGCCCCTGCGCCTGCGCCAGACCACACAGGCCCGGGCGGACGCGCAGCCGCGTCGCCTCGCGCGGCGAATAGAGCGGCGTATAGGCCAGCGGCAGCGGGCGCGGGCCGACCAGCGACATGTCGCCGCGCAGCACCAGCCAGAGTTGCGGCAATTCATCGAGGGCGAGCGCGCGGATGGCGCGCCCGAGCCGCGTCAGCCGCTCGGCATCCGGCCCCGCGCCGGTCCGCATGCTGCGGAATTTCACCAGGCGAACCGGCCGCCCGGCCCGGCCGGCGCGCCAGTGGACGAACAGCACGGGGCGGCCAAGCCCGGCCGCCACGAGCAGCGCGGTCGCCAGCATCATCGGAAGCAGCAGCAGCAGCAGCGCCCCCGCGGCCGCGATGTCGAAGCCGCGCTTGCCCCAGGCCTCATACATCGTGCGCCTCGACCGCCAGCGAGAGCGCCAGGCCCAGCGCCAGCCACACCATCCGGTTGCCCAGATCGGTCGAGACCATGGCGGTCATGGCGATGGGCAGGGTGAGTGCCACGATGGTGGCCGCGCGCTCCGGTGCCACGCGCGGCAGGCGCACCAGAACCAGAAGCACCGCGCCGCCAAAGGCGAGAAGCCAGAGCAGCAGCCCGACCGCCCCGCCCTCCACCAGCGCCTCGATGGCGTGGTTGTGCGGATGCAGCCCGCGATCCTGCCCCACGCCGATGGCCGGCGGGAAGCCACCCGGGCCGAGTCCGGCGAAGCCACCCAGGCGCCAGGCCTCGCTCCAGAGGATTTCGCGCGCCGACTCGACGCCACCCTGCGGGCGGAACAACCGCTCGAGCGTGGCGAGATCCGCCGCGCGGCCGGGGTCCAGCAGCAGCAGGCCCAGCCCGGCCGCGCCGCCGCCCGCCGCGAGGCCGAGCCAGGCCAGGGCCGGCGCCACCCTTCCCTGCAACACCCAGCGCAGGGAAGGGGCGAGCGCGACGGTGGCAGCCAGCGCCAGGAAGGCCGCCCGCCCGCCCGGCAGCAGCACCCCAACACCCAAGCCGAGCAGCAGCCCGAGCCAGAGCAGCACGGGCAGGCCGCGCGCCGCCGTGGCCCGCAGCGCCACCAGCCCGGCCGCGCAGGCAATGGCCAGGCCCGCCACCTGATACTGCACCCGCACGCGGCTCGGATCCGCTCCCACCCGCCCGCCCAGCACCACGGCATCCGTCGCGAGGCCCCAGGCGATGGAAAGCGCGACGAAGACTCCCAGCCAGATCACCGCCGCGGCAAAGACGCGCCGCGCCACGGGGTCGGCCCCCAGCAGCAGGCCCAGCAGCAGCATGAGCGGCCCGGCCAGGACAATCTCCGGCAGGCGGTCCGCAACCCCCGCGCCCCAGGGGCTCCAGGCGGCGGCCAGGACCCACCAGCTCCAGAGCAGGCCGCAACCGGCCAACGGCGGCCCAAGGCCGGGCGAGAGCCGCCAGCCGCGCCCCAGCACCAGCAAGGGCAGCAGGCCGAGCAGCGCCAGGAGGGCCAGCAGCGTGACATCGAAAGGCAAGGTCGCCAGCGCCGGGGTGGATTTCAGTGCGCCCGCGAAATGCAGGCAGGCACCGGCCAGCCCGGCCAGGCCGGCGAAGAGCGGCGTCGTGCCGGGCAGGCGGAGGGCGCCAGGCCTCAGCACGCGCCGTCGGCCGTGGGGGCGCGCGTCAGCGTGGGCTCGGTTCGCGCGGGGGGTGGGCGGGGATCGGTGGTCTCGCGCCAGGGCATGGCGGCCGGCCATTCCCCCGGCTCATGGCGCAGCAGCAGCCGGCAGGTGACCGCCAGGATCACCGCCCCGGGGATCACGAGGCCTAGCAACACCAGCAAAATCGGCCGATTGGGCACCGAGGGTCGGATTTCCACGACGGGCACGGAAACAAGACGCGCCGCGGCCGCCTCATCCGCCGCCACCACCAGCGCGGCGCGCTGCTGCTGGGCCAGGAGCTCAAACAGCGAATTGCGCAGGAAAAGGTCCGGCTCGACCCGCAGCCTTGCCTCCAGGGCCTGGATGCGCCGCCCCGCCAGCTCGGCCAGCGTCTCGCGCACGCGGCCTTCGGCCAGGGCATGCAGCCGCTCCAGCATGTCCAGCGCCGAGGCGCGGTCCCGGTGCACGAGTTCCAGCGTCCAGGTCACCGAGGTGAGCGAAGGGGTGGCCGAGAAATGACGCTCCAGGAAATGGCGGGCGTCATCCGCATCGGCCTCCAGGCGCAGTCCGAGCCAACGCCGCAGCGGCCCAAGCGGCAGGCTGGCGCGGCGCTCCGCGATCTGCGCCAGGAGGGGCGTCTCCCGCGCCAGGGCCGCCGCCGCCTCGGGTGCGCGCAGTGCTGCAAGATAGACCGCGAAATTCCCGCCCGGCCGCTGGTCCAGCAGCGAGGGCTGGAGAAAGGGCGAGGGCGTCAACAGGGAGGAGGTCGCGATGCCGGTCGTCTCGGAGGGCGCGACAATCGCGGTGGCCACATAGCTGCGAGGCCAGTTCCAGACCAGGGCGGCCGCCGCGCCATAGAGCAGAAGGCTGGATAGCAGAATGCCCCAGCGCTGCCGCCACAATCCCCTGAGCAACTGATCCAGCGCCATTTTCGGCCTCGCCTTGTCCGGACAGGATGCGAGACATGACGGATAGAATGCAACCTGGACGTTCAATTCTCGGCAATGATTGTCGTCAGACGAGAAACCTTTCCATCCAGGCAAGCTTCCAGCACCGGCAGGGCGGAGGCCGCCCCATAGGCCAGGCTCTCCAGCCCTTGCACCACACGCAGGGTGAGCGGCCCATCGGCGGCAACCCTCAGTCGGAGGCCCTGCCCCACCACGCCATCGGGCAGCAGTCGCCAATTCCCCGGCATCAGACGCCAACGCAGCACAGCCTGACGAAAGGGACCGGAGAGATGATCCTCCACCCGCAGCCCACCGGCCTCCGGCCAAAGCTCCCGGGCATGGCGGCGGCCCCGATGATCCTGCCACCACCCCCCCTGCGGCAGGGCGCCGGTGGTGGGCCAATGGTGGAACAGGAAGGGGCCGAGGCGCGGCATCTGGTCCTCGCCGTCGAATTCCACCGTGTTGTGCGCGGCCGCCCCTTGGAAATAGGGCAGCCAGGCCGGGCTTTCCGGGTTGTAGGCGCCGGTGCCGCCATCGCGCAGGAGGTTCTCCGCGCCGCGCCAGAGGTCGAGATGCAGCAGATCGGCATGGCCCGGCCGGAAGCGCAGCGGCCCGGTCCGCAAGACCGCCCGGAACGGGCCGAAGCGCCGGCCGAGCAGCCCTTCGCCCTGCCAATCCGCCTCCGGCCGCAGCGCCTCGGAGGGGCAGGTGAGGCCCAGCGCCGCGCATCCTGCATCCGCGGGCCAGCCGGCCGAGGCGCGGCAGAACAGCCGTGCGGCGCGCTCCAGGCTGGCCCGCGCGTCCAGCGGCCCGGCCGCCGAGAGGTCGGCGAAATGCGAACCATCCTGGTGCCCGATCCGCGGCAGCAGCCCCGATTCGGGGCAGGCCAGGCGATGCAGCCAGCGCGTCGCGGCCGCCATGCGCCGGAGGGTGAGCGGCGCGGCCGGCAAGTCGGGGCCGCGCAGCCATTGCGCGATGGCCACCACATCCAGCAGCAGCCGGTGATAGGCGGGGCTGGCCTGGGCGAAGCTGCCATCCTCGGCCACCAGCCGGGCGATGGCGGAATCGAGCCGACGGGCACCCCGCGCCGCCAGCCGCGCATCGCCCAGGACCAGGCCGCACACCAGCAGGCCGGCGGCCTCGCTGACCGGGTGGTTGTTGTCCTGCGCCAGGGCATAGGCCGGGTTGGCGCCGATGCGCCGCGCCAGCGCCCGCATCACCTCGGGCGGCGCCGCCCGCCCCGCCAGCGCGCAGGCCAGTGCCAGATGCAGCGCCCGCAGCGCCGCCTCCTGCCCGCAAAGCCAGAGCGGGCCGCGAAAGGGCGGATGGGCGGTGAGCCAGGCCTCGGCCCAGGGCAGGATTTCGGCGCCGCGCCCGGCCAGCGCGAGGCGGGGCAATTCCGCCCAGCGATTCGCCTCCCAGAGCGGGCGAAGATCCGCGCCGGCCATGGCGCCGGCCGGGTCCGGCGGGTCCGCCTCGCCCAACCGCCAGCGCAGCCAGGCCCGGGCCCAAGGGCCACGGCCCAGGATCGCCCAGGCCACCGCGCGCGGCCCAAGCCGGCAGGCGGCATCGAATTTTGCAATCCAGAGGCTTGACGACATGGGGAGGCTTCGCCGCATGGTTGCATGACACGCGGGAAATTGAGCAGAAGCCACCATCACAAGCAAAGGTTAACCATTGGTGATTGCGCGGCCTGTCCTTGTGATGCTCCTCCTGGCGCTGCCCCTGGCCGCGCAGCCCATGCCGCCCTCGCTGCTGGGCCCACCGGGCCTGCCCTCCACCCTGCCCGGCGGCGCCGCCCTGCAGGCCCTGCCGCCCAGCGCGCAACAGGATATCCTCCAGCGGCTGCTGGATGCCGGCGCCGGGCGCCCGCTGGGCAGCCAGTTGCCCAGCAGCGCAACGCCGCCGGCCATGACCGGCCTGCCCGCCCCCTCCCTTGGGGCGCCCATGGCCGTGCCGGAGGAGCCGCTCTCACCCATCGAACAGTTCTTCGACAATCGCCGCCCACCGCCACCGCTGATGGCCACGCCCAATTCGGCCGGGCGGGTGCCTCTGCCGGCCCCGCCCCTGCGCCAATTCGGCTATGAGAGCTTCCGCACCAGCCCGCCTGGCACGCTGGCTGGCCAGGCCGCGGGCCAGCCGCCCAACCTCAGCTCCGGCGCCATCCCGGAAGACTACCTGCTGGGCCGCGACGACGAGTTGATGATCACCATTCGCGGCCGTTCCAACCAGGATTTCCCGGTGCGGATTTCCCGCGAGGGCCTGCTCATCCTGCCCAATCTTCCGCCCATGCAGGCGGCGGACCGGACGCTGCGCGAACTGCGCGAGGAACTCTCCCGCCGCGCCCAGCGGGAATTGGCAGGCTCCGAGGTCTTCGTCTCGGTCCGCCAGATGCGCCAGATGACGATCTTCGTGGGCGGCGAGGTCACGCGCCCGGGTGTCGTCGCGCTCTCGCCGCTGGCCAATCTGTTCGATGCGCTGGTGGCGGCGCAGGGGGTGCGCAAATCCGGCACGCTGCGCGCCATCCGCGTGGAGGGTCCGCGCGGCCGCCGCCTCGTGGACCTCTACCCCGTGCTGGCCGGCGAGGGCGAGCCGCCCGACCTCTCGCTCCGCGAGGGCGAGCGCATCCTGGTGCCGCCCATCGGCGGCGTCGTGGCCTTGGGCGGCGAGGTCTCGCGCCCTTCCATCTATGAGCTGCCGCCGGGCAGCGGGGCCGCGCCGCTCGGCACCATGCTGCGCCTGGCCGGCGATGCGCTGCGCCCCTCGGGCAATCGCTTCCTGCTCGAGACCACGGATGGCGAGGGCCGCCGCGCCTTTCGCGAGATCAACCTGCAATCCCCCCTGCGCCGTGGCGACCTGCTGCTGGTGGAGCCCGGAACCGATGTGCAGGCGCAGAATCTCCGCCTGACCGGCCATGTGGCGCAGCCGATGACCCGCGCTCTTGGCGGGCGTGGCGCCAGCCTGCGCGGCCTGCTCGGCGATGGCCGCATCGTCCGCCCCGACCCCTATGCCCGCATGGCGGTGATCTGGCGCACCGATGCGCGCACCCGCGGCCGCCGCTTCCAGCCCTTCGACCTCGCCGCCGTGCTGGCCGGGCGGGGCGACGTGCCACTCGCCGAGGGGGATGAGGTGATCATCCTCGCCCTTTCCGACGTGCTCTGGCTGGCCAGCCCCTCGGTGCAATGGGCGCTGCTGGATGAGGCGGAGCGCGGCCGGCTGAACGCGGCCCAGGCGCGCATGACGCCGCCCGCCGCCACCCCGGTGGCCGGCATCCCCAACCCGCTGGCGGGCCTGGCCCCCGCACCCGCCAGCACCATGCCAAGCCCGCCCGGCACGCTGCCCGAGGCCCCCCAGCGGGGCCTGGATTGCGCCGCGCTGACCCAGCTCGAAATCGCCGCCCGCTCCTCGCCGCAGCGCTTCGCCCATGCGCGCATGGGCAGCTTCCGTCGCCTGGGCGAGGCGCCCTGCCCCCAGGTCTTCCAGGACTACCCCGCGCTGCTGACCTTCCTGCTGGACAATGCCGTCTCGCTCACCGGCGAGGCGCGGCTGCCCGGCCTTTATCCGCTGATCAACGGCACCGGGCTCGATGCGCTGCTGGCCGTGGCCGGCGGGCTGACCGACACGGCCGATCTCTCCAGCGTCGAACTCTCGCGCGAGCCCTCCGACCAGACCAGCGCCATCCCGCTGAGCCGCACCCTGCTCGATCTGCGCAGCCGGAATTTCGCGGCGGTCCGGCTCTCGCCGCGCGATGGCCTGCGCATCCCGCGCGGCTTCGGCGACCGCGACAATGGCCCGGTCACGCTGATGGGCGAATTCCTGCGCCCCGGCGTCTATGACATCCGCCGCGGCGAGCGCCTCTCCGAGGTGATCGCCCGCGCCGGGGGCCTCACGCCGCAGGCCTATCCCTATGGCGCCGTCTTCACGCGGGAGGCCGCGCGGCTGCGCCAGCAGGAAGGCTTCAACCGCACCGCGCGGGAGCTGGAGACCGGGCTGATGCAGGTGGCGGCGGGCCAGGCCGTGGTGGGCAGCAGCCGCAGCACCGACATCACCGGCGCCGTCGCCGCCGGACAGCAGCTGGCCAATAGCCTGCGCACCATCCCCGCCGCCGGGCGCATCGTGGTGGAGGCCAATCCCGTGGTGCTGGCCGGCCGGCCCGAGCTGGACGTGCTGCTGGAGCCGGGCGACCTCATCGTCATGCCCAAGCGGCCCAATGAGGTGACGGTGGTGGGCGCGGTGCAGAACGCCGGCAGCCTGCAATTCACGAGCGGCTGGCGCGCCAGGCAATATGTGCAGGCGGCCGGCGGCACGCAGCGCTTCGCCGACCCCTCGCGCGCCTTCCTGGTGCTGCCCAATGGCACTTCCACGCCGGCGGGGCTCGGCGCCTGGCAGCAGGGTGGCCCACCCGTGCCGCCGGGCAGCCTGGTGATCGTGCCCAATGACCCCTCGCCCTTCGAGGCCTGGGGCTTTCTGCGCGACATGACGCAGATCGCGGGGCAATTGGCGATCTCGGCCGCCGCGCTCTCCGTCATCTACCGTGGCGCGAATTAGTTGATGCCCTCAAGCGCCGGGCGCCAGCCGCTGCGCGGCTGGGGTGTCTTGGAGCCCTCAGACGCCGGGCGCTCCCTCCGGTCGCTGGGCTTCGCGCCGCCACGGTTGCGCTGACGTGAAGGGCGGTCTGGGCGCGGCGGCCGCTACGCGGCCGCATTCTTCGATGGGGGCGGCGGTTCTGGTGGGCGTGTCTCTGCTCGCCACGCCCGCCCGCTCCCTCGATGAAGTCCCCGCCACCGGCTCCAATTTCGGCCGGGTCGGCCTGTTGGAAATGCCCAATGCGCGCTTCCGCCCCGATGGCACCATCGAGAGCGGCATCTCCTGGCGGCAGCAGCGTGAATTCTGGTTCGTCAATTTCCAGGCCCTGCCCTTCCTGGAAACCACCTTCCGCCTGAGCGACCGCCTGAACGGCACCACCGGCCGCGGCAACACCACCGACCGCGCCTTCGACCTCAAGCTGCGCGTCTGGGAGGAAAACGCCTGGCGCCCGGCGCTGGCCATCGGCTTCCAGGACGTGATCGGCACCGGCATCTACCAGGGCGAATTCATCGCGGCCTCCAAGCGCATCTGGGATTTCGACCTGACGGTCGGCATGGGCTGGGGCCGGCTCTCCACCGGGGGCGACATCACGAACCCGCTGAGCACCGGGCCGGGCGGCATGGGCACCCGGCCGCGCAGTGTGGGCCAGGGCGGCACCGTCGCCTTCAACAGCCTGTTTCGCGGCCAAAATTCCGGGCTCTTCGCCGGGGTGGAGTATTCCGTGCCGCCCATCCCCACCCCCTGGGGCCCGATCGAGGGGCTGCGCGCCAAGCTGGAATACTCGGCCGATGCGCTGCGCGACGAGCGCGGCGGCTATCCCGCCCGCACCACGAACCTGCGCGGCGAGGCGGCGAGCCGCTTCAATATCGGCCTGAACTGGCAGCCGAACCCCTATCTCGATCTCGGCGCCTCCTTCGTGCATGGCACGGATTTCCTGGTCCGCGCCTCGCTCCGGCTCGATCCCTTCACGCCGCCCGACCTGCCGCGCCAGCCGCCACCTCCCATGCCGCCGCGCCCGCCCGAGCATGCGGCGCCGCCGCCCGAACCCCTGCGCGGAGCCGATAGCCCTTCGCCGCTCCGCGGCTGGCGCGAACGCCTGCTCGCCGCCACCGCCGGCTTCGAGGGCCAGATCCGCATGGGGCGCGATGACCGCGAGGGGGCGGCCAGCCAGAACGCGGAGATCGCCCGCCGGCTTTTCCCCGCGCTCCGCGACGCCGGCTTCCTGCCCATCTCCCTCGACCTGCGCGGCGAGGAGGCGCAGATCGCCGTCTCTGGCGGGCGGTATCGCACGCTGGCGCAGGTCACCTCCCGCGTGGTGCGCGCCGCCCAGCCTTATCTGCCGCCCGACATCGAGCGCATCCGCGTGATCTGGGAGCGCGAGGGCGTGGTGATCGCGCGCCTGGTCACGCTGCGCGGCGCCTTCGAGGCCGCTTCGCGCGGCCATGGCAGCGCGGAGGAAATCCTGCATGTCTCGCAGCTCCTGCCCGCCTATGGCGAGCGCAGCGCGACTGCCGCGGTGGCCGCGCCCCCGCGCCTCACCTGGGGTGTTGCGCCCGCGCTGAACCTCTTGGTGGGTGACCCGGAGACGGCGCTGCGCTGGCAGGTCGGCGTCGCGGCCGGCGCGCGGCTGGAACTGGGCTGGAACACCGCCATCGCGGGTTCCGTGCAGCAGATCTTCGCCGGCAATTTCGATGGCGGCCTGCCGAGCGACAGCGTGCTGCCCCATGTGCGCAGCAACTTCGCACGCTATGCCCGCGCCGCCAGCACCACCATCCCCGCGCTTTACGCCGAGCGCATCTGGACCCCGGCGCGCGATGTCTTCGCCCGCGTCACGGCCGGCATGCTGGAGCCGAAGTTCGGCGGCATCTCGGGCGAGATCCTCTGGCGCCCGCAGGACCGGCCCTATGCGCTGGGCCTGGACGTGAACTGGGTGGCGCAGCGGCAATACACGCAGAATGTCGGCACGCTGGGCTATTCGGTGGTGACGGGCCAGGCCTCGCTCTACCTCGATCTGCCGGTGTGGAACCTCTACACCGTGCTGCGCGGCGGGCGTTACCTGGCCGGCGATTGGGGCGGCACCATCGAGATGGGGCGGCGCTTCGACAGCGGCATCGAGGTCGGCGGCTTCGCCACCTTCACCAATGTCAGCTACTCCCGCTTCGGCGAGGGCAGCTTCGACAAGGGCATTTATGTCCGCGTGCCCTTCGACTTCTTCGGCATCGCGACGCGCAACCGCGCCAACCTGAACATCCGTCCCGTGCAGCGCGATGGTGGGCAGCGCCTCGCGGTGGACAACCCGCTCTGGGATGTCGCGCGGGATGGCCGGGCGGATGCGCTGCGACGGGGGTTTGACGGCTTCGTCCGGTGAGGCGCCCTCAGGCGCCGCGCTGCTCTTCCAACAGCCAGAACAGGATATTGTCCCGGAAGGTCGCGTCCCGCGTGATTTCCAGATGCTCGCGCGGGAGAAACAGCGCGCGCTCGAAGCCCATCGGGCTCATCACCCGTGGCGGCCGTGGCTCGCGGCCCTGGCGCTGGTCCAGCAGGACGGAATCGCGCAGCACCACGCCATCGCCAGGCCCGGTGGCGAGCGGCATGAGGCGGCCATCCGCGCCCACCGCGGCGCGCAGCAGCGTGGGCATGGAATCGCCCGCGACCAGCATCAGCTCCGTCCCCGGCGGCGGGGCAGCCGGCTGCTCCATGGCGGCCGCGAAGGCACGGGCCCGGTGCAGCAGCCGGGCCTGCAACGCCAGCGCCAGGCTGCGCCGCTCGGCCAAGCTCGCCACATCGGGCATCAATGTGGCAAGATCCGCATCCAGCCCAGCCCCGGCCAGGCCCCAGCCCAGGCGCTGCCACACCGCCGGGTCATGCAGGTCCAGCGCCGAATCGCCCTGCACCAGCGGCCGGCTCCAGGCGCGCGGCAAGAGCTGATAGACCGAGGCGAAGGTGCCCAGGATGGCCTGGCTGTAGCGCGGCACGATGGGCTGGCCGAAATCCCGCCCCTCCACCAGCACGCGCAGCGCATCAAGCGAGCCACCATTGGGCGTGCCGATCTGGATCAGCCGCGCCATCAATTCGGCGCCGGCGAAATTGGGGCGCGGCAGCGTGCCATCGGCCGGCAAATCCGCCTCGCCGAACAACATGGCATAGCGCGCGACCAGCCCGCCCATGGAATGCGCCACCACATCGAACTTCACCGGATGGTTCCGCATGCCGTAGCGCCGGGCATATTCGGCCTGCACGAAGTCACGCTTCTCGCGCATGAATGCCATCAGCCGCTGGGCGTTGCGCACATTGTCCTGCCGCCAGTCATAGGAAAACTGGAAGCAGGTGAAATGGTCGTTGCCGTAATTCACCCGGCCGGCCAGGCCCAGCGCCTCGTCCCGATAGCCGCCCAGGCCGAGCGTCGAGAGGATTTCGGCATAGGCGCGCAGCGCCACGGGAATGCCCGCGACGCGCAACTGCACGCGGTCCAGAACGCCATCGGGGGTGACGCGGCTTTGCGTCGCATCCGTGAAGGGCAGCGCCACCAGCCGTGCCCCTTCCGGCGTGCCGGGATCGGCCGCCACGCCGTCGAACGCACCCCAGACGATGCGCCCCGAGGCCGGGTCACGCAGGCGGCTGCCGAGCAGGCCGGGGATGACGATGATCGGATTGCGGTCCACCCCGTGATGCATGGCGGCGGGCGTGTAGAGCAGGTGGAGATCGGGCTCGGTGTCCGGCGGGCGCGTCTTGAGCGCGGCATAGGCGGCCGCCCCGGCAACGCCGCCCAGCAGCAACCCCCGGCGCATCCACCGCCACGCCTGAAGCCTGTTCATGCCGCCACCTCACACCAGGGTGCGAGACTGTCCGCCGGGCAAGGCGCTGTCAAAGAATCCCGTCCAGCCAGCGCTGCACCCGCGCGGCGATGGCATCGCTGTTGCGCTCCAGCATCAGCATATGGCCATTGCCGGCGAGGCCCTCCTCCGGGAGGTCGCGCAGGGTGACCCAGGGGTGTGCCGCGGCGAAGGCGCCACCCGCCGCGCGCAGCGTGACCCAGCGCGGATCGCGCGCGATGTGGTCGCCATAGAGGACCAGCGTCGGGATGTGCGACATGGGGCCCGGGCCGAAGCCCGAGGGTTCCAGCAGCACCAGCGCACGCACCAGATGCGGCGCGGCCTGGGCGGCGGCGCAGGCGAAATGCCCGCCCTGACTATGCGCGATGATCACCGAAGGCCCGACGCGCTCCAGCAGCGCCAGATAGCCCGCCATCACATCGTCATCCGTGCCGAGGAAGCGCGGCACGCATTGCCGCAGGAAATCCTCGTAATGGTCGAGCGGGAATTGATGGCCGGGATGCGCCACACCGGCCGCATGGCTCGGGCCGATGCGGAACTGCTCCCAGGGGTCATTCACCCGGCGATGGAGGGGGGCGCCGGGAAACACCTCCGGAAAGGGCGCATAGCCGCTCCGCCCGCGCTCCACCGCGTCGCTCACATGGACATGCCAGCCCCGGCGGAGAAACCAGAGCTTCCAGCCCTCCCGCCCATCGGGCGTCGTGTCCCAGCAGGCGCCGGTCAGCCCGCCGCCATGCCAGAGCAGCAAGGGGCAGGGCTTTGTCACGGGATCGGGCCGCGCATGCTCCACATAGAGGCTCGCCACCAGGTATTCGCCGTTCATGTCGGCGCGATAGGGCGGGCTGCCGGGGACAAGCTGCACCTCGGTCACCGCGCGGCCGGTCACGCGCGCGCGGCGCCCGCCCACGAAGAAATGACCCATCTCGGCAAGGCGGAGCGGCGGCATGCCCGCAGTCTGCGATGCGAGGGCCGCCAGGGAAAGCATTGACGCGCGACGCCAGCCGGGCCGGAATGCCGGAAACAATTCGAGGGAGAATCACATGGCCGGACGTCTGGCAGGAAAACGCGCATTCGTGACGGCGGCGGGCCAGGGGATCGGCCGGGCCAGCGCCATCGCCATGGCGGCCGAAGGCGCCGCGGTCATCGCCACCGACCGCGATGCCGCGAAGCTCGCCGGCCTCGATCAGCATGGCATCACCAGCCATGCGCTGGATGTGCTGGATGACGCGGCTGTGGCCGCCGCCATCGGCGCCGCCGGGCGGCTCGACATCCTCTTCAACTGCGCGGGCTTCGTGCATCAGAACACGGCGCTGACCTGCACGGAGGAGGAGTGGGATTTCGCCTTCGCGCTGAATGTCCGCAGCATGTGGCGCACCATCAAGGCGGCACTGCCGGCGATGCTGGAGGCGAAGCGCGGCAGCATCATCAACATGGCCTCCGCCGCCTCCAACATCAAAGGCGCGCCCAACCGCTTCCTCTACGGCACCAGCAAGGCGGCCGTGATCGGCATGACGCGCGCCGTCGCCGCCGAT